>JBLMWU010000229.1:0-32762 GCA_050257395.1 Gemmatimonadota bacterium | reverse complement strand
CGTCGTCCCCCGCACCGCGTTCCGCGGCATGCCCGCCTCCTGCCCCGGCCATCCTTTTCGAAAAATACTACCTCAATATTGCGTTGACAGCACCCGGTAGCGGGCTGATACTCTGCAGGAGATGGCGAAATCATTTCGAAAAATAAGAGGGTGATCGGGCATGTACCTGCCGGATCAGTTCGTGCGCGCGCTGGCGGGCGGCCCGGTGGCACCGGGCGGGCCGCAGGCCGCCGACGAGCGGATGGGCACGATGGCCTCGGCTGTGGCGCAGTTCGCCCGGCGGCTGGCCCGGCTCCGCCGCGCCGCCGGGCGGCCGCCCGCACCGGGGCAGTTCCGCCAGGATCTTTCGAAAGAACCGTGCTGCGCCGTCAGCGCGGGTCACCGGTGAGAACGGCGCAGGCGGCCGCCGGGCGCGGCGCGGGCCGCGGTCAGCGCCGCGCGGGAGCCGGGCGGTGCTTCCGGGCGAGCTGCCAGTTCCGCGAATCCGAGCCGTCGTACACGGTCCCGTAGCCGGTGCCGGTGAGGGAGAACGGCGCCGAACGGAGGAACCCCGCGGGGGCCGCGGTCACGCGGAAGGGCGCCCCGTGGTCGGAGACCACCTGGTAGAAGCGCTCCCCGTTGACGGTGCCGGTGATGCTGATGCTGAACTCGCAGAAGCTCCGCGCCGTTCCGGCGATCGCGACGATCGTGACCGCCTCCCGGTGCCCGAGCTCGATCGTGTGCCGGGGCAGATAGGGGCGGCAGCTGAGGTACCGCTGCGGGGATCCGCCGGGCCTGCCCTGGCGGTTTCCGCCGGTACGCCGTTTGGCGTTGCCGGAGGGACCAACGGCCTTGGCCCGGCAGCGGGCACCGCGCGTAGCGTCTCAACTGGGGCGGCAGGCCCGCCTTGGGTGCGCCCCGCGCGGGTTCCTGGGGGTAGCCATGGACGTGTTCTGGGCCCTGTTCGGTCTGGCGGTCGCCAGCCTTCTCATCATCGCGGCCTACAAATCGGTGTGCCTGGTGCCGCACGCGCGGGCGCGCAACGTGGAACGCTTCGGGCGCTGGCGGAAGACGCTGGAACCGGGCCTGCATTTCATCATCCCGTTCGTGGACCGGCTGCGGCCCATGATCGACCAGCGTGAGCAGGTGCTGTCGATCCGGGAGCCGGTCATCACCCAGGACGACGTTGACCTGACCATCCACACCGTCCTGTACTTCAAGATCTACAACCCGTACCAGGCGGACTACCACATCGCGAACTACCTGCGCGGGATCGAGAAGCTGACCGGGACGGTGCTGCGGGACGTGCTCGGCGACATCACCCTGCAGACGGCCCTCACCGCCCGCCGGCGGATCAACCAGGTCCTGCTCGGCCAGCTCAACGCCACAACAGTGCACGACTGGGGGATCGGGGTCACCCGGGTCGAAATCATGACCATCGATCCGCCGCAGAGCATCAAGGACGCAATGGAAAGCCGCGAGGCCGAGATCCTCCGTGCTGAGGGCAAGGCCAAGGCCATCGACCGGGTCTTCCAGGCCATCCATGAGGGCCGGCCGGACGCGGAGCTGCTCGCCTACGAGTACCTGCAGATGCTGCCGGAGCTCACCCAGGGTGAAGGCAGCACCGTGGTGGTGCTCCCCAGTGAGCTCACCAACGCCATCAAGGCGGTCGCCAGCGCCTTCGGCGCGGCGCCCGCCGCGCCGAAGGCGCCCGCCGTGCCCGCCCCGGACGGCAGCACGCCGGCGGCGGCCGACGCGGCGGCCGCCCCGGCCGGCCCGGCTGGCCCGGACGCCGGGGCCGGCCAGCCCCCGGCGGACAACCGCGAGGGGCACGCTCCCGCGGCTGCCTAGCCCGGCCGGGCGCCGCGCACCGGGGCGGGCTGTGCCGGTCAGGAGGCTGACTCGATCGCCGCCTTGAGCCGGGCCAGGGTGGTGGCCAGGTTGCGGCCCAGCTGCTGGCGGCGGAAGGTCACGGCGTCCACCACCCGCATCCACCAGTGCGCAGCCGGACCGGCGGGCCAGGCGGCGGCAGGAGACCATCACCGAGATCCTCGGCATCGCCGTGCAGGTCATGGCGGACGAGGGCGTGGGCGGGCTGACCGTCGCCGAGATCGCGCGCCGTCTGGGCGTGCAGGCACCGTCGATCTACAAGTACTTCCCCTCGCTGCTCAGCGTGTACGACGAGCTGTTCCGGCGCGGGCAGCTCGACCACCTGGACGCACTGCGCGCAGCGGTCGCCAGCGCGCCGCCGGGCATGGCCACCGTCCACGCCGCGGCGGAGGCCGCGGGCCGCTGGGCCGCCGCGAACCCGGCACTGGCGCAGCTGCTGTTCTGGCGGCCCATCCCGCACTTCACCCCCTCTGCTGAGGCGTTCGCCCCCAGCCAGGAGATGTCCCAGCTGTTCCGCCGCGCGCTCGCCAGCGCCGCCGCCACCGGCGAGCTGGGCTCCGGCGCCGCCACCAGCGCTGGCATGGACCTGCTGTCAGCCCTGGTGGCCGGCGTGATGAGCCAGCACATGGCGAACGAGCCGGGCGCCGCCTGGGGCACCGGCCGGTTCACGCCGCTGCTTCCCCGCCTCGTCGAGCTGCTCCGCTGCGCCTACCCGCCGGAGCGGGCGGCTGGCTGACTGCTGGCCGGCCAGCCCCGGGCGGGCCGTCAGAGGCGGACGGCGAGGCCCAGGGTGAGCAGCGCGCCGAAGGCGAGCAGCAGGCTGCCGGTCCGGCCCAGGGCGGCGATCAGCGCCGGGCCGGCCGCGCCGGAGCGGACCACCCGCACCGGGACCAGCGCCAGCGGCACGGTTACCAGCGCGATCAGCGCCAGCGGCCGGGCCAGCGCGATGACCACCACCAGGACGTAGGGAACCAGGGCGCACGCCGCGTACAGCAGCCGGGTGCGGTGGTCGCCCATGATGACCGCCAGGGTGCGCTTGCCCGCCGCGGTGTCGGACGGGATGTCGCGCAGGTTGTTGACCACCAGCAGGGCGCAGGTGAGCAGGCCGACCGGGACGCAGGCGGCCACCGCCAGCCAGGTCACCGTGTGCATCTGCACGTAGGCGGTGCCTACCACGGCCGCCACCCCGAAGAACGCGAACACCGCGACCTCGCCCAGCCCCCGGTACCCGTAGGGGCGGCTGCCGCCGGTGTAGGTCCAGGCCGCGCCGACCGCGGCCACACCGACCAGCAGCAGCCACCAGGAGGTGACGGCGGCCAGCACGAAGCCGGCCACCCCCGCTGCCAGGAAGCAGGCCAGCGCGGCGGCCAGCACCTGGCGGGGCGGGGCCAGCCCGGAGGCGACCAGCCGGACCGGGCCGACCCGCCGCTCGTCGGTGCCGCGGATGCCGTCGCTGTAGTCGTTGGCGTAGTTCACGCCGACCTGCAGCGCCAGCGCGACCACCAGCGCCAGCAGCGCCCGCCACCAGGAGAACCGGCCGTAGCCCAGGGCCACGCCGGTGCCGACCACCACCGGGACGATGGCCGCGGGCAGCGTGCGCGGGCGCGCGCCAGCTATCCAGTTACGCACATTCTTCATGGTGAACGAACTTCAGCGCGTGGTTCCCCTCGCCCCCGTCCGCAACGCGGCCAGCTTGCTGATGTCGCGCACCGCGCCGGTGGAGGCCGAGGTGGCCAGCGCCGCGTACACCTGCAGGGCCTCGCTGACCGGCCGGTCACGCCCGGCCGGCCGGTAGTCGCCGAGGCTGGCCAGCAGCCGCTCGCGGCGGGCGGCGAGCTCGCCGTCGGGCACGTCCAGCCGCAGGTCGCGGGCGGGGATGTCGATCTCGATCCGGTCGCCGTCCTCGACCAGGGCGATCACCCCGCCCGCGGCGGCTTCCGGTGCCACGTGGCAGATGGACAGGCCCGAGGTGCCGCCGGAGAACCGGCCGTCGGTGATGAGCGCGCAGGCGCGGCCCAGGCCCTTGCCCTTGAGGAAGCTGGTCGGGTACAGCATCTCCTGCATGCCCGGCCCGCCGCTGGGGCCCTCGTACCGGATGACCACCACGTCCCCGGCCACCACCTTGCCGCCCAGGATGCCCTCGACGGCGGCCTCCTGGCTCTCGAACACCCTGGCCGGGCCGGTGAACCGCCAGAGCTCCTCCGGCACCCCGGCGGTCTTCACGATCGCGCCCTCGGGGGAGAGGTTGCCGTACAGCACGGCCAGGCCGCCGTCGGCGGTGTAGGCGTGCTTCATGTCGCGGATGCACCCGGCGGCCCGGTCGGTGTCCAGGCTGTTCCAGCGGGTGGCCTGGGAGTACGGCCTGACGGTGCGGACCCCGCCGGGCGCGGCGTGCCACAGCTCGGCCGCCTCGGGCGCCACCGACGGGGACTGGATGTCCCACCTGTCCAGGAAGGCGCGCAGCGAGGAGCTGTGCACCGTGTGCACGCCCTGGTTGAGCACGCCCGCCCGGTCCAGCTCGCCGAGGATCGCCGGGATGCCGCCGGCCCGGTGCACGTCCTCCACGTGGTAGCTGCTGCTCGGTGCCACCTTGCACAGGCAGGGCACCCGGCGCGACAGCTCGTCGATCTCCTTGAGACCGAACCCGACGCGCGCCTCGTGCGCGGCGGCCAGCAGGTGCAGGATCGTGTTGGTGGACCCGCCCATGGCCACGTCCAGCGCCATCGCGTTCTCGAACGCGTCGCGGGTGGCGATGGCCAGCGGCAGCACCGACTCGTCGTTCTCCTCGTAGTACCGCCGGGCCAGGTCCACCACCAGGCGGCCGGCCTGCTCGAACAGGCCCTTGCGGGCGGCGTGGGTGGCCAGGGTGGTGCCGTTGCCGGGCAGCGCCAGCCCGATCGCCTCGGTGAGGCAGTTCATCGAGTTGGCGGTGAACATGCCCGAGCACGACCCGCAGGTCGGGCAGGCCGCCTCCTCCATGGCGCTGAGCTGCTCGTCCGACACGGACGGGTCGGCGGAGGCGATCATCGGGTCGATCAGGTCGAGCTTGACCGTGCCTTCGGTCTCGCCGTCGCGGGTCACGCCGGCCTCCATCGGCCCGCCGGACACGAACACGGTCGGGATGTTCAGCCGCAGCGCCGCCATCAGCATCCCGGGGGTGATCTTGTCGCAGTTGGAGATGCAGACCAGCGCGTCCGCGCAGTGCGCGTTGACCATGTACTCGACCGAGTCGGCGATCAGCTCCCGGCTGGGCAGCGAGTAGAGCATGCCGCCGTGGCCCATGGCGATGCCGTCGTCCACGGCGATGCTGTTGAACTCCCGGGGCACCGCCCCGGCCGCGCGGACCGCGTCCGCCACCACCTGGCCGACCTCACGCAGGTGCACATGACCGGGCACGAACTCGGTGAAGCTGTTGGCTACCGCGACGATCGGCTTGCCGATGTCCTCCCGGGCCACGCCGGTGGCGCGCAGCAGCGCGCGGGCCCCGGCCATGTTCCTGCCGTGAGTGACAGTACGAGATCGCAGCGGCGGCATGTTGTCCTCCAGGCTCAGCGGCCTTCCAGGCGGCCCGGGCCGCGCCTGCCAGCGCAGGGGATGTCCCGGTCCGGAAGCTTCCAGCCTACCGGGGCGGGCAGGCCGCCATCAGCGGGTCAGCGGGCTGCGGGCAGGACCTGCGCGGCCGCGGAGGCGATCACCTCGATCTGCCGGTCGTCCAGCCGCCGGCCCCGGCTGGCGGCGGTCTCCCGGCGCAGGTACCTGCGCAGCCGGCGGCCGGAGAACACGTCCACCCCGGCGATCTTGACCACGATCCACGGCACCGGCGGCCCATAGATCACCATCGCCGGCCGGACCGCGACCGGCTCGCCCAGCGCGGCGCTGATCAGCTGGCTGGCCTGTTCGGCTGCCCGGCACGCCGTCCGCAGCCGGCCGGCCTGCGGGTAGGGGCCGTGGAACAGCCGCCCGCCGTGGGTCGCGCGGACCGGCAGCCGCCGGTCCCACCGCTGCGAGCCGATCGCGAACACCCCGGCCGGGCCGGCCACCAGGTGGTCGATGACCTCGTCGCTGCCGGGGATCTGCCGGTTGTGCAGGGCCAGGTAGCCCGAGGGGGTCAGCCGCCTCAGGCGCCGCCGGGTCCGGCGCTGGGCGGAGGTCACCCGGGCCGGCGCGGGGATCATCGCAGAGGTGCGGGCCCGGAACACGGTGTCGGCGATCGCCACCACCGCGGCCGCGGTGATGCCCAGCCGCCAGCCGGCCGCCAGGGTCACGGCCACGCCCGCCACCACGGAGATCAGCGCCCGGGTCACCCACCAGGTGATCCGGGGGTCGGCCGCGATCCGGGACAGCACCTCGCCCGGGGACGGCCCGGGGGCGGTCCGCTGGTCGATGCCGAGGATCCCCGTCACCTCAGCGTCGGGCGGGCCCGGCAGGGAGTCGGCGCCGGGCAGCGGCCCGGCCGGGGCGGGCAGGGACAGCGGGAGCAGGCTCGGCTCGATCGGCTCGTCACGGAAAAAGCTCAGCGGGCCGTTTCCGGCCGTGGCCGCCCCGCCGGGGGCGCCTTTCCCGGGCCGCGCCGCGGGCGGCGTTCCGGGCTCCCCCGCGGGCGGCGTTCCGGGCGGCGCCGGGTCCCGCGTTCCGGGCGCCCGCGCGGCCTCCCGGGCGCCGTTCCCCGGCGCGGCGACGGCGCCGGGCGGGCCGATGCCGCCCGCCGGGGCAGCCGGCTGCGCCGCGCCTCCGCCGGGCCCGGTTTCCGGCCCGGGCACGGGCGCGGGTCCCGGGCCTGTTCTTGCCCCCACCGGCCTGGTCACCCGATTCACAATTCTCAGAGTAATCGAATCAATACAAAGCGCGAGGGAGGTCCGCGGAAAGGCGGCCCGGGCCGCCCGGCGTGCACCCGGCCGCGAAGACTTCCCCTTTTAGCCGGTATAGCACCCAGCCGGGCGGGAGTGCCGGACCGGCTCGCCGTTCCGGCCAGGCCGTGTCCCGCAGATCTTCAGCCCGCTGCGCGTCGCCCATGCGGGCGCCTCGCGGCGTTGTCGTCGTCGCCAAGAGCTCCGCTATTGGCTCCTCCTCCGCCTTGCGATCCCCCACCCGCCTCCCCATTCCCCCTTCACCTGCCGCCGCTCGCGACGGCCAAGACCTACGGGACACGGCCACCGGCAGGGGGTGCCCGCCCGCCGCTGGACCGGGAAGCGGCGCGCGGCTACCGTTCAGTAGCGTGACTGAAATTCATGACCTAACGGTCCTTCAGCTGGCCGCCGCTATCCGTCAGCGTGAGCTCTCCCCGGTGGAAGTGACCGGGCATTATCTGGAGCGCATCGACCGGCTGAATGCCGGCGTGGGCGCTTTCTTCACGGTCACCGCCGAGCTGGCCCGCGAGCAGGCCGACATGGCCGAAAAGGCGGTGGCGCGGGCGGACGACCCGGCGTCGCTGCCGCCGCTGACCGGGGTGCCCATCCCGATCAAGGATCTCAACATGCTCGCCGGGGTGCGCCAGACCCTCGGCTCGGCCGCGTACGAGGACAACGTGGCCACCGAGGACGACCATGTGACCGCGGCGCTGCGGGCCGCGGGGGCGGTGTTCACCGGCAAGACCGCGACGCCGGAGTTCGGGCTGCCCTGCTACACCGAGACGGAGATCGGCCCGCCCGCGCGGACCCCGTGGGACACCGCCCGGTCGGCGGGCGGCTCCAGCGGCGGCGCGGGCGCGGCGGTGGCGTCCGGGCTCGCCCCGGCCGCGCAGGGCAGCGACGGCGGCGGGTCCATCCGGATCCCCGCCAGCGTGTGCGGCCTGTTCGGGATCAAGCCGACCCGCGGCCGGATCTCCAGCGCGCCGATGGTCCCCGACCTGTTCGGGCTCGGCATCGACGGGCCGCTCGCCCACACGGTCGCCGACGCGGCGCTGCTGCTCGACGTCATGACCGGTAACCAGCCCGGCGACATGTACACGCTCCCCCCGCTGCCCGCGGGCGAGTCCTTCCTGGCCTGCGCGGGCCGCGAGCCCGGCAAGCTGCGGATCGGCCGGACGAAGACCCCGCCGGTCGAGGGCGCCGAGGTGCACCCGGACTGCGCCGCCGCCTACGAGGAGGCCAGCCTGCTGCTGGCCAGGCTCGGCCACGAGGTCGAGGACGTCGACCTGCCGCTGGGCCCGGACGTGGTGCCGATCTTCGAGACGCTCTGGTACGCGATGTCCACGCTGGCCCCGGTGGACCCGGCCCGCGCGGACCGGCTCCGGCCGCTGACCGTGTACCTGCGGGAGCGCGCCAGCGAGGTCCAGGCCGGGGACCTGATCTTCGCGCAGGCGTTCCTGCAGATCATGGTCAGGCAGGCGTTCAAGGTGGTGAACGAGTACGACGCGCTGCTGCTGCCGACGCTGGCCTCCCCGCCGGTCCCGGTCGGGTACTTCGAGGAGGTCGGGCCCGCGGAGAACTTCGAGCGGCAGAAGCGGTTCACCCCCTTCACCGCCCTGTTCAACGTCACCGGCCAGCCCGCGGTCAACCTGCCGCTGTACTGGAGCGCCGAGGGTCTGCCCATCGGCGTCATGCTGGCCGGCCGGATGGGCGGCGAGGGCACCCTGATCTCCCTGTCCGCTCAGATCGAGGCCGCGCAGCCGTGGGCACACCGGCGGCCCGCGCTGTGGTGAACCGGGGCAACCCATAGGAAGATCGCCTCCTGGAGGGTCGCCGGAAGGTGATCGGATTGAAGCCGCGGCGGCGGCGCGCCCGGATGGCCGGGCGCGCCGGGCACGCCGTGATCGCGCTGGGGCTGTCCGGGCTGCTGATGTGGGTGCTGGCGGCCGGGGCCGGGCCGGTGCCCGCGCTCGGCCCGGTGCTCGACCCCGGGCACGGGGTGTGGGACTCCGCGCCGGGCGCGCAGCCGCCGGCCCCGCAGACCCTGGCCGTGCCGGGCCTGTCCCGCCCGGCCCGGGTCTGGTTCACCGGCCACGGCGTGCCCGCCATCCACGCCGCCTCCGCCCGCGACGCGTTCCTGGCCCTCGGCTACCTGCACGCCCGGTTCCGGCTGGCCCAGATGGACCTGCAGCGCCGCCTCGGCGAGGGCCGGCTCGCCCAGCTGGCCGGCCCGGCCGCCGTCAGCTCGGACGAGTTCGAGCTGCGGCTCGGCCTGCTCCGCACCGCCCGGCAGGAATGGGCCCAGACCCCTCGCAGCAGCCCGGCCGGCCAGGCCCTGCTCGCCTACGCCCGCGGCGTCAACGACTACCTGGCCCAGGCCCGCGGCACCGGCCAGTGGCCCGCCCTGTTCAGCCTGACCGGCACCTACCCGGCCGACTGGACCCCGGTCGACAGCCTGGCCGTCCAGGGCGTCCTCACCCAGCAGCTCGACTTCACCACCACCCCGCTGGACTACGCGCTGCTGGAGCGCACCCTCGGCCCCGCCCGCACCATGGCCTGGTTCCCGGTGCAGGCCCCCGGCGCCCAGTTCCCGTACGATCCCGGCCCCTACCGCAAGCTCCCCCTGGCCCCGCTGCCCGCCACCAGCTCCCAGACCACAGCCGCCACGGCAGGCCGCGCGGCGGCGGGAGCCGCGGGCGTAGCGTCACCCGGGCCGGCCACGACGGCAGGCGCCTCGGGCCCTACGGAGAGCACCGGCGCCGCCCCCGGCCAGCCCGCGGGCCCGCCGCCGGCCCGGCCCACCCTCCAGGCGGCCCGCGCCGCGGCCAGCCTGCTGGCGCAGGTCTCCGCGCTGCCCCCGGGCCAGGTGCACCGGTACCCGGACAGCAACGCCTGGGCGGCGAACGGCCCCGCGGTGGCGGGCAGGTCGATGCTGGCCGGCGACCCGCACCTGCCGCAGACCCTGCCGTCGGTCTGGTACCAGGCGGCCCTGTCCGCGCCCGGCCTGGCGGTGACCGGGGTGACCGTCGCGGGCCTGCCCGGCGTGCTGCTCGGGCACAACGCGCACATCGCCTGGTCGCTGACTGACACCCAGAACCAGGCCACGTTCTTCTACACCGAGCGGACCAGCCGGGCCCGGCCCGGGCAGTACTTCTGGCGCGGCGCCTGGCGGCGGATGCGCCAGCTGCTTTACACGATCGCCGTGCACGGCGCGCCGCCGGTGCGGCTCACCGTGGACCTCACCGTGCACGGCCCGGTCATGACCCGGCAGGGCCAGACCACCTCCGTGGACTGGATGGGCGACCAGCCCTCGGCCGACCTGGCCGCCATGCTCGGGGTCGGCCGGGCCGCCAGCTTCGCCCAGTTCCGGGCCGCGCTCGCCGCCTGGCACGCGCCCACGCAGAACTTCGTCTACGCCGACGACCGCGGCAACATCGGCGCCATCTCGGCCGGCTACTACCCGGTGGTCGCGCACGGCGACCCGTGGCTGCCGCTGCCCGGCACCGGCGCCAGCGACGTGGCCGGGACCATCCCGCAGGAGGCCGTGCCGCAGGTCTACGACCCGCCGGGGCACCTGGTCATCACCGCCAACCAGCGGCCGGTCAGCGCCGCCTACCCGTACTACATCGGCACCAGCGCCGACTTCTTCGACCCCGGCTACCGGGCGCAGCAGATCGGCTCGCTGCTGTCCGGCCGGGCCCGGATGACCGCCAGCGCGTTCGCCGCCGCCCAGACCAGCGTGACCGACCCGCTCGCGGCCCAGATCGTGCCGCGCCTGCTCGCCGCCCTGCGCGGCCAGCGGCTGACCGCCCGGCAGCAGGCGGCCGCGGCGCTGCTGCGCGGCTGGCGCGGCGGCATGACCGCGTCGTCCGCGGCGGCGTCGGTGTGGTGGACGTTCTGGAGCCGCTACCTGTCCGCGGTGTTCCAGCCGTGGTGGCACGCGGCCAGGGTGCCCGTCCGGCAGGACCCGGCCGGCCTGCGGGTCAGCCCGGGCCTGTTCAGCCTGGACGAGGACCTGCAGGCGTGGACCCTGTCCGGGCCCGGCAACCCGGCGTTCACCCCGCCGGGCGGCCCGCGCCGGACCGCGCCGCAGGTGATGCGGGCCGCGTTCACCGCCGCGGTGGCCCGGCTGGCCGCCACCCTGCCCGGGCCGCCCAGCTCCTGGCGGTGGGGGCGGCTGCACCGCCGCGAGTTCCAGTCGATCACCGGCGCGGGCGCCCTGGGCTACGGGCCCCGCCCGGCCGGCGGCGGCCCGTGGACGGTAGACGCGGCCGACGGCGGCCTGGTCTCGCACACCGGCCCGAGCTGGCGGATGATCGTCGCCTGGAGCGGGCCGTCGGCAGCCGCGGGCCAGGGCGTCTACCCGGGCGGCCAGAACGAGAACCCGGCCAGTTCCTGGTACGCCGACCAGGTCGCGGCCTGGTGGGCGGGCCGCCACCTGCCCATGCCCCCGGCCGGCGGATACCCGGCCGGGAAGATCCGCTGGGAGCTGGCCCCGTGACCGGGAGGGTGACCGATCGTGGCTGACCTCCGCCGGCTGGGCAGGCGCGGCTCCTACCGGCTGGGCGGCCGGGGGGTGCCGGGCCAGGCCAGGCCGGCCCGCCCGCACCACCCGTCGTTCCGTCCCGCCCGCCGGGGCCGGGCCGCCGCCTGGCTGGCCGGCGGGCTGGCCGCTGCCGCCGTCATCGCGGCCGGGGCCGCGCTCGGCTGGTGGTGGGTGCCGTTCCCGGTGGGGCTCGCCGCGGGTGCGGCCGCCCGCTACGGCCCGCTGCCGCTGCGGGCCGTCCTGCCCGCGCTCGCCCTGGCCGCCGCAGCGGGCTGGGCGCTGCCGCTGGCCGGGGCCGCGCTGGCCGGGCTGCCGGAACGGCAGGTCGCGCGGACGGTCGCCGCGCTGGCCGGGCTGCCCGCGCACGCCAGCCTGATCTTCGCGGTGACGCTGCTGGTCGCTGTGCTGCAGGCGCTCGCCGGCTGCTGGGTGGCCGCGGTGCTCACGCCCCGCCGGGAGCGGTAGGCGGCAGGCGGGGGTGGGTGCCGGCCCTCCTGACCGGGAAAGTAACTGCTCATGGCTGATGCACGCAGGCTGGGCAAACGCGGCTCCTACCGGCTGGGCCGGCTCGGCGTGCCGCCGCCGGACCCGGCCAGGCCGCCCCGTCCCCGCTACCCGTCGTGGCACCCGGCCCGCCGCGGGCCGGCCGGCCTCTGGCTGGCCGGCGCCCTGGCCGCTGCCGCCGTCATCGCGGCCGGCGCCGCGCCCGGCTGGTGGTTCGTGCCGCTGCCGGTGGGGGTGGCCGCGGGCGTGGCGGCCCGGTTCGGGCGGCTCCGGCTGCGCACCGTGCTGCCCGCGATCGCCGCCGCCGCGGCGGCCGGCTGGGCGGTCCCGCTCGCGCGGTCGGCACCGGGCGGGCTGCCGGGGTGGCAGGTCGCCCGGACCTTCTCGGTCCTGGCCGGGCTGCCCCCGCGGGTCAGCGTGGTCTTCGTGGTGGCGCTGCTGGCCGCGGCGGCGCAGGCGCTCGCCGGCTGCTGGGTGGCCCTCATGCTCACACCGCGCCGGTTAACGCCGCCGGTTCATTCCTGACCCCTCCAGGGGGGCCGGAAATGAACGGTTCGTGATCAGCCGGGGGCTAATCCGTCCCTGGCGGCCCGGGCGCGGCGGCTGAGCGTGCGCTCGGCGGGCGGGATCAGCATCACCAGCAGGATCGCGGCGCAGCCGAGCCCGTGCAGCGCCGCGTT
The DNA here is from genome assembly GCA_050257395.1 of Gemmatimonadota bacterium. GTDB lineage: Bacteria > Actinomycetota > Actinomycetes > Streptosporangiales > Streptosporangiaceae > JAIRTY01. Next base: position 20,316 of record JBLMWU010000229.1, on the reverse strand, counting down.
GACCTCGGCATGGCCGACCGCGACGGTGCGCACGGCCACCAGGTAGGGGATCAGCGTGGCCAGCCCGGCCAGCGCGGCCGCGATGGTCATCCGGGAGCTCCACGGCGTGCCCCGGGCCAGTCCCCAGCCGGCCACCGCGAAGCCCGCGGCGGTCATGATGACCAGTACCTCGACCACCGCCCACAGCGGCCCGCCCGCGCCGCCGGGTACGGCGGCAGGCGCCAGCCACAGGTAGCTCGCCCCGTACAGCCCGAGCACCAGCGCTCCTGTGGCGCGCAGCGTGCGCATCCGGTCTCCCCCCGTGACACCTGTATCAGCATTAATGATCCCCGCCCGGCGGCTGCTTGTACCAGGGGCCTCCGGCCCGTCAAACGGGCACTTCGCCCCGCCGCCCGGGGACGTTGGCCCCCGGGCCGCACGGCCGCGCGCCGGGGACGCTGGTACCGGGACACCCACGGAAGGGGCGCGTGATGGAAGCCACCGCAGCAGACGGCCAGGCCGGCCGGGCCGCGGGCGACACCGCCGGTGCGGCGCTGGTGCCGGGCCGGTATCTGAGTCTCACCAGCTACCGGCGCGACGGGACGGGGGTCGCCACCCCGGTGTGGTTCGTTCAGGACAAAGGGCTGATCCTGGTGCAGACGGACGCCGAGTCCGGGAAGGCCAGGCGGATCCGGCGCGATCCCTCGGTCACCATCGCCCCGTGCACCGCCACCGGGCGGCTGCGCGGCACCCCGGCCCGCGCGACCGCGCGGCAGCTGCCCGCGGGCGCGATGAGCGGGGCCGAGCCCCTGTTCCGGCGCAAGTACCGGTTCGACCTGCTGGTGCTGCGGCCGGTGCGGGCGGTCCAGGCGGCCCTGGGCCGCGGCCGCCAGCCCGGCACCCCGGTGATCATCGAGATCACGCCCGGCTGAGCCGGAACCCAACCCCGGGCGGTGCTGCGCCGCCGCGAGCCGTAATCATGGCAGGGTGAGCGCTGAGCTACGGCGGCGGGCCGAGGCCCGGGGAGTCGCCACCTCCTACCGGGACTGGCAGGGCCGGCACGTCGAAGTGGCCGCGGAGACGCTGGAAGCGATCCTGGCCGCCCTCGGGGACGGCTTCCCGCCGCCGGCGCTCGGGCCGGGCAGCCCCGAGGCGAAGGCCGTGCCCGCCCTGCCCGCGCCCGCGCCGCCGCCCGGCCGGACCTGGGGGCTGGCCGCCCAGCTGTACTCGGTCCGCTCCCGCGGCTCCTGGGGCCACGGCGACCTGCGCGACCTGGCCGACCTGGCCGCCTGGGCAGCCAGCGACCTCGGCGCCGGGTTCGTGCTGATCAACCCGCTGCATGCGGCCGAGCCGGTGCCCCCGGTGAGCCCGTCGCCCTATCTGCCGATGAGCCGGCGTTTCCTGTCCCCGCTGTACCTGCGGGTGGAGGACATCCCCGAATACCGGCTGCTGTCCAGCGCGGGGCGGCGGCGGATCGACGCGCTGGCCGCGCCGCTGCGGGCCCGCAACGCCACCAGTGACCTGATCGACCGGGACCAGGTGTGGCGGGCCAAGCGCACCGCCCTGGAGATCGTCTACCGGCAGCCGATGGACGAGCGGCGGCACGCCGCGTTCGAGCGGTTCTGCGTGCGGCACGGCCAGGAGCTGGCGGACTGGTCCCTGTGGTGCGTGCTGGCCGAGGACCACGGCCCGGACTGGCGCCGGTGGCCGGAGCCGCTGCGCGACCCCCGCTCCCCGGCGGTGATCGCGGAACGGGAGACGGCGGGTGGCCGCGCCCGGTTCCACGCCTGGCTGCAGTGGGTGGCGGACGAGCAGCTCGCCGCCGCGCAGGCCGCGGCCCAGGACGCGGGCATGCCCATCGGGATCATCACCGACCTGGCGGTCGGGTCGCACCCGGGCGGCGCCGACTCCTGGGCCAGCGCGGCGTTCCTGGTGCCCGGGGTCAGCACCGGCGCGCCCCCGGACGAGTTCAACCAGCTCGGCCAGGACTGGGGGCAGGCGCCCTGGCACCCGGGGCGGCTCGCGCGGGCCGGGTACCAGCCGCTGGCCGGCCTGATCGGCGCGGCGCTGCGCCACGCGGGCGGGCTGCGGGTCGATCACGTCATGGGCCTGCTGCGGCTGTGGTGGGTGCCCGCCGGGATGACCCCGGACCGGGGCACCTACGTGCGCTACGACCACGAGGGCATGGTCGGCGTGCTGGCCGGCGCGGCGGCCTCGGCGGGGGCGCTGGCGATCGGCGAGGACCTGGGCACCGTGGAGGACTGGATCCGCGACTACCTGGCCAGCCGCGGCGTGCTCGGCACCTCGCTGCTGTGGTTCGAGCGCGGCCCGGACGGCCGCCCGCGGCCGCCCGGCCAGTGGCGCCGGGGCGCCCTGGCGACGGTCGGCACCCACGACATGCCACCGGCGTCCGCGATGGTGTCCGGCGAGCAGGTGGAGCTGCGGGCCCGGCTCGGGCTGCTGACCCAGTCGCTGGAGAGTGAACGAGCAGCCGCCCGGTCGGCCGTGTCCGCCTGGCAGGCAGCCCTCACCAGGGAGGGGCTGCTCGCGGCCGGGCCGGTGGACCCGGCCGCGTTCACCCTCGCGCTGTACGGCTACCTGGCCCGCACGCCCTCCGCGCTGATCGGGGTGTCGCTCACGGACGCCGTCGGCGACCGCCGCCAGCAGAACCTGCCCGGCACCACCACCGAGTACCCGAACTGGCGAATCCCGCTGTGCGACGCCGAAGGCCGCCCGGTCCTGCTGGACGACCTCCCCGACCACCCCCTCCTGCGCGCCGTCGTCAAGACCGTCAGCTGACGGCTCCATGATCCGGGCGGGCGGTGGACCCAGCGCTCAGCCGGTGGCGGCCTGGCGGTCGCGTTCCTGGCAGCGCAGGGAGCGCTCCAGGCTGTCGCGGCCCTCGACCAGCAGGCGGCGCAGCGCGGGCGGCGGGTCGGTGCGCGCGATGTACTCGTCGGTGGCGCGGATGGTGTCCGGCGAGTTCACCCAGGACGGGTACGCGTTGGCCACGAACCACTGGGCCATGTCGGAACCCCAGTCCCGCCAGATGTCCCCGACCACCTCGAAGTAGCGCTGCTCGTAAGGCCTGAGCAGGTCCGGCTGGTCCAGGTCCACGAACCCGGCCAGCATCGCCCGGAACACCGCGTTGGGCAGCTGGCCGTCCACGATCTGCAGCCAGGCGGCCTGCTTGGCGCCCGGGTCCGGGACCGCTGCCTGGCAGGTCGCGGCGCGGCGCTCGCCAGCGTCGGTCGGGTCCCTGGTGAGTTCCGCCTCGATCTCGGCGGGCCCGGCCACGCCGCGGCTGACCAGCCGGTGCAGCAGCCGCCAGCGCAGCTCGGTGTCCACGGTCAGGCCCTCGGCGGTCATGGAGCCGTCCAGCAGGCCCCGCAGCAGGTCCAGGTCGGTGGGGGAGACCGCCATCCCTGCCAGCGCCTGCACGTAGGCGAGCTGGGCGTCCGAGCCCGGCTCGGCCCGTTCCAGCGCCGCCCGCAGGGCCTCCCCGGCCAGCTCCAGCCCGGCCTGCCGCCACGCCGGGTCGGCGTACTGCCGCAGCGCGCCGCCGGCCTGCCGCAGCAGGGTCTGCGCGACCGAGATGTCCGCCACCGACTCCACCCCGGACAGCACCAGCCGCACGTAGTCGCGGGCCGCCAGCTCACCGTCCCGGCACATGTCCCAGGACGCCGCCCAGCACAGCGCCGCGGGCAGCGAGTCGGCGAACTCGCCGATGCTGGTCGTCAGCGTGGTCAGCGAGTGGCTGTCCAGCCGGATCTTGGCATAGGTGAGGTCGTCGTCGTTGATCAGCACCAGGTCCGGCTGGCGTTGGCCGGCCAGTTCGGGGACGATCGTCCGTTCACCGGAAATATCGGTCTCCACCCGCAGGCGGCGCACCAGCCGGCCGCCGGTGCGGTCGTACAGGCCGATCGCGATCCGGTGCGCCCGCAGCACCGGGTGGGACTCGGGCGCCTCCTGCACCACCGCGAACTCGGTGAACAGGCCGTCTGCCACGGTGAGGTCCGGGCGGAGCGTGTTGACCCCGGCGGTCTCCAGCCACTCCTTGGACCAGCCGGTCAGCTCCCGGCCGGACGCCTCCTCCAGCGGAGCCAGCAGGTCCCCGAGGGTGGCGTTGCCCCAGGCGTGCTGGCCGAAGTAACGGCGCACCGCGGCCAGGAAGTTGTCCTTTCCCACGTACGCGACGAGCTGCTTGAGCACCGAGGCGCCCTTGGCGTAGGTGATGCCGTCGAAGTTGACCTCGACCGCCTCGATGTCGGGGATGTCCGCCGCGATCGGGTGGGTCGAGGGCAGCTGGTCCTGCCGGTACGCCCACGCCTTGTGCAGCTGCGCGAACGTGGTCCAGGCGGTCGCCCAGCGGGTCGCCTCGGCCTGCGCGAGCGTGCCCGCCCAGGTGGCGAAGGACTCGTTCAGCCACAGGTCGTCCCACCAGCGCATGGTGACCAGGTCACCGAACCACATGTGCGCCATCTCGTGCAGGATCGTCTCGGCGCGGACCTCCCGGGCGAAGTCGGTCACCCGGGAGCGGAACACGTAGTCCTCCAGGAACGTCACACAGCCCGCGTTCTCCATCGCGCCGGCCTTGAACTCCGGCACGAACAGCTGGTCGTACTTGCCGAACGCGTACCGGACGCCGAACGCCTCGTGGAAGAAGCCGAAGCCCTGCCGGGTCACCTCGAAGATCTCGTCCGGGTCCAGGTACTGGGCGAGCGACGCCCGGCAGTAGATGCCCAGCGGGATGCCGTCGTACTCGGACCGCACCACGTGGTACGGCCCGGCGGCGACGGCGGTGATGTAGGTGGACATCACCGGCGCCGGCGGGAAGCGCCAGCGCCGCACCCCGCCGGGCCGGTCCTCCACGGGCTCCCCGGCCGCCAGCGGGGCCATGTTGGAGATGACCTGCCAGTCCTCGGGCGCGACGACGGTCAGCTGGTAGGAGGCCTTCAGGTCGGGCTGGTCGAAGCAGGCGTAGATCCGGTGCGCGTCGAACGTCTCCAGGTCGGAGTACAGGTACACGCCGCCGTCGGCCGGGTCGGTGAACCGGTGCAGGCCCTCGCCGCTGCGCGAGTACGCGCACTCGGCCGCCACCCGCAGCTGGTTCTCGGCTGCCAGGCCGGTCAGCGCGACCCGGTTCCCGTCGAACGCGGCCAGCGGCACGTCCTGCCCGTTCAGCGTGATGGACACGACCTCCGGCGCGGTGAGGTCGATGAAGGTGTCCGCCCCCGGGCGGCTGCACGAGAAGGTCACCGTGCTCACCGAGGTGAACGTGGTCTCGCCGCCGGTGAGGTCCAGCTCGACCTGGTAGGCGCTGACGCTGAGCAGCCGGGCCCGGTCACGCGCCTCGTCCCGGGTGAGGTTGTTCGCCACGTCTGAGTCCCCTTTGCTGATCCGGCCCGGTCAGGGTCGCTGCGATTCCGGCCGTTCCGGCATCTTCCCACGCCGCCGGCGGAATGCCGGCCGCCGCATGCGGGTTGTCGCGAACGGTGCCCCGGTGGCGTCCCGCCTCCGGGCCTTCTGCCCCCCGAGGAGGGAAAGCACGTGGCCGAGCAGGAAGCCACTCCTGTCGATTTCTGGTTCGACCCGCTGTGCCCGTGGGCGTGGATCACCTCCCGCTGGATGCTCGAAGTGGAAAAGGTGCGCCCCGTCGCGGTCCGCTGGCACGTCATGAGCCTGGCGGTGCTGAACGAGGGCAAGGACCTGCCGGAGCGGTACCAGGAGCTGATGAAGCAGGCCTGGGGCCCGGTCCGGGTGGCCGTCGCCGCCGAGCAGAAGTACGGGTCCGAGGTACTCGGCCCGCTGTACACGGCGCTGGGCAACCGGTTCCACCACGACAAGGCGCCCAAGGACCGGGCTACGGTCGAGGCGGCGCTGGCAGAGGCGGGCCTGCCCGCCGAGCTGGCCGATGCGATGGAGTCCACCGAGTACGACGAGGCGCTGCGGGCTTCCCACGCCGACGGCATCGAGCGGGTCGGGTACGAGGTCGGCACCCCGATCATCTCGGTGAACGGGACCTCCATCTTCGGCCCGGTGGTGTCGCCGATCCCGCGCGGCGAGGCCGCGGCCAAGCTGTGGGACGGGGTCATGCTGGTCACCGCGACCGACGGCTTCTTCGAGCTCAAGCGCAGCCGGACCCGGGACCCGATCTTCGACTGAGGGGTCGCGGGTTCGCCGAGGGCTCTGCGGGCTGGCCGGGGATGGGGGACCGGGTCTGCCCGCAGTGCCCGAGGCGCCTGGGGGAGGTGCTGGCGGGCGTTACGCTACGCCCGCTGCCGCCCTCGGCGAACCCGCGCGCGTCCCGGCGGCGCATCAGGTCACGCTGGGGGGTGGTGTGCCCGGTCGCGGCAGCGTGGAAGACTGGCGGTCGTGCGCGTTTACCTGGGATCCGACCACGCGGGCTTCGAGCTGAAGTCGGTGCTGGTGAGCTGGCTGAAGTCAGCCGGGCACGACCCGGTCGACTGCGGCCCCGCGACCTACCAGGGCCAGGACGACTATCCGCCCTACGTGATGCGGGCGGCGGCGTCGGTGATCGCCGACCCGGGCAGCCTCGGCATCGTGATCGGCGGCTCGGGCAACGGCGAGCAGATCGCCGCCAACAAGATCGCCGGTATCCGGGCGGCGCTCGCCTGGAGCGAGGAGACCGCGCGGCTCGCCCGCCTGCACAACCACGCGAACGTGCTCAGCCTCGGCGCCCGGATGCACCCGGTCGAGGACGCCATCGCGTTCACCCAGGTGTTCCTGGACACCCCGTTCTCCGGCGAAGCCCGCCACCAGCGCCGCATCGACCTGATCTCCGGCTATGAGAAGTCGGGGGATCTGCCCCCGCTGCCGGAGCACGGCTAGGCTGCCTGGTCGTCCTCGGCCGTGTGGAAGGCGATCCAGTCGAGGATGAAGTCGAGGGCGAGCTTGAGGTTGCCGACCTGGCAGTGCTGATGCGCTTGCTCAGCCCGGGTGAACAGGCGGCCGGTCACCGACCGGGCGCCGGTCAGCGCGGCCAGCTGCCGGTAGTACTGGTCCAGCGGGATCGCCCAGTCCCCGGCCCCGGCCATGACGAGCACATGCTGTTTCACCAGCGGTGAGATGTCCCGGGTGGTGAAGCGCTCGATCGCGCGCAGGTAGTCGTAGAACGAGGTGGCACCCGCCAGGTGCATGCCCTGGCGGACCGCCCATTCCAGCCCCATCGACCTGCTCGCCGACCGGGAGACCAGCGCGTCCAGCACGCCGCGCGCCCTGGCGGCCAGCAGCCCGCGGATGAGCGCGCGCACCGGCGGGTCCAGCCGGCCGAACCACATATCGGAGTTGTCGTACAGCACGTCGTAGGCGACGGCCCGCTTCACCCGCGGCTCCAGCGCGGCCGCCCGCAGCACCAGGCAGCCGCCCATGGACACGCCGACCAGCGTGACGTCGTCGAGCCCGAAGTGATCCAGCACGATTTTGACGGGCCGATGCCAGTCGGGCGTCATCGGCAGCCCCGACTCTTCCAGCGCGCCGCCCTGCCCGGGCCCCTCGAAGGCGATCACCTCGTACCCGGCCGCCGTGAACGGCGAGAGGACCGGGAAGAACTCCTCGATGTAGCTGTCGCCGCCGCCGTGCAGGACGATGCTCCCGCGCTGCTCACCGCCGGCGGGGAACCGGTAGGCGGGCAGGAAGCCGGCCCGCTGCCCGTCCTGGTAGGGCAGCAGCTGGCGGCTCGCGGCGGTCAGGCCGTTCGCCTTCCAGATCAGCTCCAGGAACCGCTGCCGCGCCGCTGCCTTGCCGGGGTCGTCAGCGAACATGAAGAACTCGGCCGAGCGCAGGTAGTAGGCGGCGGCCGCCAGCCGGCCCGCTGCTTCGGCCCGGCCGGAGAGGGCAAGGAATTCGCGGCGGAAGGCGGCGAGATCGGTCAGTTTCGGCAGCACCGGCGTGATCTCCCCGACGGCTTCCTCCCCGAGGTAGCTGATCCACCGGTTGAGCTGGAAGTTCACGATGGTGTTCGGGTGCAGGTCGCGGTATCCGACCACGAACGGGGTGCTCACTCGGACCGGCCTCCTCGCGGTTCGGCCCGCGGCGGGCCAGCCGCCGGCCAGCTGCAGCCTGCGCTGCTGCCAGGCCGGCTCCCCAGAGGCCAAAGTCCCCGGCCGCGGGGAAGGGGAGGCACGCGCCCCCCGGCGGCTCGGCCGGGGCCATGGGAAGCGGCGCCGGGGGTGTCCCGCCGGCCGCCAGGGAGCCCGGGCGCAGTGCCGGAAGGCAGCTGAAGTCCCAGGCCAGGGATCCTGATCGAATGCGTGTGCGATAGCGTGCCCGCATGGATGACCGGCCTGTGCTGATGACGGTGCCGGAGCCGGACGGGTGGGACCGGCCGCCCCGCAGCCGGACGGCCCTGGTGAGGTTCACCGGCGGGGTCTGGCGGGAGGCCACCATCACCGGCTGGCGGCGCAATGGCGACGGCTGGTTCGTCCGGCTGGCCTGGCCGGGCTCGGACGGCGACTGGTTCGCGTTCGACGCCCAGCACATGCGCCCGGGGTTATGGCCCGCTGCCCGGGTGGCGGGCCGCCCCGCGGCTCACGGGCCGGCGGTGAAGCGGCGCTGGAGGTACCAGGAGAAGTACGGCCCGTACCGGCGCTGCAGGTCCGGGCGCCGCCAGTCGCGGCCGGTGATGCTGCCCCGGCAGGACCGGGTGCCGCAGCGGCAGGTCATCGCCCCGTCGTAGTCGTCGAACAGGGCGTAGTCGGTGGTCAGTTCCTCGCCGGGCGCGATGGCGCGCATCGCCACCAGCACGATGTTGCCGGCGAACCCCACGTTCGGCTCGCAGGAGTGGTTGAGGAAGAGCATGACCGGCTCGTACTCTTCCGCGGCGGTCGCGGTCAGGTGGAAGCCGTCCGCGATCTGGATCTCGGAGTTCTGCAGCTGCTCCGGGAGGGTGTGCAGGGTGGCGGTGTCCACGATGTGGCCGCCCTTGATGGCGACGATCTCGTCCGGGGCGATGGCGGCGACGGCGATCAGGCCGCGGCCCTCGATCCCGCTCTGGCGGCCTTTGGCTGCTTTGGGGCTGATGTAGCTGCTGACCGTCACCGCCGCACCCGCCGGCGCCGCCGCCGGGGGCGGGAACGGTCCGCGGCGGCCGGGTCGCGGGCGGCCCCGGGATCGCTGGCGTCCCGGCTGGCCGGGGCTGGTTCGCGCGGGGCTGGTTCGCGCTGGGCTGGTTCGCGCGGGGCGGGCACCGCGGGCCGCGGCACCGGGTCGCCGGGCGGCGGCGCGGGGGGCCGGGCGGCCCACGGCGGCGCTGGCACCGGGCCGGGCGTCCCGGGCTGCCCGCGGGCGGCGGTCCGGGTGCCGGGCTGCCCTGTGCCGGCCTGCTGGGCGCCCGGCTGCCGGGGACCGGCCTGCCGGGGACCGGAAGGCGGCGCAGGCGCGGGTGTGCGGGCCGGGGGCCGGGGCGCCGGCAGCGGGGGAGCAGGGGACGGGCGGCGGGGTGCCGGCAGCGGGGGAGCAGGCGCCGGCCGGCGGGGCGGCGCAGCTAAGGGCTGCGGGGCGCTGGGCGTGCGGGCAGGGCCAGCCGCCCGCGGGACCCGGGCCGGGCCCTGGGCGGCGGCGGCCTCGGCGGCCTCGGCTTCGTGCTGCGGCCCGGGCCGGGACACGTCGCGGGCACGCATCGCCGCGCTCAGGGTGATTCTCATCGCCGGCATGAGAGACCTCCCGGCCACCAGTGTCGCACGCGCCCCCGGATTCCCCCAGCCCTGCCGCGGCGGGCGGCCGCCCCGCCCGGTCAGAAGATCTGCGGGCACCAGGGGCCGGGGTCCCAGGACAGGGCGGCCGACAGGGCCGCCAGCGACCCCGGCCGCAGCTCGCGGACCAGGCCCGCTTCGGCCAGCGGCGCCAGCCGCGTGCCGCCCAGGTAGGCCGCGCCGAGCGCGTAGCCGGGCAGCGCCACCCCGGCCGGGGCCTGTGTCCGTTCACACGTGCCGGAAAGACCCGCCAGCGGCTGGGCTGAGGCCGGTGGCACGGCGAGCCGCCAGCGGCCCGCGTTCCACGGGCAGAACTCGTCGGTCACCTCGATGACCACGTCCACCGGTGCGGCGTAGCGGCGCTGGCCCAGGGCGGCGCCGACGTCGGTGAGCCGGACCCACAGGCCGTCGCTGACCCGGGCCCGGGCGCGCCGCGGGTCGGCGAGCAGATGCAGCAGCGGGTCGTCGGCCGGCCGCAGGTCCGCGGTCAGCTTGCTGGTCAGGTCCCGGGTGAGCAGGTCGGTCCAGAGCGCGGCGGTGGCCGCCGGGTCGGCGGCCATGAGCTCCTGCACCTCGATGGCGGCGTCGGGGAGGCCGTCCTGCCAGGCCGGCCGGGCCCGCACCAGCGCGTAGCCGCGCGGGCCGGTGCTGTCCTCCGCGAGCACGCAGCGCAGCGCGGTGGTCCCGCGCCGCCGGTACTCCGGGTCGTCGAGCAGGTCGTCCCACCAGCGGCTGTCGCGGGCGAACAGGCCCGGCCGGGTGGGCAGCACGGCGTCGTAGACCTTGGCCACCTCGCCGCGGACCGCCAGCGGGTCGGTGATCCGCAGGCGCACCGCCGGGTCGGCGGGCGCGTCGGCGACCAGCGCCCCCTCGCCCCGCCCGATGGTGAACTCGGCCGTCTGCGAGCCGGGGCCGTAGCCGAACCGGCGGTAGATCCCGGCCTCGGAGGCGAACAGGACGGCCAGCGCCTCGCCCCGGTCGTGCACGTCGTCGAGCTGGCGGCGCATCAGGCTGGACAGGATGCCCCGGCGGCGGTGCGACGGCAGCACGCTGACGCTGGTCACCCCGGCGGCGCGGGCCGTCCCGCCCGGGATGGTCAGCTCGAAGCTGTAGGCGCCCGCCACGCCGACGACCTCGGTGCCGTCGAACGCGGCCAGGCTGCGGTCGGCCTCGAAGGTGAGCAGCTCGCGCCGCATGGACTCGTCCGCCGGCCGGGTCGAGTGGAACGCCTGGTCGCTCACGGCGTGATACGCCGGGAACTCGTCCTCGCTGATCGCCCGGATCGGGTACGGCTCGCTCATACCGAACTTGCTACCGCACCGGCGGCGGGCGCGCGACTCTATTACCTGCTGGCCAGAACTGCTGCCGGTTCCGGCCGTGAGCGAGTTTATGCAGGTCAAGCCCGAGGTGCCGGGGCGCGGCCGGAAACGCGGAATCGCGCGGCCGGGTGCCAGATCCCGGGGGGGCCGCTACAGTGCCGCCATCATGGTTTTGCGTCCCCGGCTCCGTCCTGACCGCGCGGCCCGCGCCGTCGCGCGGCGGACTGGCGAGGTGATCAGGCGGCAGCTGATCACCCAGAACCGGCGGGCTGCGATCGCCCTCGCGGTCATCACCGTGGCCATCGGGGTGGCGGCGGTGCGGGTGTCGGTCTGGTGGTTCTCACCGGGCGTGATGATCCTGCCGGTGCTGGCCGGCGGGCTGCTGCTGTGGCCGCGGGCGCTGCGGATCCTGCTCGGCGTGGTCGCCGTGATGCTCGCCTACGACACGGTGGCGGGCCGGGCCGGCGCCGGGATCATCGCCACGGTCGCGATCACCGGGTTCTTCGCCGACGTGCTCGCCCGCACCCGCAAGAAGCTCGGCATGCAGGGCCTGCGCGGGGACCAGATGCTGCTGGAGCTGCGGGACCGGATCCGCGCCCAGGGCACCCTGCCCAGGCTGCCGGAGGGCTGGGGTGCGGCGTCGGTGCTGCAGGCGGCCGGCGGCGCCTCGTTCGGCGGCGACTTCGTGGTGTCCGCGTGCGACGGCAAGACGCTCGAGGTCGCCCTGGTGGACGTGGCTGGCAAGGGGCTCGCGGCCGGGACCAGGGCGCTGCTGCTGTCCGGGGCGTTCGGCGGCCTGCTCGGCTCGGTGCCGCAGGAGGAGTTCCTCCCGTCGTGCAACGCCTACCTGCGCCGCGACCGCACCCCCGAGGGCTTCGTCACCGCCGTGCACCTCGCCCTGGACCTGGCGACCGGCGACTATCTGGTGTCCTCGGCCGGCCACCCGCCCGCCGCCCACTTCGACGCCAGCACCGGCATCTGGCGGGTCACCGGGGCGCGCGGCATCGTGCTCGGCGTCGTCCCCGACCCCCGCTGCGTGCCCGAACGCGGCGTCCTGCGCAGCGGCGACGCCCTGCTGCTGTACACGGACGGGCTGGTCGAGGTGCCGGGCCGGGACATCGACGTGGGCACCGACCGGCTGCTCGGCGAGGCCAACCGGCTGGTGACGGCCGGCTTCCGCACCGGCGCGCGGGAGCTCGTGCGGGCCATCACCGCCGGGTCGGGCAGCACCGACGACTGCGCGCTGGCCCTGATCTGGCGGGATTGACCGTCCTTCAGCCGCCCCGGCAGCCGTCGCGATAAACATGACATGAGCGTCAGGAAACAGCCGCCGCGATAAACATGACATGAGCGTCAGGAAAAGGCTGCTATCCAGGTGAACGGGCTGGCGCCGGATGATTGTTGCAGGCAGATGACGCGCCGGTGACATCCGCAATAGCGCGGGCACCGGGCAGGGGCTTCTGCGCCGCCTGATCGTCACCCGCTGCTGGCGCTCGCGGCGGCCCCGGCATCCGGGAAAAATGCAACCGTTTGCCGCGCCGCCGCGGCCGCCGCACGCTGCTGGCCTGCGCTGACGCTCGCGCATGTTTCACCGCGGCGGGCCGGGGAAACCCCCTGCAAATCATCGGGTTGCGGCCAGCGGGAAAATGGCTGCTGAACAAGCTTATATCCAGGGCGAGGAGCCAGCCTGGAGGGCAAAACGCCTGGTTGTATAATGCGGGCTTTGGCGGCAGCGGCAGCGGGGGCCGCGCCGGGGCCGCGTTCTACGACGCCGATGTCAGGTGACGCTCATGTCATTGTTTGCTTTTGCCCGGTAAGTGTGAAGGGATAGGGGCCATGGGCGGGGACATGGTGGGGATGGACGCTGGCCGCGCTCCCGGGCCCGTCAGCGAGTCCGCCGCTCAGATCACCCAGGCGGCGGCCGGGCAGGCGGGCGGCGAGAACTTCCCGGTCGCCCTGCGGCTGCTGCCCGCGCGGTACCGGCACCACCTGGCTGCCGTGTACGGGTTCGCGCGGTCCGCCGATGACATGGGCGACGAGGCGGCGCCGCAGGAGCGGCTCGCCCTGCTGGACGAGCTCGAGGCGGACCTGGACCGCCTGTACGCGGCGCTGCCCGGCGGTGATGCGGGTGCGCCCGGTGGGCCCGGCGGCGGGCAGCCGCGGCTGGGCGTGGTCCGCGCGCTCGGGCCGGCCGTGGCCGGGTGCGGCATCCCGGCGCAGCCGTTCCGCGACCTGATCCAGGCGAACCGGCAGGACCAGGCGGTGTCCCGCTACCCGGACTTCGCCGGCCTGATCGGCTACTGCCGGCTGTCCGCCAACCCGGTCGGCCGGATCGTGCTGCACGTGTTCGGGGCCGCGACCCCGGAGCGGGAGGAACTGTCCGACCGGGTGTGCAGCGCCCTGCAGCTCGCCGAGCACTGGCAGGACGTGGCCGAGGACTACCGGGCCGGGCGCGTCTACCTGCCGCAAGAGGACCTGGCCAGGTTCGGGGTGACCGAGGATGAGCTGGCCGCGCCCGCGGCGTCCCCGCAATTGCGGGCGCTGATGGAGTTTGAAGTGAAGCGAGCCCGGAACCTGCTGGACGATGGCGCTCCGCTGACAGGCACCCTGCGGGGCGCGGCCAGGGCCGCGGTTGCCGGGTATGTCGCGGGCGGCCGGGCCGCGCTACGCGCCATCACCGCGGCGGGTTACGACGTGCTCACGATCACGCCGCGGCCCCGCAAGGCACGGCTGGCGGCCGAACTGGCGAGAGCCTATGCGAGCGGGAGGTGACGTGACCGACATCCGCGCCGCGTACCGGCGGTGCGAGGAGATCACCTGGTCCCAGGCGAAGAACTTCTCCTACGGGATCAGGCTGTTGCCGCCGGCCAAGCGGCACGCGCTGGCCGCTGTGTACGCCTTCGCGCGCCGGATCGACGACGTCGGCGACGGGGACCTGCCCGCGCCGGACAAGCTGACCGCCCTGGCCGGGGAGCGGGAGACCCTCGCGAAGATCGCCGCGGGCGACCCGGACCCGGCCGACTCGGTGCAGGTCGCGCTGGCCGACGCCGGGCAGCGGTTCCCGGTCCCGCTGGCCGCGTTCGGCGAGCTGATCGACGGGTGCGAGGCGGACGTGCGCGGGACCAGTTACCGCACGTTCGACGACCTGCTGCACTACTGCCGGTGCGTGGCCGGGTCGATCGGCCGGCTCTCGCTCGGCGTGTTCGGCACCGACGACGCCGGCACCGCCGCCCCGCTGGCCGACTCGCTCGGCGTGGCGCTGCAGCTCACCAACATCCTGCGCGACATCACCGAGGACTACCGCAACGGGCGGGTCTACCTGCCCGCCGAAGACCTCCAGCAGTTCGGCGCCAGCCTGGAGCACAGCGCAAACGGCGGCGAGGCCAGGCTCGCGCAGCTGGTGTCGTTCGAGGCGGACCGCGCACTCGGCTGGTACGCGACCGGGCTGCAGCTGATGCCGATGCTCGACCGGCGCAGCGCCGCGTGCACCGGCGCGATGGCCGGCATCTACTTCCGGCTGCTGCAGCACATCGCGGCGGCACCGGCCACGGTGCTGTCCACCCGGGTGTCGCTGTCCACCAAGGAGAAAGCCCTGGTGGCGGCCAGGTCACTGGCGGGCGCGGCCCGGCCGGGCCGCGGCACCCGGACGGCGGCCGGGGCGGGAGCGGCCCGGTGACCGGCAACGGAGGCGGCAGATCCGCGGTCGCCGTCATCGGCGGCGGCCTGGCGGGGATCACGGCCGCGATCGCGCTGCAGGAGGCCGGGCACAGCGTCACCCTGCTGGAGGCACGGCCCCGGCTGGGCGGCGCGACCGCCTCGTTCACCCGCGGGGACCTGGTGGTGGACACCGGGCAGCACGTGTTCCTGCGCTGTTGCACCGCCTACCGGGGGCTGCTGGCCCGGCTCGGGATGACCGGCGCGACCAGCCTGCAGGAGCGGTTCGACATCACCGTGCTCAGCCCGCAGGGCCGGGCCCGGCTGCGCCGCAGCAACCTGCCCGGCCCGCTGCACATGGCCGGGTCGCTGCTGCGCTACCAGCTGCTGACCCCCGGCCAGCGGCTGCGGGTGGGCCAGGCGGCGCTGGCCATGCGGCTGCTGAACGAGACCGGCGCGGCCGCGGACGGGACCCGGCTCGGCGACTGGCTGGCCGCGCGCGGGCAGGACGAGCGCACCCGGCGGGTGCTGTGGGACCTGTTCACCATCTCCTCGCTGAACGTGGCCGCCGACGACGCGAACCTGGGCCTGGCCGGCACCGTGGTCAAGACCGCGCTGCTGGGCGCCAGGGACGCCGCCGACATCGGGGTGCCCGCCGTCCCGCTCGGCGACCTGCACGGCCGGGCCGGCCAGGCGCTGCTGGAGCGGCTCGGCGCGCGGGTGCTGCTGGGCGCCAAGGCCGCCGCGGTGGAGCAGGCGGCGGACGGGCGGTTCCTGGTCCGGCTCGCGGCCCGCGGCCGCGAGGACCTGGCCGGGCCGGGGGCGAGTGCGGACGGCGACGCAGCGGGCGCCGGGGTGGCCAGCGGCAACGGCGTCACCCCGGGTGGCGCAGGCCCGGACGGATCCGGTCACACTGGCCCGGCAGGCGCTGGGCTGGCCGGTGACGGGCAGGGTGCCACCGTGCTGGCAGGCGACGGGCAGGTGCTGTTGGCCGACGCGGTAGTGATCGCGGTGCCGCCGCAGGTGGCGGCCCGGCTGCTGCCGGCCGGTGCCCGGCCTGCTGCCGGGCCCGGGCCGGAGCAGTGGGCCCAGCTCGGCGTCTCACCGATCGTCAACGTGCACGTCATCTACGACCGGCGGGTCACCCGGCTGCCGTTCGCAGCCGCGGTGGACTCGCCAGTGCAGTGGGTCTTCGACCGGACCGGCCCGTCCGGGCTGAAGTCCGGGCAGTACCTGGCGGTGTCGCTGTCCGCGGCCGATGAGTACGTGGACATGCCAGCGGCCAGGCTGCGCGAGCAGTTCCTGCCGGCGATGGCAGAGCTCTTCCCGGCGGCACTGGACGCCCAGGTCGCCGACTTCTTCGTGACCAGGGAGCGGCGGGCCACCATCCGCCAGGTGCCTGGCTGCGGAGCACTCCGTCCCGGACCGGCGACCGGGCTGCCAGGCCTGGCCGTCGCCGGGGCGTGGACCGATACGGGGTGGCCGGACACGATGGAGGGAGCCGTGCGGAGCGGACTGAACGCGGCCATACAGCTGCGACGGGAACTGGCGGCCACAGGCCTGCCCGCCCCGTCGGCGCCGGGCGCGAAGGCGGCGCCGGGTGCGACGGCGGTGCCGGCCGGGAGAGCAGGCTGGCGCAGGCTGGCGCGGCGCGGCGCGGGGGCGGCGGCATGACGGCCGTGATCCCGGCGGGCGTGGAGGTCGCCCGCGACCTGGTCGGGCCGGCCATGTCAGCGGCTGTGAGCAGGCTCAGCCCGGATGTCGGCGAGGTCGCCGCCTACCACCTGGGCCTGGCCTACGTGCCGGCCAGCGCGGACGCCGGCGCCGCCAACGGCAGCGCGGTGATCCCGGGGCCGCGGCCGTCCGCGGCCAGGAACGGTCCCGCGGGGAACGGGGGCGCCCGGAACGGCGCCGTGAACGGCAGCGGGGCCGCGCCCGCCAAGCCCGGCGGCGCGGGCAAGGCGCTGCGCCCGGCGCTGGCGCTGCTGTCCGCGCGGGCCGCCGGGGAGAGAGCCGAGCGCGGCGTGCCCGCCGCGGTCGCCGTCGAGCTCGTGCACAACTTCTCGCTGCTGCACGACGACATCATGGACGGCGACACCGAACGCCGGCACCGGCCGACCGCCTGGACGGTGTACGGGGTTGGCGCGGCCATCCTGGCCGGCGACGCGCTGCTCGCGCTGGCCCAGGACATCCTGCTGGAGGACAACGCCGCGCAGGGGCTGTGGGCGGCCCGCTGCCTGTCCGCCGCGGTGCACCGGCTGATCGCCGGGCAGGGCGCGGACCTGGCGTTCGAGCGCCGCGACGACGTGACCCTGCCCGAGTGCCTGGAGATGGCGGGCGACAAGACCGCCGCGCTGATGGCCTGCGCATGCAGCATCGGCGCCATCCACGTCGGCGCCCCGGCCGCGCTCGCCATGGGCCTGGCCGGCTTCGGCGCCCACGTGGGGCTCGCGTTCCAGCTCACCGACGACCTGCTCGGGATCTGGGGCGCACCGGAGCGCACCGGCAAGCCGATCGGCTCGGACCTGCGGGCCAGGAAGAAGTCCCTGCCCGTGGTGGCCGCGCTGACCAGCGGCAGTCCCGCCGCCGGGCGGCTGCGCGAGCTGCTCACGCAGGAGGCGCCGCTGACCGACGCCGACGTCGCGCTGGCCACCCGGCTGGTCGAGGATGCGGGCGGCAAGAGCTGGACCGAGGCCGAGGCCGGGACCCAGCTGGCGGCGGCCGGCAAGTGCCTGGCTGAGGCGGACGTGCCCGGGGACGTGCGGGCCGAGTTCACCAGCATCGCCGAGTTCATCACGGCACGGGACACGTGACCGGGCGGGCCGGGGAGCGCGGACGGGACAGCGGGCAGGAGGGCCGGCCGCTCAGCGGGGAGCGGCCGGGCGGTGGTGACGGCTGGCTGGCCGGCGTGACCGGCGGCCGAAAGGGAGGACAGGGATGACGGTGACGCAGGCACGCTCCGGCAGGCCTGCCGGATCGCCCGGCGCCGGTTCCGCGCTGGCCCGGGCCCGTGATCACCTGCTGGCACTGCAGCACGAGCAGGGCTGGTGGCAGGGCGAACTCGAGACGAACGTCACGATGGACGCCGAAGACCTGCTGATGCGCGAGTTCCTCGGGGTGCGCACCCCGGAGCAGACCGCCGCCTCCGCCCGGTGGATCGCCTCCCAGCAGCGCGAGGACGGCACCTGGGCCAACTTCTACGGCGGGCCGGGCGACCTGTCCACCACCGTGGAGGCCTACGTCGCGCTGCGGCTGGCCGGGCACGACCCGGGCGCCCCGCACATGGCCAGGGCCGCGGAGTGGATCCGCGCCCGCGGCGGCATCCCGGCCACCCGGGTGTTCACCCGGATCTGGCTGGCCCTGTTCGGCCAGTGGTCCTGGGACGAGCTGCCCGTCATGCCGCCGGAGCTGATCTACTTCCCGGCCTGGCTCCCGCTCAACGTCTACGACTGGGCGTGCTGGGCCCGGCAGACGATCGTGCCGCTGACCATCGTGGGCTCGTTCCGGCCGGTCCGCCCGTTCCCGGTGGCGCTGGACGAACTGCGGGCGCCCGCCGGGGCGGTCCCGCCCGCGGACAGCGCGCCGCCCGGGCGGCCCGACCCGTGGGCGCTGGCGTTCACCCGGATCGACCAGGTCCTGCACGTCTACGAGGAGCGCGCGCACTCGCTGCGGCCGGTGCGGGCGGTGCGGCGGGCCGCCCTCCGCCGCTGCGCCGACTGGATCATCGCCAGGCAGGAGCGGGACGGCTGCTGGGGCGGCATCCAGCCGCCCTGGGTGTACTCGCTGCTGGCCCTGCACCTGCTCGGCTACCGGCTCGACCATCCGGTGATCCAGCGCGGGCTGGCCGGGCTGGAGCGGTTCACCATCACCGAGGACACCCCCGAGGGCCCGGTGCGGCGGCTGGAGGCGTGCCAGTCCCCGGTGTGGGACACGGTGCTGGCGATGATCGCGCTGGCCGACGCGGGCCTGCCCGCCGGGCACCCGGCCCTGGAAAAGGCCGCCGCCTGGGTGCTGAACGAGGAGATGCCCGGGCCCGGTGACTGGCAGGTCCGCCGGCCGGGCCTGGAGCCGGGCGGCTGGTCCTTCGAGTTCGACAACGACTACTACCCCGACGTGGACGACACCGCCGAGGCGGTGCTGGCGCTGCGCCGCACGCACGCCGGGCGGGGCGGCACCGGCGAGCCGGCCTCGGCCCGCCACCCGGCACTCACCCGCGGGCTGCGCTGGCTGACCGGCATGCAGTCGCGCGACGGCGGGTGGGGCGCGTTCGACGCGGACAACACCTCCGGGCTGTGCGCCAAGCTGCCGTTCTGCGACTTCGGCGCGGTCACCGACCCGCCGTCGGCCGACGTGACCGCGCACGTGGTGGAGGTGCTCGCGCACGAGGGGCTCGGCGGGAGCCGGGCCGCCCGCCGCGGCGTGGTCTGGCTGCTCCGCGCGCAGGAGCCGGACGGGTCCTGGTTCGGCCGGTGGGGCGCCAACTACGTGTACGGGACGGGGGCGGTCGTGCCCGCCCTCATCGCGGCGGGCGTGAAACCGGAGAAGCCCGCGATCCGGCGGGCGGTCGCCTGGCTGGAGGCCCATCAGAACCCGGACGGCGGCTGGGGCGAGGACCTGCGCTCCTACAACGACGCCAGCCTCGCCGGGCAGGGCACCTCGACCGCGTCGCAGACCGCCTGGGCGCTGCTCGCGCTGCTCGCCGCGGGCCCGCCGGGCCCGGCCGCCGAGGCCGGGATCCGCTGGCTGGTGGAGCACCAGCGCGAGGACGGCACCTGGGACGAGCCGGAGTTCACCGGCACCGGGTTCCCGCGTGACTTCTACATCAACTACCACCTGTACCGGCTGGTGTTCCCGGTCACCGCGCTCGGCCGGTACGTGGCGAAGGAGGGCCTGTCGTGACCGCCCCGGCACCGGTACCCGAACCAGCGGGCACGGCCCGGCAGGCCGCCGCCGGGCCCGCCCCGGTCGCCGCCGCGCCAGCGGCTGCCCCGGCCGGGCTGGTGGTGTGCGCGCCGCTGCGGCTGGAGGCCAGGGCGATCCGCCGGGGCGTCGGCACCCGGGCACGGGTGGTCCAGACCGGCTACGGGCCGCGCCGGTCCACCCGGCAGGCCAGCCGGCTGCAGGGCACCTCGTTCGGGATGCTGGCGGTGACCGGTGTCGGCGGCGGCCTGACCGGCGACCTGTCGCCGGGCGACCTGGTGGTGGCCAGCGAGGTCACCGACGGCACCCGGACGGTCGCCTGCCCGTCCGCGCCGCTGCTGGCCGGCGAGCTGCGCCGGGCCGGCCTGGCGGCCCGGGCCGGGCGGGTGGTCAGCGTGGACCGGCTCGCGGCCGGCCAGCAGCGGCAGCAACTCGCGGCCGGCGGGGCGATCGTGGCCGACCTGGAGTCGGCCCAGCTCGCCGCGGCCGCGAACGGCCGCCCGCTGGCGGTGTTCCGCGCCGTGTCCGACACCCCGCAGCGGCCGCTGCTGCGGCCCGGCGCGTTCACCGGCGGGCTGGCGGCGTTGCGCTCGCTGCGCGGCACCGGCCCGGTCCTGTCCGCCTGGGCCGCTGCCTGCGGACCGCGCCAGGTGCTGCTCGCCGGGCCGCGCTCATTCTGCGCGGGCGTGGAGCGGGCCATCGAGATCGTCGAGCGGGTGCTCGCCCAGCAT
>JBLMWU010000228.1:0-4767 GCA_050257395.1 Gemmatimonadota bacterium | reverse complement strand
TCGCCGCCGCCCGGCGGGTGAGGCTCACCGAGGTTCGCTCGACCGTCACGGGCGACATTGACCTCAACGGCATACTCGGGCTCAATCCCGATGTGCGTAATGGCTACGAGCGGATCACCGTACGGTTCACGGTCAAGGGCGACGCCCCGGCCGAGAAGCTGCGCGAGATCGTGGAGCAGTCACGCGCCCGCTCGGCGGTCTACGACATCATCACCAACCAGGTGCCCGTCACCATCGAGGTGGATCGCTGAACGTTCACCTCCCCATTTCTCCACGGCGAACTGGAAGAACCATCGACTTGCGCAGCGGCCCGGCACGCTACCTGGAACCTGGCTGCTTCCCGCCGGCCCGGCAGCATCTGCCCAGTACCCCCGGCGGCACGCTTATCCAATAACCGTCAACAAGAGCCCGTCTCCCGCTTTGCCGGGCGCCTGTTTCATAGGTGAGGGCCTGTGAAACACCCCGGCCGCCAGGTCCCGAACTGGGCCAACCGTGTTTCACCGGTTGTTGCATACGGCCGGGCGGATGACACACCCCCATGAAACGATCCGCGGGTCAGCGAGAACGACTTCCTGCGCATCGAGGCGAACGGCTGCCC
The DNA here is from genome assembly GCA_050257395.1 of Gemmatimonadota bacterium. GTDB lineage: Bacteria > Actinomycetota > Actinomycetes > Streptosporangiales > Streptosporangiaceae > JAIRTY01. Next base: position 4,169 of record JBLMWU010000228.1, on the reverse strand, counting down.
GATGTCCTCCTGCGCGGCCCCGGCCGGGTCGCCATGCCGGACCGGCAGGGGACGGGTGGCCGCGCAGTACCACACCGCCCGGTTCCGGCTCGTGCCGCAGCTGGCCAAGGCCCTCAGCGTCTCGGTCCCCGCGCTGCGCAAGCCGGGCTCGGCCTGGACCGAGCTGCCCCGCCCGCCGGCGCACGATGCCGTCCCGGCCGGGCACTTGCGGATCGGGTACGCCCGCGCCTCCACCATCCGCCAGTCGCTCGACACCCAGGCCGACTCGCTGCGCACGGCGGGCGTCACCCGGATCTTCGCCGAGAAGATCTCCACCCGCGCCATCACCCGGCCCGAACTCGACAAGGCCGTGGCCCTGGCCAGCGAGATCCGCGCGTCCGGCGTGGCGGTCACGATCGTCGTGCACGAGCACAAGCGGCTCGGCCGCGGCCTCGAGCTCGCGGCGCTGGCCGAGCAGCTGCGCGCCGCCGGCATCGGCCTGGAGTTCCTGACCGGGGAGCTGCAGGGCTGCCACGACCCGTCTGGCATCGTGTTCACCGTCCTGGCCGCGCTGTCGGGGATGGAACGCGAGTACATCCGCGACCGCACCCTGGAAGGCCACGAGTCGGCCCGCGCCCGCGGCAAGGCCATCGGCGGCGCCGCCGTCACCGACGACGCCATGCTCGCCGTGGCGCTCCACTTGCGCGGCCAGGAGATGAGCCTGCGCGAGATCGCCGCCCGGCTCGTCATCGCCACCGGCAGGAAGAAGGGCCAGCACCCGTCCCCGGCCACCGTGCTGCGCATGCTGCGCGACCACGATCAGAAGGCAGCCGCGGCGGGCGGCTGAGCCCAGGGCTGGCGCTATTCGTCATCCTCGTCGGCAGCGTCCGGGTCGCGCAGCTCGCGGATGGCGCCTGGGGCCAGGTCCGGAAGCACGAAGCTATAGGTGCCGTGGACGCCCAGGTGCCGGCTGACGAACGGGGACAGGCGGGCCATGTCCTCCTTGCGCACCGGGTAGCCCTGGGCCCTGAGCTGGCGGACCGTGGCGTCCTGGTAGACGGTCGTCCAGGGCACGACGCAGTTCAGGACCAGGCCGAGGCAGCTGAGCTGGTTCTCCAGGCCGCGCTCGTACCGGTGGTACAGCTCGCCCTTCTTCCTGTGGCAGATCTTCCGGGCCAGCGCGTGGCGGCCCTCTTGCAGGTTGCGGATGCCCTTGATGTCGCGCCGGTAGGTCTCGTCGACGTCGATGTAGGCCAGGATGTGCAGCGGCTTGAAGATCCGCCCGTACATCGCGATCGCCTCGCCGAGCGCGGTCGGGTGCCCGTCGCGCTGCAGCATGGTCACCACGTCGTAGGCCGGCACGGTGCCGGTGTAGATGGAGGCGACCACGCGGAGGATGTCCTCCCAGTTGCGGCGGATCTTAGCCAGGTCGATCTTTCCCCGGGCGAAGGTGTTCAGCGAGCCGTAATCGGCGTCGCCCTTGATCCGCCAGCCCTTCTGGTCGGGCAGGTCCGCCAGCGCGGGCCGGTAGGAGATGCCCAGCAGCTCCAGCAGGCCGAAGACGACGTCGGAATAAGGGGCGGTATCGGACACGACGATCTCGGGGAGGTCGCCGCCGTCCAGGCCGAAGATCACGTCGACCATGTGCAGGGAGTCCCGCACCGTCCCGGACACGATCTTGGCGCCGCGGCCCATGCCGCGGTCGTTGATGGCGTTCAGCCAGGTCATGCCCCTCTTGGATCCGAAGAACTTCCGGTTGGGCCGGGCGAACGCGGCCGGGACCGGGACGACGAACCGCATCCCGTCGACCGCGGCGACCAGGCCGCCGCCCCACGCCTGCGCCAGCGGGAGGCCGGCCTGCCGGGCCACCAGCGGGGCATTCGCGGCGGCCAGGGTCTCGGGCCGCACGTAGTTCTGGAACACGTGCGACAGCCGGGACCGCTCCAGCGCCCAGGACATCACCTCCAGGATCACCTCCGGCAGCTCGACGCGGGGCAGCATGGCGGTGGTGCGGGCGCGCAGATCCACCAGCGACGGGGGTTCCTCGATGGCTTTGATCCCGGTCAGGTGGATCTTCCCGGCGTCATCGACGGTGACCTCGGTGCTGGCGGCCAGCCACGCGGCGACCTCCCGGTAGGCGGCATCCAGCGCCTGCGCGTGCCCGGCCAGTAGCGCGTCCGGGTCGCCGGGCAGTCCCAGGGTGGTGAGCACCTCGCCGCGGATCGCGGCCCACGCCTCGCCCTCCAGGAGCCGGGCCTGCGGATTGCGCCACCTAGTCGAGGCCTCGGCGTAGATGTCGCGGCGCTTTAGGCCCCGCCAGAACTGCTCCAGCACGCAGAATGCGTAGGCGTGCCGGCTGACCGCGCCGCCCTCATGCGCGGGGTGGCCGAACACCAGCCGCCGCCACGGCCCGGTCACCACGCTGGCGTCGACGAGCCGGCCGGGGATCAGCGGGGCGGGCAGGCGGCTGCGGTAGGCCAGCACGCCGGGCAGCGCCCGCATCGCAGCTAGCACCGGCGCGCCTTCGGCGGTCGCGCCGAACGTGATTACCGCGGGCAGGAGCTTCAAGAACCCAGTCACCGTCGGGTAGCGGCCCAGCAGCCCGGCCCGCCAGTCGTCCGGGTCCTCCGCGCCGGGCGGCGGCACGGTCTCGCTCACCACCGTCAGCGCGGCGCGCAGATCGGCGCGCGAGATGACCGCCTCGATCGCCTCCCACACCTGCGACACCCGCGGCTCATCCTCCGGGCCGCCCCAGCCATCGGAGTCGAACAGGGCCACCACCGCCACCGCGAGCCGGGCCGACGCCCGGGCCAGCCGGGGGTGCTGGCGGGCCTTGTCCCTGTCCGCCTCCCGCTGCGCCCTGCCCAGCAGCTCGGCCGACATCAGCAGGTCCAGCAGCTCCAGCGAGTCATCGACCGACTTGGCCTCCAGGTGCCAAGCCGTGGCCAGCAGCGTCGCCAGCCGCCGGTCGTCCGGGTGACGGCGGATCAGCCAGGCGTCCGCAGTCATCCCGTACCGGGCCAGCTCACCCAGCCGGCGCGGCGGCACCGCGGCCTCGGCCCCCAGCCCCGCCAGCCCCAGTCCCGCGATCTCCGCCACCTGATCCAGCGCGGCGATGATCGCCGGGCCGCTACCCCGCGGCGGCGGCCCCTTGCGCCACCGCTCCAGGTCCGAGACCCGCAGCCCCGGCGGGACTTCCAGCAGCCGGTCCAGCATCCGCCGCTGGACTGGGGCCAGCAGCGCCTCCAGCACGCGCCACAAGCGGTGCGTCGTGTCGTCCCGCACCCGCGCGACCAGCCGCGCCAGCCGCGTCACGCCGGGCAGCAGGATCTTCCGCTCCCGCAGCCAGGTCACCGCGTCGCCGAAGATCGCCTTCGGGCCGTCCCCGGACGTCCACGCCCGGGCGGCTACCCACCCGGCCAGCTCCGCCTCGGCATCGGCGAAGTCCCGCAACCCGTACGCCCGGCGGATCTCCTGCCGGTGGTCGGACTTGGTCTTCACCCGATCGGTGTACCGCTTCACCACCGACGGGTCCGCCATGCCGAGCTGCCCGGCCATGAAATCCAGCACCTCGCCCGGCACATCCAGCGGGTCCTCCAGGAACATCCCGAGCCAGCGAACGGTCACCAGCTGGAGCGCAAAGCCGGCTTTCATGTGCTCCCCGCGATGCCGCCCGATCAGCGCCAGGTCCTCGTCATCCAGGAAGAACACGCGATCAAGATCCGCCTGCGCAGGCGCCCCCACGTACCGGCCGTATGCCGCTGCCTCATCATCCGACAGGAACTCAACCGGCATAAACCGCACGGTAGGCGCAAAGCTCGCCCTTCTCACTCATAGCGACTAAACCGTTACAAGATCACGCGCCCGGACCGCCCACATCGGAACGGACGCGGGCGGTAACACAGCGGGATTCAAGTCGCTACCGCCCACAGCCGTTCCATTGTGGGCCGACCCCCGCCACCCTAAACTCCACCAGAGCCCTTGATCCCGATCACATCCATAACGGCTGCCGCGGTGAGGCGCTATCAGGCGTGCGGCGCCCGGGGAATGCGGCCCTAGGTGGCTGGTGTAAAGGGGGGTGCTGTGGGTGATCCCGCCGGGTCCGCTCCAGATGGCACCGGGATCGCCGCTGGGCTGTCCGCTGGTGCCCTGGGGGGCCGTTAGCCGCGTTTGGTGGCGGCGCGGCTGGG
>JBLMWU010000227.1:0-40035 GCA_050257395.1 Gemmatimonadota bacterium | reverse complement strand
CGATCGCCACATACAGCGGCAGCGCGGTGAACGGGAGGTAGTTGTAGGCGAGCCCGGCCACCACCGCCCACCCGGTGGCGAGGATGTGGAAGTTCTGCGGCAGCAGGTGGGCGCTTTTCAGGCTGCCCAGGATGATGCCCTGGTCGGACAGGATGAACTGCCACACCACGGTGCGGATCACGAAGGACACGAAGAACGGCACCAGCAGCATGAGCAGGAAGAAGTTCTTCTTGTTCCCGCCGTGGAAGGCGATCCAGTAGGCGATCGGGAACGACACCACCAGGTCGATCAGCGTCGCGGCACCGGCGAAGTAGAAACTGATGAGGAACTGGGCGTGGTACAGGCTGACCTGCTGCCAGAACTCGCCCCAGTGCCAGGTCATGGTGCAGGCCCCGGTGCCGAAGTTGCACGTCTGCAGCGACAGCGAGAGCATCACGATCAGCGGGACCAGGAACAGCGCGAGCAGCCACAGCCCGGCCGGCAGGCTCAGGAGATAGGGCGCGAGCGCCTTCCCGAGCCTGACCCGGCCGCGGCGTGCGCCTACGCGCCCTGGGTGATCGGCAAGAACAGGTTGTTCCACGCGTTCAGCTCTTCCTGGCTCTTGTACTGGTAGTAGGGCCGGGAGTTCTTGATGTAGTCCGGGGTCGGGAAGACCGTCGGCGCGTTCGCCGTCACCGATGTCGGCAGGCCGATCTCCGGCTTCATCTGCGCGAGCGCCTGGGCCGCCCACCCGCTCGGGCTCAGCAGCACGTTCTTGGCCGCCGGGACCGGGCAGACGTAGTCGTCGTAGTACTCCACCACGGCCTGCACATTCGGGTCGTAGTAGTAGTCCATGAGGGTCATGGCGTCCTTCGGGTTCTGGGCGTACATGGGGATGCACATGTTGTCGGTCCAGAACATGCCGCCCTCATTGGGGATGAGCAGCTTGAGGTTCTTGTACTTGCTGTTCAGGTCGGCCTGGAAGATGTCGCCGGACCAGGCCTGGGTGACCAGGATGTCGCCGTTCTTGAGGTGGTCGATGTAGCTCTGGTCGTAGTAGGCGCGGACGATGCCGTCGCTCTTCTGCTGCTTCAGGAACTTGGCGGCCTTCGCCCAGTCTGACTCGGTGGAGGTGGCCGGGTCGACCCCGATCGCCAGCAGGCCCACGCTGCCGAGTTCCTGCGGGTCGTTCATCATGCCGACCTTGCCCGCGTACTTCTTGTCGAACAGCAGCCCGATGCTGCTGCCCGGGTTCTTGACCGCCGAGGAGTTGTAGCCGATCGCGGTCCAGCCGGACTGCCAGGCCATCGTGTACTTGTTGCCGCGGTCCCAGGCGGGGTTCTTGATCAGCGGCCCGGCGTACTTGTTGAAGTTCGTCATCATCGACTGGTCGAGCGGGGTCAGCCAGCCGAAGTCGATCAGGTAGCCCAGCGGCGGGCTGTTGTTGGTCATGACGATGATGTCGAAGCCGGTGTACTGCTTGGCCTGCAGCGACGGCCTGATCTTGGCGTAGAAGGGCAGGTTGTCGCTGATCGGCTCGGTGTAGTTGACCTTGATGCCGGTGGTGGCGGTGAAGTGCTCGAGGCTGGGGTGCTTGCCGCTGAGGACGTCGATGTAGTACGGCCAGTTGGCGAAGTTGACGGTCTTGTTCAGCTTCTGCTTGGCCCACCAGGAGGCCGACCCGGCTCCGCTGGTGGAGGTGCCGCCGCCGGTGCCGGTCTGGCCCTGGACCCCGCAGGCCGCCAGGAAGGCGGCGAGCCCGCCGGCCCCGGCAGCGCCGAGCACACTCCGGCGTGACATCCGGCGCTGGGTCATGCCCCGCCAGATCGAGGGGTCCATCACGTTTCTGTCGTTGCCGGGCTCAGCGCCGTGCTCTTCGTTCATCTATCTGCTCCTCTTGATCCGGCTGCTAGCCGATCGGGTATGAGTGCTCGGGCAGCCACGACAGCCAGACGCCGTCCCCCCGGTCGGCAAGGTGGCCCGCGGCCGCGGAATTCTGCTGGAAGACGACCATGTCGGCACCGGTGGTGGTGGTGACCGCGAAGTTGGTCGAGGTGCCGAGGTAGACCACCTCGGTCACGGTTCCGCGCAGCGCGCACCGGCCGGTGGGGGGCGGCGCGGCGGACAGGTCGATCTTTTCCGGGCGGACCGTCAGCTCGAGCTTGCTGCCCGGGCCCACCGGCAGGCTGTCCCGGAGCGGGACCACGATCCGCTCGTCCCCGCTCACCTCGATCACGGCGCTGGCGCCGTCAACCCGGCTGACCGTGCCGCCGAGCAGGTTCGAGGTGCCGATGAAGCCGGCCACGAACTTGGTCCGGGGGTGCTCGTAGATCTCGCGCGGCGGGCCGAGCTGCTCGATGCTGCCCTCGTTCATGACCGCGATCCGGTCCGACATCGTGAGGGCCTCGTTCTGGTCGTGCGTCACGTAGACGAACGTGATGCCGACCTCCCGCTGGATCCGCTTGAGCTCCACCTGCATGGCCTGCCGGAGCTTGAGGTCGAGCGCGCCGAGCGGCTCGTCCAGCAGCAGCGCGCGGGGATGGTTGACCAGTGCCCGGGCCAGCGCGACCCGCTGCTGCTGGCCGCCGGACAGCTCCCGGGGGCGGCGCTCGCCGCGGCCGGCCAGGTCGACGATCTCGAGCATCTCGCCGACCCGGCGGGTGATGTCCGCCCGGGGGACGCGCTTGCGGCGCAGCCCGAAGGCCACGTTCTCCGAGACGCTCATGTGCGGGAACAGGGCGTAGGACTGGAACACCATGTTGACGTCCCGCTTGTTCGGCGGGATCCCGGTGACGTCCCGCCCGTGCAGCCTGATCGCGCCGCTGGTCGGCTCCTCGAATCCGGCGATCATCCGCATGGTGGTGGTCTTGCCGCAGCCGGACGGGCCAAGCAGCGAGAAGAACTCCCCCTCGCGGATCTCCAGGTCAATGCGGTTCACGGCGGTGACCACCTCGCCGCGGGCGTGGAACTCCTTGACCACTCCGGCCAGCTCGATCGCTGGCAGGCGGGCTGCGCCCGCGTCTTCCGGGCTGGCGGCTGCCGCAGGCGCCGCTGCCGCGGCCTGCCCGGTTCCCGCCAGTGCGGGCACATGCCTGTCGGTCATCTCCGGTGGTTATCCCTCTCTCGCCGCGCTCCCCCGCGCTGCTGCCACGCCGGTGCTCACCTGCAGCGACCCGCGTTGGGTTTCGATCCTGGCAGACACCATAGTGGATATCAACTGAATCAGTAGCAAACCCCTACCAGGGACGACTAATTCGGTTAACGCCGTGTAACGCGCATCTGTTACAGGCCCGGCCCGGCCAGCCGGAGCCGGCCGGGCCGGTGCGGTTTCCCTGGCGCGCTGCCCGCTGGCCCGGGGGTCAGTCGCCCCAGTAGCTCATGACGTGCTTGACCCGCGTGTAGTCCTCGAATCCGTACATCGACAGGTCCTTGCCGTAGCCGGAGTGCTTGAAGCCGCCGTGCGGCATCTCCGACACGAACGGGATGTGGGTGTTGATCCAGACGGCGCCGAAGTCCAGCAGCCGCGCCATCCGCATGGCCCGCCCGTGGTCGCGCGTCCAGACGCTGGCGGCCAGCCCGTACTTGACGCCGTTCGCCCACCGCAGCGCCTCGGCCTCGTCGCTGAACTGCTGCACGGTGATGACCGGGCCGAAGATCTCGTCCTGGATCATCTCGTCGTCCTGCCGCAGGCCGGCCACGACCGTGGGGGCGAACAGGTAGCCGCGCTCCCCCACCTGGTGCCCGCCGGTCACCACCTCGGCGCGGTCCGGGCGCCGCTCCAGGAAACCCCTGACCCGGGCGAGCTGGCTGGGGTTGTTCAGCGGGCCGTAGTCGGCGTCCGGCACGTCCAGCCCGCCCACCGTGGTCTTGCGGGCCTGCTCGGCGAGCGCGGCGGTCAGGTCCGCGGCGATGCCGGGCCCGGCGATGACCCGGGTGGCGGCGGTGCAGTCCTGGCCCGCGTTGAAGTACCCCGCGGCGGCGATGCCCTCGGCTGCCCTGGCCGCGTCCGCGTCGTCGAACACCACCACCGGCGCCTTGCCGCCCAGCTCCAGGTGGACCCGCTTGAGGCCGTCGGCCGCGGCCCGGGCCACCTCCCGGCCCGCCCGGACCGAGCCGGTGATCGACACCATCTGCGGGATCTCGTGGCTCACCAGCGCCCGGCCGGTGCCCGCGTCGCCGCAGATCACGTTCAGCACGCCCGGCGGCAGGAACTCCGCCGCGATCTCGGCGAGCAGCAGGGTGGAGACCGGGGTGGTGTCGGACGGCTTGAGCACCACCGTGTTGCCAGCCGCGAGGGCCGGCGCGATCTTCCAGATCGCCATCATCAGCGGGTAGTTCCACGGTGTCACCTGGGCGCATACCCCCACCGGCTCGCGGCGGATCATCGAGGTGTGGCCCGCCAGGTACTCCCCGGCCGAGCTGCCCTGCAGGATGCGGGCCGCGCCCGCGAAGAACCGCAGCTCGTCCACGCACGGGGGCAGCTCCTCGGCCGCGGTGAGGCCGGCCGGCTTGCCGGTGTTGCGGCACTCGGCCACCACGATCTCCCCGCCGCGGGCGTCCAGCGCGTCGGCGATCTTCAGCAGCGCCAGGCTCCGCTCGGCCGGGGTGGCGTCCCGCCAGGCCCCGCCCGCCGCCGCGGCCGCGGCGAGCGCGGCGTCCACATCGGCCTGCCCGGAGACCGGCGCGGTGGCGTACGCCTCGCCGGTGCTGGGGTCGACCACCTCGCTGGTGCGCCCGTCGGCCGCGGGCACGTAGCTGCCGTTGACGAAGTTGCTCAGCTGCTGCAGCCGGGCTGCGGTGCCGGGGGTCGATGTCACGGTGGCCTCCTCCAAGGTCACGGCCAGTCCGGCCGGCTTCGACCCTGGCAGAGAAACTGGAACACGACAAGTGATTCCGTGGCATATAACATCGGTTTCAACGAAATCAGTTGACAACAGCCGTAACCGTGACACGATTGCCTGGCACAAAGGAGGCGACCGCATGGCTCACACGCCCGGGACTGCCATCCCCCCTGGCAGTCAGGGCGGCGATGGGAGCAGGCGGAGCCGTGCCAGCCGGGGCGCTCCCCGGGTCGTCCTGGACGCCACCTCCAAGCTGATCATCGAGCAGCTGCAGCAGGACGGCAGGCGATCGTACGCGGCCATCGGCAAGGCGGTCGGCCTGTCCGAGGCCGCGGTCCGCCAGCGGGTCCAGCGCCTGGTCGACGGCGGGGTCATGCAGATCGTCGCCGTCACCGACCCGATGACGCTCGGCTTCCACCGGCAGACCATGATCGGCATCAAGTGCGAGGGCGACCTCGAGCGGGTAGCCGATCTGCTGGCGGGAATGGAGGAGATCGACTACGTCGTGATCACTTCGGGCTCATTCGACCTGCTGGTGGAAGTCGTCTGCGAGGACGACGACCACCTGCTGGAGATCCTGAGCCGGGTGCGTACGGTCCCGAGCGTGACCAGCACCGAGACCTTCGTGTACCTCAAACTCCGCAAGCAGACCTATAGCTGGGGGACCAGATGACCACTCCGCAGGAGCCCCGCGAGCTCACCGGGCAGGCGCTCCAGGAAGCGGCCCACCGCCACCTGTGGCTGCATTTCACCCGCATGTCGTCGTATGCCAGCGGCGACATGCCGGTGATCGTGCGGGGTCAGGGCGAGTACGTCTTCGACAGCCGCGGCAAGCGCTACCTGGACGGGCTGTCCGGCCTGTTCGTCACCCAGATCGGCCACGGCCGGGCCGAGGTGGCCGAGGCGGGCGCCCGCCAGGCCACCGAGCTGGCCTACTTCCCGCTGTGGTCCTACGCCCACCCGCGGGCGATCGAGCTGGCGGAGCGGCTGGCGTCGCTGGCACCCGGGGACGCCAACCGGGTGTTCTTCACCACCAGCGGCTCGGAGGCGGTCGAGTCGGCCTGGAAGCTGGCCAAGCAGTACTTCAAGAGCACCGGCCAGCCGGGCCGCTACAAGGTCCTCAGCCGGGACATCGCCTACCACGGCACCTCGATGGGGGCGCTGGCGATCACCGCGCTGCCCGGCATCAAGGAGCCGTTCGAGCCGCTGCCGCCGGGCGGGGTCCGGGTGCCCAACACGAACTTCTACCGGGCGCCGGGCTTCGTCGCCGGTGACCGGGCCGCCTTCGGCCAGTGGGCCGCGGACGAGATCGAGCGGGCCATCCTGCGGGAGGGCCCGGAGTCCGTCGCCGCGGTGTTCCTGGAGCCGGTGCAGAACTCCGGCGGCTGCTTCCCGCCGCCGCCCGGCTACTTCCAGCGGGTCCGGGAGATCTGCGACAAGTACGGGGTCCTGCTCGTCTCCGACGAGGTGATCTGCGCGTTCGGCCGGCTCGGGTACTACTTCGGCTCCGAGCGGTACGGTTACCAGCCCGACATCATCACCTTCGCCAAGGGCGTGACCTCCGGCTACTCCCCGCTCGGCGGGATGGTGGTGCGCGACGCGCTGATGGAGCCGTTCACCGGCGGCACCGCCACCTTCCTGCACGGGGTCACCTTCGCCGGGCACCCGGTGTCGGCGGCGGTCGCGCTGGCCAACCTGGATGTGTTCGAGAAGGAGGACCTGCTGGGCAACGTCCGCGCCAACGAGGGCCGGTTCCGCGCTACGCTTGAGCGGCTGCTGGACCTGCCGATCGTGGGCGACGTCCGCGGCGACGGCTACTTCTACGGGATCGAGCTGGTCAAGGACAAGGCGACCCGGGAGACGTTCACCGACGACGAAGCGGAGCGGCTGCTGCGCGGCTACCTGTCCACGGCGCTGTTCGACGCCGGGCTGATCTGCCGGGCCGACGACCGGGGCGACCCCGTCATCCAGCTCGCTCCCCCGCTGACCTGCACTCAGGAGCACTTCAACGAGATGGAGCAGATCCTGCGCGACGTGCTCACCAAGGCCTGGAACCAGCTCTAGGCCTCCGCCAGCCCGCACACTGACAGGGGCCGGGCGGGTCCGGGGCAGCACCACCCCAATACCCGGACCCGCCTGCCCTGTCGCTTTCCCCCGGCCGGCGGGCTGAGTTTCCGGGAACCAGGGTCCTTGCTTCACTTTGCGTGATTGACTGACTCCGCTGTGCAACGACCTGCCGCCCGGGCCGCCCGCCGTGCCTGCCCGGGGACGGGGAGCGCCGGGGGGGCGTCATGCGATCAGCTCGCTACAGGCCGGCCAGGGCCAACTGGATCTGGCTGTCCACCGCGGGGATCACCGTCGTAGTGGCGGCGTTGGCCGCGCTCCGGCTCGCGCCGCCGGCCGCCTGCCCGGCCGGCTCCCGCACCGCCGCCTCCTCCCCCGCCGCGCGCCCGGCAGGCCGTCCCGCCGCGCCTGCCGCCGCCGCCAGCCCGGCCCGGCCGCTGGCGGGGCTCGGCGGCTACCGGACCTGGACCGGCGGGCAGCCGCGGCCGGGCCTGCCGGGCACCGTGTACGCGGGCCGGGCCCTCTACTACGACCCGGGCACGGCGCTGGGCAGCTGCACGCTCGGCCCGTTCCCGGCCCGGGGCTGGTACGCCAGCCTGTCGCCGCGGCAGTTCGCCCACGGCCACGCCTGCGGCACCTACCTGGTCGTGCGGGGGCCGTCCGGCACGGTCCGGGCCGAGGTGGTGGACCTGTGCCCGAGCTGCCGGGCGACCACCGTCAACCTGAGCCGCAGCGCCTACGACCGCATCGGCAACCCCCGGCCGGGGACGGCCCCGGTGACCTACCACTGGGTGGCCGACCCGCGGCTGCGGCACCCGCTGGGCCTGCGGGTCAGCGCGCCCGCCCCGGGCGAGCTCGCCCTCCAGGTCGTCAGCCACGGCAACCGGCTGGCGTCGGTCGCCATCACCCGGGCCGGGCCGGCCACCCCGGCCTGGCGGCGGCTGCGGCTGGACGCCCACGACTTCTGGATCGCCCGCGGCGTCGCCAGCGCGGGGCCGTTCGCCGTCCGGATCGCCGACGTCTTCGGCCACCAGGTGATCCTGCCCCGGATAATGCTGATCCCGGGCACCATGACCCGCACCGCCACCTGGCTCTACCCGCGCCGCCCGGGGCCGCCCCCCCCCCGCGGGCGGCCGGCCCCGGCCCGCCGCCCCACCGCCGGCTGCGCCCGCTGACCGGCGGGGGCGGCGGCCCGCGGGCCGGCTACCGGCGCAGCGACAGCCGCTGGCTGGAGACGCCGGTGAGGCAGACCGCCAGCCCGAGCACGCCCACGTCGCGCAGGGTCAGGTCGGACAGCCCGGCGGTGGCGGCCAGCCCGATCACGATCTCCAGCAGGACGACCGCGGCGACCGCGGCGGCGACCCGGGTGGCCACGCCCGCCACCAGCGCCACGGCGAGCATCAGCAGCACCCAGCCGTGGACCAGCACCAGGATCACGGCCAGGCTGGAGGTGGGCGACAGCACCGGCACGTACCCGGTCCACAGGCCCGGCCGCACCAGCTCGTGGTAGCCGAACCAGGCCAGCACCAGCCCCAGCAGCACCCGGCCCGCGACCGGCGCCCAGTCAGCGGCCAGCGCCCCGGCCCGGGCGGCGGCGCTGTCCGCCGGTGCGGCGGCCTCCGCGCTGCCGGGCTTGCCGCCTGCCACCGTGTCCCTGCGCGCGGGGCTCACTGGACGATCCGTCCCTTGCTGTCGGTGACCACCAGGCCGTCGTCGCCGAGGCTGTAGTCGGAGTTGTTGGAGTCGTCGCCCATGGACGCCTCGATCACGTAGACCCGGGCGCCGGCCGGATAGACGCGCGACTGGGCGGGCTGCCCGGCGACTCCCGCGGTGACCTTGACGCCGCTCCCCTGCTTCTTCACCGAGACGCTCAGCCCGGTCAGCGCCTGCCTGGCGGCCGCGCCCGGGCTGCCGGGCCAGACCAGGAACGCGGAACTCGCATAGGGCTCGGAGCTGAGCAGCGGCCCGGCGGAGGCGGCCGGTGACGACGGGGCGGCCGGCGAAGCCGGCTGAGCCGGGCTGCCCGCGGGCGCAGATGCGCTGGCAGCAGGAGCGCTGGCGGAGCTGGATCCGCTGGCGAGCGCGGGGGTGACCCCGGCCGCGCGGGCGGACCAGCCGTGCACGGCGAGCCCGATGCCGACGGCACCCGCGACCCCCATCAGGGCGATCCCCCACCGCCCCACCGGCTCACCGCCCAGGCGCACGCTCACTCCACTTGATCGCCGAATCCGGCCGAAGACAGATCGAATCGTAGCCGACCCGCAGCGCGGCCGGTCCCGGCTCCGCTGCCGGGCGGACGCGGCCCGGCAGGCCGGCAGCCGCCGCGCTTTTCCCCTTTTAAGGGTATCTATGCCGGTGATCCCGCTGCTGATGGCAGTAATTCGGCAACAGTTTTGAGCACTGGCCGAAGCGGGAAACAACCGCGTATGCAGACGGACAGGTCAGCGCACCGGATTGCCGCATTTTCGCTCGGCACCGCTGCCATCTTCGACTTGACCGGCGCAGTCATTTACCGCGTCATGCGCTCGGGCTTGCCGGAGCCGCCGCCGAACACCGGGGCAGGGGCAGCTTTCCGGGACTCCGCCGCGATCCTCCGCGACGCCCACCGTGAGGCGGCCTCGCACGCCCGCGGCCACGGCGACGCGGCCACCCCGGCGTGAACGACCACGACGGGATCCGGCACGCCGGGGACGGCCGGGATCCGGCGCCGGACGCGGCGTTCCCGCAGCCGCCCGGCCGGGTCGGCCCGCTGCCCGGCGAGCCCGCCCCGCCCGCCAGCGACCTGGACCAGCTTGCGGCCCTGGTCTACGAGCGGCTCGCCGAGCGGCTGGGCCAGCACCAGGAGCCGGCCGGCGAGATGCCCTCGGTCGAGGAGGCCGTGGCGCTGCGCGAACGGGCGCCCGAACTGTACGACCTGTGGCTGAAGATCGCCCAGGACCGGGCGGCGACCGGCAACTACGTGCAGCGCGCCCCCTACGAGGTGCCGGAGCGGCTGGCCCAGAGCGGGCGGCCGCGGGCGGTCAGCTCGCTGGTCGTGGTGCTGGCGTTCTGCGGCTACCTGGCCTGGCTGGGCGGCCCCGGCCCCTACATCGCGGGCCTGATCGCGGTGCTGGACCTGATCGTGATGCTCGGCCTGTTCTTCGGGCTGCGGCCGGAGCAGCTGTCCGGCGGTTCCCGCCCCAGGAAACCCTGACCGGCGGAATCCTGACCGTCACCGTATTTGCCCGGGCGCTGAGCTCAGAGCTTGTAGCCGAGTTCCCGCAGCAGGCCGCGGCGCTCGGCCACGTCGGCGTCGGTCTCGATGCCCACCGGGGGCTCGCCGTCGATGACGCCGATGACCCCGCGGCCCCGCCCGGTCACGGCGACCAGGACGTCGACGTCGTTGGCGGTGGCGCAGAAGACCGTGCACACCTCGGGAACCGATTTGAGGGGATTCAGGACGTTGACCGGGAAGCCCTCCCGGAGCATGATCACGAACGTGTGCCCGGCGGCGATGGCCGCCGCGTTCACCGCGGCCAGGGTCACCAGCTCGGGGTCGTTGCCGGACCGCCGCACCAGCCGGGCCTGGGACGCCTCGCAGAAGGCCACCCCGAACCGCAGGTGCGGGCTCACCCCGGCCAGCGCCTCGTGCAGGTCGTCCACGGTCTTGATGAAGTGCGCCTGGCCGATGATCACGTTCATCCCGGCTGGCTTATCCACGGTCACCACATCGAACGGCAACGCGGCCTCTGGCATCGCCCGCCCCCTTACTAGGACACCATCATCACCCCAGGTCCCGCTGCCGGGCCGGGCCGGGGTAGCGCCGGCTCAGCAGCCGCAGGGCGGGCCTGGGCGGACCGCGGTCAGGGCATCGGCGGGCCCGGCCGACAGCCCCGCGGCCGTCTGCACCGGGAAGCCCTCCCGCACCCAGTACTCGTAGCCGCCGAGCATCTCCTTCACCCGGTAACCGAGCCGGGCGAACGCCAGCGCCGCCCGGGTGGCCCCGTTGCAGCCGGGGCCCCAGCAGTAGGTGACCACGGTCAGGCCGGGCGGGACCAGCGCCGCCGCCCGGCCGGGGATCTGGGCGGTGGGCAGATGGAGGGCGCCGGGCAGGCGGCCCTGCTGCCACGCTTCCGGGCCGCGCGAGTCCACCAGCGTGAAGGCAGCCCCGGCCAGCAGGGCGGCGCGGACGTCGGAGACGTCCGTCTCGAAGGCGAGCCGGGCGGCGAAGTGGGCCGCGGCCGCTTCCGGCTCGGCGGCGGGCGGCGTCAGGCTGGTCAGCACAGGGGCATCAGGCATACCGCGATGCTGCCGTGGCGGGCCCTCGTTCACCAGTGGCGTTAATGACTACTATCGCTAAGATCTCGCCATGAGCCAGCCCCAGCCCCGGCGGGCCGTGTCGGTGCTCGCGTACGACGGCATGACGGGCTTCGAGACCGGGATCGTCACCGAGGTCTTCGGGCTGCCGCGGCCCGAGCTCGGCGTGCCCTGGTACCAGCTGACGGTGTGCGCGGAGCGGCCGGGGCCGCTGCGGGTGACCGGCGGGGCGAGCCTGCACACGCCGCACGGGCTGGCCGCCTTCGCCAGCGCGGGCACGCTGATCGTGCCGGGAGTGCCGGACGTGACCGCCGGGCCGTCGCCGGAGCTGGCGGCGGCGCTGCGGCTGGCGCACTCCCGGGGCGCCCGCATCGTGTCGATCTGCTCGGGCGCGTTCGCGCTGGCCGGGGCGGGCCTGCTGGACGGGCGGCGGGCCGCCACCCACTGGCGGTACGCCGGGCTGCTGCGCGAGCGCTTCCCCGCCGTCGAGGTAGACCCGGACGTGCTGTACGTGGACCACGGCGACGTGCTCACCGGCGCGGGCAGCGCGGCCGGCCTGGACCTGTGCCTGCACCTGGTCCGGCAGGACCACGGCGCCGCGGTCGCCAACGCGGTCGCCCGGCGGCTGGTCGTCCAGCCGCACCGGGACGGCGGCCAGGCCCAGTTCATCGAGGCCCCGCTGGCCGCGGGCGCCGGTGACGACCGGGTCGCCGCCAGCATGGCCTGGGCGCTGGCGCACCTGGCCGAGCCGGTCACCGTGCAGGCGCTGGCCCGGCAGGCGGGCATGTCGCCGCGCAGCTACCTGCGGCACTTCGCCCGCGCCACCGGCACCAGCCCGATCCGGTGGCTGATCGGCCAGCGGGTGCAGGCCAGCCTGGCGCTGCTGGAGACCGGCACGGCGCCGGTGGAGGAGATCGCCGCCGCGGTCGGGTTCGACACGCCGGTCACCTACCGGCACCACTTCAGCAGGCTGCTGCGCACGTCACCGTCCGCCTACCGGCGCGCGTTCCGGGCCGGCCCGGGCCGCCGCCCGTAGCCGGGGAATGTTTCCGGCCGGCTGTCACGGGACAGGGCCTTGTTTCGTCGGAAAGTGACGACCGGTCCACCAGGGACCTGGCGAAGGGAGGAGTTGTGCGGATCTTCGTAGCAGGCGCGAGCGGCGTCATCGGCCGGCAGCTGCTGCCGCAGCTGGCCGCCCAGGGCCATCAGGTGACCGCGACGACCCGCAGCCCCGGCAAGACCGGGCTGCTGCGCTCGCTGGGCGCCGAGCCGGTGGTGGCCGATGGGCTGGACGGGGCGGCGGTCGGCGAGGCGGTCGCGCGGGCGCAGCCGGAAGTCGTCATCCACCAGATGACCGCGCTGTCCGGGCCGTTCAGCGTCCGCAAGTTCGACAAGACGTTCGCCCTCACCAACCGGCTGCGCACCGAGGGCACGGACCATCTGCTGGCCGCCGCCGTGGCGGCGGGCGCCCGCCGGTTCATCGCCCAGAGCTACGGCGGCTGGACCGGCAGCCGCGAGGGCGGACCGGTGAAGACCGAGGAGGACCCGCTCGACCCGGCGCCGCCCGCGGCGATGCGGCAGTCGATGGCGGCGATCCGGCACCTGGAGCAGGTGGTGCCGGCGGCCCCGCTGGAGGGGATCGTGCTGCGGTACGGCTCCCTGTACGGGCCTGGCGCCTGGGACCAGCTGGTGCCGGTCATCCGGCGCGGCATGTTCCCCGTCATCGGCGACGGCGCCGGGGTGTGGTCGTTCCTGCACACCAGCGATGCCGCGTCCGCGACCGTGGCCGCGCTGGACCGCGGCTCCCCCGGGCTGTACAACGTGGCCGACGACGAGCCCGCCCCGGTGGCGGAGTGGCTGCCGTTCCTCGCGCAGGCAGTGGGCGCCAGGCCGCCGCGCCGGGTGCCGGTCTGGCTGGGGCGGCTGCTCGCCGGTGAGACGGGGGTCGTGATGATGACGCAGGTCCGCGGCTGCTCGAACGCCAAGGCCAAGCGGGAGCTGGACTGGCAGCCGAGCCGGGCGAGCTGGCGGCAGGGCTTTCGCGAGGCGCCGGCCGCCGAGCCGCAGCCGGTTTCCGCCTGAGGCAGGAAAGGGGTCCGGCATGGGCACGCCCGAGGTGTACCAGCAGCTGCGGCCGCTGATGTTCTCCATCGCCTACCGGATGCTCGGCTCGGTGAGCGAGGCCGAGGACGTCGTCCAGGAGGCGTTCCTGCGCTTTCACCGCGCCGGGTCGGAGGGCCAGGAGGTGGAGTCGCCCAAGGCGTACCTGTCGGCCGTGACCACCCGGCTGTGCATCGACTACCTGCGTTCGGCCAGGGTGCGGCGGGAGACCTATCCCGGCGAGTGGCTGCCCGAGCCGCTGCTCACCGATCCCGCCGCGCCGGATCCCGCCGACTCGGCCGAGCAGGCCGACTCGCTGTCCATGGCGTTTCTGCTGCTGCTGGAGCGGCTGTCGCCGCCCGAGCGGGCGGTGCTGCTGCTGCACGACGTGTTCGGCTACGGCTACCCGGAGATCGCCGGGATTGTCGGCCGCAGCGAGGACAACTGCCGCCAGCTGGCCCTGCGGGCCCGGCGGCACGTGAGCGAGCACCGGCCGCGGTTCGAGGCGTCCCGGCGCAAGCGGGAGGAGCTGGCGAGCCGGTTCTTCCAGGCCGTCGGGGACGGGGACCTGGACGGGCTGGTGTCGATGCTGGCCGCGGACGTCACCGTGTACGGGGACAGCGGCGGGATGCGGCCGTCCTGGCCGCGGCCCATCGCCGGCCGGGACAAGGTGGCCCGGCTCGTCATCAGCCTCGGCGAGCAGATCCGCGCGGTGGGGGCCACCATCCGGCTGTCCGAGATCAACGGCCAGCCGGGGGCGCTGCTGGTCGATGCGGACGGCGCGCTGGTCAACGTGTTCGTGCTGGACATCGCCGACGGGCAGGTGCAGACCATCCGGTCGGTCATCAGCCGGGCCAAGCTGGGCCACCTGGGCCCGCTCGCCGACGTGCCCGCCCTGCAGCGCCAGCTCCGCCACCCCGGCTGACCGTGCGGGGGCCGGGCAGGCATGCCCGCCCGGCCTCAGCGGTATCCGGGAAGCGTCAGCTTTTGCTCTCCGCGCTCTTGCGCGGCGGCCGGCGGCGGCGGCCGACGACCGCCCGCAGCAGGTCCTCCTGCTGCACCGAGAGGTCCGAGCGCATCAGCTCCATGGCGTGGCCCCCGAACGCCTCGGCGACCGGCGCCATCTCGGCGCCCGCGCTCAGCAGCACCAGCGCCGAGGTGCCGGGCTCCAGGTCGCCTTTCACCGACTCGACCATGCCGCTGTCGATGCCGGCCTTCCTGATCCGCTTGGCGATCGCGGACGCCTTGCCGCCCTGCTCGGTCACGTGCTCCTGCGTCTGCGGGCCCGCCGAGTACCGCGGCCAGCGGATCACGGCGACGTCCTGCACATCGATGACGCCCCGGTCATCCAGCTCGGTCAGCGTGAGGACCGCCTCGTCGGCCCCTTCGGTGCCCTTGAACCGCCATGCCGTCGTAGCCATTGGCTGCCACTCCCCCCGGTGACCGCGGCCTGCCGGTGACAGCCGCAGCCTGATCCCCTTAGCCTGTTCCGTTCCCTGGCGGGGCGGGCCGCACACCGCCCCCGCGGGTCACCCGGCCGCCCCGGCGGCGGGGCGGCTGCCCGGGCCGGGCTCGCTGTGGGTGTTGGCGGTGGTGACCTCGCCATGGCAGTGCGGGCAGGTCAGCACCGGGGTGGTGACGTTCCCGCAGGTGTCGTGGACGAACACCACGGGCGGGCCGGCCGGGGTGGGCGCCCACTCGTCGCCCCAGCGGATCAGCGCGGCGATGACCGGGAACAGCGCCAGGCCCTTGTCCGTCAGGCGGTACTCATACCGCGGCGGATGCTCGGAGTATTCACTGCGCTCCAGCACCCCGTGCTCGGTCAGCTTGGCCAGCCGGGCGGTCAGGACGCTGCGGGCCACACCCAGGCTCTCCTGGAAGTCGTCGAAACGGCGGGTGCCGCGGAAGGCGTCCCGCAGGATCAGCAGCGTCCACCACTCGCCCACCACGTCCAGGGTCCTGGCGATCGAGCAGTTCCAGTCGGCCAGGCTCGTCAGTCGCATGGAGCCAAGCATACCCAGTAAGTCTCTTGACAAGACTTAGTCCGCGCTGGAAGGGTTGCCAGCAGTAAGTCTTTTCAAGCTACTAACTGGGAGCGGCGTCATGGAGCACGTGACCGGGCGGGTGCGGCATCCGTGGCTGGCACTGGCCGTGCTGTGCCTGGGGACCTTCGCCGTGCTGCTGGACACCACGATCGTCAACGTGGCCCTGCCCAGCCTGCTCACCGGGCTGCACGCGTCACTGGACCAGGCCCTGTGGGTGGTCAACGGCTACCTGCTGGTGTTCGCGGCGCTGCTGATCCTGGCCGGCCGGCTCGGTGACCTGTTCGGGCCGCGGCGGCTGTTCATCTGGGGCCTGGCCCTGTTCGCGATCGCCTCCGCGGCGTGCGGCGCGGCCCAGTCGCCGGGGCAGCTGATCGCCGCCCGGGTGATCCAGGGCGTCGGCGCGGCGGCCCTCACCCCGCAGGTCATGGTGATCATCCAGCAGCTCTTCGGGGAGGATCCGGGAGGGCCGTCCCCCCAGGCAGGCACTGCCCCGCGGGAGCGGATGGGCGCGGCGTTCGGCGTCTCCTTCTCCATGGTGGGGCTGGCCACCGTCAGCGGGCCGACACTCGGCGGCGGGCTCACCACCTACCTGTCCTGGCGGTGGGTGTTCTATGTCAACCTGCCGATCGCCGCCGCCGGGATCGCCCTGGCCTGCCTGTTCGTGCCCGGCGTGCGGACCGCCGGACGGCCGCGGCTGGACCTGGGCGGCGTACTGCTGGCCGGCGCCGGCCTGGCTGCGCTGTCCTACGGGGTGATCGAGGGCCAGCGTTACGGCTGGGGGGCCGTCGCCGGCGGCGTCACCATCCCGGAGATCATCATCGCGGGTGTGGTCCTGCTGGCCTGCTTCGCGGCCTGGGAGCGCCGCCACCGCGACCCGCTGGTGCCGCTGGGCCTGTTCCGGTCCCGGACGTTCACGATCATGGTGGTGCTCAGCGCCGGGGTGCAGTTCGCGCTGCAGTCCATGCTGCTGGTCAGCTCGGTCAACCTGCAGTCGGCGCTGGGTTTCACCGCGGTGCACGCCGGGCTCACCAGCCTGCCGCTGACGGTGGCGATGACGTCGCTGGCCCCGTTCGCGGGCCGGCTGACCGACCGGTTCGGCGGCAAGTACGTGCTGATGGCGGGGCTGGCGGTCTACGCGGCCGGGATCGCCGGGGTGGCGGCCGTCGCCTCCGTGCACGCGACGTCGCTGACCTTCGCCCCGGTGCTGGCGGTGGCCGGGCTGGGCATGGGGGCGATCTTCGCACCGCAGGCCACCATGGGCATGCGCGCCGCCCCGCCGGCGCTGGCCGGTGCCGCCTCCGGCGTGCTCAACACCGGCCGCCAGCTGGGCGCCACCCTGGGCGGCGCGATCACCGGCGCCGTGCTGGCCACCCAGCTCGCCGCCGGGCTGCAGACCCGCGCCCTGGCCGCCGCGCGGACCCTGCCCGCCGCCGCCCGGCACCCGTTCGTGGCCGGGTTCGCCCGCGCCGCCCACGCCGGCCTGCAGGTCGGCCGCGGCCAGGCGGGGGGCCGCGTCCCGGCCGGCACCCCGGCCCCGCTGGCGCACGAGGCCGGCCGCCTGGGCCACGACGTGTTCGCCCACGCCTACGTCGCGGCGATGCACCCCACCCTCGCGATCTCCGTGGCGATCCTGGTCGCCGGCGCCCTGGGCTGCCTGCTCCTGCCGTCGCGCGGCCGCCCGGCCGCGCCGCCTCCCCAGCCCGCGCGGTCCCTGGCGGCGCTGCCGCGGCGCTGGCGCCCGCCGCGCCCGGGAGCCCGGAATGACCGGCAGCCCCGCACCCAGCCTTCACCACCCGCCACCACCCGGAAGGAGCACGGCCATGACCGACCCGATCGTCAAGGACCACACCATCGAGGCGCTGAAGACCGCGGCCGGCTGGCCGGGCGCCGACCGCGCGACGCTGGTCACGCTGGCCACGGCGCTCGCCGCGACCGGCGCCGACGCCGAGGGCGCCGCCTTCTTCGGTGAGCTCGCCGAGCGCCAGCCCGGCCAGGCGGCGCCGCTGGCCCTGGCCGGGTTCTTCGCCGTGCGGGACGGCCGGGACATCCCGGCGGGCCTGGCGAAGCTGGACCAGGCGGCCGGGCAGGACCTGGGCCTGCCGCAGTACTACCGCGGGCTCGCTCTGGCCGGGCTGCCGCCGGAAGCCGGGCAGGCGGCCCGGGCCGTGGCAGACCTGGAGTTCGTGCTGGCCGTCCGCGACCAGTTCCCTGCGTCCATGCTCCGCGCGGTGCACCACGGGCTGGCGGCCGCGCACGCGGCGCTCGGCGAGCCGGCGCGGGCGGCGCAGGCGGCCGCGGCGTCCGGGCTGACCGGCGTGCCGCCGGGTGCCCGGCTGGAGTTCAGCGGCTACTCGGTGGACGCCGCCGGCGGGTTCCGGTTCACCGCGCCCCGGATCGCGGAGCCCGCGCCCGGCGTCCGGGTGGCGCAGGGATACGACTTCGGTGACATCGCGTTCCTCACCACCGGCGACGGCGTGGTCGCCATCGACGCCGGCACCACGGCCGGGCGCGCCGCCGCCGCGCTCGCCGGCGCGGGCCTGGACGCCGGCCAGATCAGTCACGTGATCCTCACGCACTCCCACTTCGACCACGCCGGCGGCATCGCCGCGCTGCGGGGGCCCGGCGTCACGGTCATCGCCCAGACGGGCTTCCCGGCTGAGCTGGCGCGCCAGCACGCGAACTACCTGCCGTTCCGGAACTTCACCGGCACTGCGGCCGGGTTCGGGAGCGGCCAGGCGGCCCGCCCGTCCGGCATCGACGTCGACCAGCTCATCGCCGAGCCGGCCACCATGACGATCGGCGGGACCGAACTCGTCCTGTACCCGGCCGCGGGCGGCGAGACCGGCGACGCGCTGATGATCTACCTGCCCGCCAGCGGGGTGCTGTTCACCGGGGACGTGATGATGCCCTACCTCGGCGCGCCGTTCTTCGCCGAAGGCTCGCCCGCCGGGCTGCTGGAGACCCTGGAGTTCATCACCGGGCTGCGGCCGCGCACGCTGATCCACGGGCACACCGTCCTGACCGAGCTGTTCACGGTGGAGGCGGTCGCCGGGCTGCTGCCCGCGCTCCGCGACCTGCGTGAGCACGCGCTCGCCGGGATCGGGTCCGGCCGGACCCTGGCCGCGCTGCTGGACGCGAACGTGCTGCCCGGCGTCCTGCGCGAGCACCCCGCGGCCGTCGGCCCCTATCTGGCCATCCGCGACCACTTCCTGCAGCGGCTGCACCACCAGCACACCGGCTACTGGCAGAGCGACGGGCAGGGCCTGGAGCCCGTCTCCCCCGCCCAGCGCGCCGCCGCGCTCGACCTGCTGGCCGGCGGCAAGCCGGAGCCGTTCGCCGGGGCGGCCCGGGCCCTGCTCGCCCAGCGCGACCACGCACTGGCGCTGGAGATCGCCGCCGCCGGCCTGGCCCGCCACCCCGAAGACGAGGGCCTGAAGGCGCTGCGGCAGCAGGCGCTCTACCGGCTGATGGCACGCCACCAGCTGCAGGACCCGTTCCGCTTCCTGATCTACGCGGAAATGGCAGGCGCTGAAATCGGCCCGGCAGCCTGAAAGCGGACCCGGGGCTGGGAATGAAGCCGCAGAGATTGCATGTTTGACCATCGCCGACCGGCTCTGCTGCTCCCGGGAAGAAGGCACGCCCATGACGTCCTCGCCGGCCACCATGCGCGCCGTCCAGCTCTCCGCCCCCGGCCCCGTGGGCAACCTGCGGCTGACCACGCTCCCGCTCCCGCCCGAGCGGGACGGCTGGCTGCGCATCCGCGTCGAGGCGTTCGGCGTCAACCGCTCGGAGCTGAAGCTCCGGCTGGGTGTGAGCGTGGGCGTCAGCTTTCCCCGGGTACCGGGGATCGAGGCCGCCGGCACCGTCGACGCGGCCCCGCCGGGCAGCGGGCTGGCTGCCGGGCAGAAGGTCGTCGCGATGATGGGGGACATGGGGCGCACCTACGACGGCGGCTATGCCGAGTACACGTCGGTGCCGCTGTCCCAGGTCATCCCCGTCGACACCGGCCTGCCCTGGGAGGTGCTCGGCGCCCTGCCGGAGATGGTGCAGACCGCCTACGGCTCGCTCACCATCGGCCTGGACCTGCAGCCCGGTCAGTCCGTGCTGATCCGCGGCGGCACCTCCTCGGTGGGCCTGGCCGCTGCCGCGCTGGCCACCTGGCGCGGCGCCACGGTGCTGTCCACCACCCGGCAGGCCGGCCGCCTCGCTTTGCTGAAAGAGCACGGCGTCGGCCACCCCCTGCTCGACACCGGCGAGGTCGCGCCCGCCGTGCGCGAGCTGTACCCGGACGGCGTCGACGCCGCCCTTGATCTCGTCGGCACGCCGACCCTGCCCGATACGCTGCGCGCGGTGCGCCTGCATGGCACGGCCTGCTTCGGCGGCAGCCTCTCCAACCAGTGGACGGTGCGGGAGTTCTCCCCGAACGAGTACCTGCCGAAGGGGGTGCGCCTGGCGGGCTACTTCGGCGACGCCGGCGACCTGCCCCGGGAGGCCTTCCAGGAGATCCTCGACGCGGTCGCGGCCGGCCGGCTGGCCTTCCCCGTGGCCCGCGTCTACGACGGCCTGGAGCAGGTGCCGCAGGCGCACGACGACATGGAGCACGACCGCGCCACCGGCAAGCTCGTCGTCCGCGTCCGGCACACCAGGGCCTGAAGTGCCGGGGGTCTGACCGTCAGGGCGGCCCTGGATCGGGGGTGCGCCCGGCTGGGCCGGGGAATCCGCTGATGAGACCAGGACGTCCGCCGGGGAGACGGCCGCCCGGGACCGTTCCGCTCAGGGAAGGGACGCGGTGACGTTCGCGGCGTAGATCTCGAATTGCCCGTGCGTGCTGCCCGGTTCACCTGGCCGGTGGACTCGGCGCGGAGCCGGCGCGCCGAGACGCCCTCCTTCCGCATCGCCGGCGTGGTCGGGGAAGCCGCGCAGGTGCTTCGTCTCGCACGCCAGGTGGGCATGGTGCGCGGACGGCGTGGCTGCCGCGCCTGTGGCCGCCCTGGACTGTCGTAGGCCAATGGCAGGGTGCTGTTCCGTGCAGGTGAGGTACACCTACCGGATCCGTGTGTCGGCTGGCGCCGAACGCGCGCTGCGTGCTGAGTGGGACCGGTGCCGTTGGGTCTGGAACCAGTGCGTGGCGGAATCACGCCAGGCGTGGAAGGACAAGCGTGAGTGCGGTCCCGCTGGCCTGGACAAGATGCTCACCGGATGGCGTGCGCAGCACGAGTGGCTGCGTGAGGGCAGTTCGGTTGCACAGAAGCAGACGATCCGGGACTTCGGCAAGAGCCGGGCCAAAGCACTTAAGGACCGGAAGAACAAGCTCCCGGTACGCCAGCGTGCCGGCCTCCCGCAGTTCAAAAAGCGCGACCGGGCGCTGTCGACGATGAACTACACGAAGCACGGCTTCTCGCTCCGCAATGGCCGCTTGGTCGTGGCCAGAGGGATCTCGCTCCGCGTCATCTGGTCGCGTGACCTTCCGTCTGCGCCAAGTTCCGTTCGCGTCTGCCAGGATGCCCTGGGGCACTGGCACGCGTCGTTCGTCGTCCAGGCCGAGGAAGAGACGTACCCGGAGACCGGGAATGTCGTCGGCATCGACTGGGGCGTCACGCAGATCGCGACGACCACCAGCGACGGCCACGACCTCCCCCATCCCGAGTTCATGAAGAAGTCCGCCGGCAAGCTGGCTAAATACCAGCGGCAGATGGCCCGGCGTAAGCCGCAGAAAGGCAAGCCCGCCTCGGCTGGGTACAGGCGTGCCAGGCGGAAGGCCGCCAAGGCGCACGCCAAGGTCGCGGCGCAGCGGCAGGACACGGCCCGCAAGTGGGCCAAGAAGATCGCCCGGGACTTCGGCCAGATAGCCGTCGAGGACTTCCACCCTCGGTTCCTCGCGAAGTCCAGCATGGCCCGCAAGGCAGCCGACGCCGCCATCGGGGCGGCCAAGTCCGCCCTGCTCCAGATGGCGGCCAAGCACGGCCGGGTGGTCCATCTCGTGGACCCGGCACACACCACCACCGATTGCAGCGCCTGCGGTGCGAGAGCCAAGCAACGCCTGCCGCTGTCGCAGAGAACCTACACATGCAGCTCATGCGGCACCGTCCTGCCCAGGGACAAGAACAGCGCCGCCGTGATGCTCACCAGGGCCGGTCTCACCCCTGCTGGCGCTGATCGGGTAAGACCCCGTGCGGCGTAGCCGCCCAGGGCACCGTGAGCCAGAAATCCCCACCCCTCAGGGCGGGGAGGATGTCAAAGCCCGGAAGTAACGGAACATCGTCCTGCCCCTTCTCGCCACCAGGCTGTGGAAACGGCCGTCCCACCCCATAGGCGTGGTGCATCGCGGCAGGGCAATGGCGGTGCTGAGGCTACGCTGCCCCGCCACCCGCTGGTCGGGGCGCCTGGATTCTTCTCCCCGCCCGGGTCGCGCGGCGATGTCGAGAGCTGGCGGCTGGCTCCGACCTGCTGGTGAAAGGGCGCACGAGGCGCCCGGTCCAGAAGGAGCCGGAGAAATGACAAAGGTAGTGATCGGCATGTCAGTGTCGGTAGACGGCGTGGCCGGCCCCGAGCCCAGCGACCCGGACGCGATGGCGGTCTTCACCGCGATCCTGGGATGGCAGTTCCCGCTGCGCAGCTGGCGCGAGCAGCAGGGCCAGGCGGGCGGGGAGGACTCGGTGGACTCCCGCATGTGGGCCAGCAACTTCGCCCGGTTCGGCCCGCAGGTCATCGGCCGCAGGATGTTCGACTACGGCTACCAGAACTGGGGCGAGGAGCCGCCCTTCCACGCGCCCGTGTTCGTCCTGACCCACCGCGGCCAGGAACGGATCGGCAAGGCCGGCGGCACCAGCTACACGTTCGTCACGGGCGGCATCAACGCCGCCGTCGAGCAGGCCCGCGCGGCAGCGGATGGCAGAGACGTCCTGCTGGCAGGCGGGGTCAGCATCGCCCAGCAGGCGCTGGCGGCCGGGCTGGCCGATGAGGTCGTGCTGCACGTCGCGCCGGTGCTGATCGGCCGCGGCATGCGGCTGTTCGGCGCCGCCCAGGCGGGTCTGCGCTGCGTCGAGGCGGTCCACGGCGAGGGAGCGGTCCACCTGCGCTACGAGGTCTGGTGAGCGCGCTGCCGGGATGCCGGGAACCGCGACAGGTGCACGGACGCCGGGAGGCTCCTGGCCTCCCGGCGTTCTGCTAAACTGTCATATGTGACAGAATCAGGGATGAAGCACAGGACGGCCCATGCCAGCGGCGGGCGCTGAGCCGGTGCTGGCCGCCGCGGGGATCGCCGTGGCGGCGGGCCGGCACGGCCACCTGATCAGGCTCGCCGGCCTGGCGATCCTGGTGCTGGCCGTGCTGGCGGTGGCCGGGTTCGCCGCCGCGGCGGTGATCCGGCGGCGCCGCCGAGGCCCGCGCACGCGCCAGCCGGCCAGCCCGCTCCGGGCCGCTCCGCCGCCCGGTTCCTCCGCCGCCGTGGCAGCCGTGCAGCTCACGAAGATCTATCAGCTGGGCAACGTCGAGGTGCGGGCGCTCGACGGCGTCTCGCTGGAGATCCCGGCGGGCGCGATGGTGTGCATCATGGGCAAGAGCGGCTCCGGCAAGTCGACGCTGCTGCGGCAGCTCGGCCTCATCGACCTGCCGACCAGCGGCTCCATCTGGCTGCGGGGCCAGGAGGTGACCAGGCTGCCCGAACGGCGCCGCGGCGAACTGCGGCTGCGCACCCTCGGCTATGTCTTCCAGGAGTACGCCCTGCTCCCGGAGCTGACCGCGCTGGAGAACGTGTGCCTGCCCGCCATGATGGCCGGGCAATCGGCCCGGCACTGCCGCCGCCGCGCCCTGGACACGCTGGACCTGGTGGCGCTCGGGCATCGCGCCCGGCACCGGCCCCGGGAGCTGTCCGGGGGCGAGCAGCAGCGGGTCGCGATCGCGCGGGCGCTGGTGAACGAGCCGCGCATCATCTACGCCGACGAGCCCACGGCCAACCTCGACAGCATCTCGGCCCGGACCGTGATGCAGACGCTCCGGACCCTGAACGAGACCCTCGGCGTGACCGTGGTGTTCGTCTCCCACGACCCGGACGACGCCCAGTACGCGACCCGCCTCATCCACCTCAGCGACGGCAAGCTCGCCGGCGCCCTGCAGCCCGCGCACGAGATCAGCGGAGACACGCGATGAAGAGCCTCCGGGTCTCCCTGTTCCTGGCCGGCCGCACCCTGGCCCGCAGCAACTACGGCATCGCCGTGGCCACCACCGTGATGATGCTGCTGATCTACGTGAGCCTGCTGTTCCTGCCCTCGCTGATCCAGGGCGCCATCAACCGGGTCAACGCCCAGCTCATCGACACCGTGACCAGCAACATCGTGATCACCCCCCAGGGCAAGGGCACCAGCATCAGCAACGCCAGCGGCTACCTCGCGCAGATCCGCCGGACCGCTGGCGTGGCCGATGCCACCGCTGTCTTCCACGCTGGCACGCAGGTCAGTCACGGGACGGACTCCGGGTCGTGGACGGTGAACGCCATCGATCCCGGCAGCTTCGGCGCGGTGTTCAGCACGCCCGGCAACCTCGTCGAGGGCCACGCCCTGGCCCCGGACAGCGATCAGGTGCTGCTCGGGATCGGCATCGCCGGCGCCGGCCAGACACAGGTGCGCGGCTACCGGGCATCGCTCAAGACCGTGCACGCCGGTGACAAGGTCACCATCACCCTGTCGAACGGGCGGACCGCCACCCTGACCGTCGCCGGGATCTACGACAACCAGTTCCCGCAGTCGGACGACAACGCCTACATCACCGCGAACGAGGCCGCCAGGCTGCTGCCCGCCAGCGCGAACCGCGCCACCGCCGTCTACGTCCGTACCACCACCGGCACCAGCGAGAGCCAGGCGGTCAGCCGGCTCAGCGGGCTGCGCGGCGGGATGAAGTTCCTGACCTCGGCCGACCTCGGCACCACCGTGGCGGACCAGACCGCCACCTTCCGGCTGATCAGCAACCTCCTCAAAGGCGTCTCGCTGCTCATGGCCGCCGTCACGATCTTCACGATCACCTACATCGACCTGGTGAACAAGCGCCGCCAGATCGGCATCGAGCGGGCCATCGGCATCCGGTCCAGCCCGATCGTGGCCAGCTATGTCCTGAAGGCGTGGGCCTACGCCCTGGCGGGTGTCGGCACCGGGTTCCTGCTGTTCCGCTTCGCCGTCAGCCCGCTCGTGCAGGCCCACCCGTTCCACTTCCCGAACGGGCCGGTCACGCTGGCCACCACCTGGCACGAGATGGGCCTGGACCTGGCCATCCTCATGGCCGTCGCGACCCTCGCCGCGGTCGCCCCCGCGCTCCGCTCCGTGCAGATGCGGATCCTCGACGCCATCTGGGGCAGCTAGCGGCAGCCAGCCGGGCCGGCAGGCGCGGCGGGCGCCTGGAGGCCCGGGACCGGTGGTCCCGGGCCTCCTCGCCGGCGGCGCCGGCCCGGCTACCCGAGGCTGACGGCGAAAATGTGCATGGCCGTGGTGCCGCTGCCGACCTGGCTGCTCACCGAGGGGAAGGCGACCGAGGCCACCGTCTTCGACGAGTCGACCGGGACCGTGGTGGCGAACACGTACATGGTGATCGACTGCGACGTGCCGTCGACCGAGTTGCGGTAGGGCATGGTCGCCACGGCCGTGTCCCCCGGGCCGGGCGACTGCGCCCAGTCGGTGAACGACACGGTCTGGGACGACGATGTCCCGTCGGTGTAGTGGATGGTGATCGTGCCCTGCGAGGACCCGTTGGTGGAGGACCCGAGCAGGCCGAGCGTGGCAGCCCCGGGCTTGCCCTGCACCAGCATGGTCTGCCCGGACGCCAGGATGTTGTCCGGCGCGCAGGATTGGGCATTGGGCCAGGTGAACGAGAGGCCATCCGCGGTCACTGCCGCACGGGGGCTGAACCCGTCTTGCGCCAGGGCGTCCGCGGAGTAGCTGTACCCGTCACCGTCGTAGTTGGCGCTCAGCGCGTGCGGTGGGTCGCCGGCCAGCGGCGCCGCGGGCAAGAAGACCATGGAACTGATCGTCGGCACCAAGAGCGACAACTTCTACGTGTCGATGGAGTGCGGCGCGCAGCGCGAGGCCAGGAAGCTCGGGGTCAGCCTCACCGTGACCGGCCCGGCCACCTTCAGTCCCCCAGCAGAAGCCGCTCATCGACGCCGCGCAGGTCACCCGGCCGGACGCGCTGCTGGTCGCGCCGAAGGACAGCGCCGCGCTCAACCCGGACCTGCAGAAGGTACAGCGGGCCGGCACCAAGCTGATCTTCGTCGACACCTCCTCCGCCGACCCGTCGCTGGGCCTGACCAGGATCTCGTCGGACAACGCGGCCGGCGGCCGGCTCGCCGCCGATACGCTCGGCAAGCTGCTCGGCGGCAAGGGCCTGGTCGCGGTGATCAGCGTCGCCAAGGGCGTGTCCACCACCGACGCCCGGGTCCAGGGCTTCCAGCAGGAGATGGCCGCCAAGTACCCGGGCATCAAGCTGCTGCCCGAGCAGAACGACGACGCTGACAGCGTCACCACCGCAGCCTCGTTCATCGAGGGGGACATCAGCTCCCACCCGACCCTCAACGGCGCTTTCGCGGCCAACGTCATCACCGCGCAGGGCGCGGCGTCCGGCATCGCCCACGCGCACCGGACCGGCAAGGTGAAGCTCGCCACGTTCGACGCCGACCCGCAGCAGATGTCGATGATGCGCAGCGGCACCATCCAGCTGGCGATCGCCCAGGCGCCGGCCGTGGAAGGCGCCGACGCGGTCCGGCAGGGGCTGAACGCCATCCAGGGCAAGGCGGTGCCCAAGCAGATCGACACGCCGCTGGTGGCCATCACCCAGCAGAACATGAACAGCCCCAGCGTGAAGCCCTACATCTACGTCAGCAGCTGCGGCTGACGCACCCGCTGGCGGTGCGGCTCCCCGCCGGGGCGCCGCACCGCCAGTTCCGCTCCCCCGCCCGCACCAGCCGTTCGCTCCCCGGGCAGTTCACGACTCCAGGCCCTCGTAGGCGGCGATGACGATCCCGAGGCCGCGGGCGTCACCGCCGCCGCTGTCGAGCATCTGGTTCATCACGTATGCCACCGTCATGCGGGCGTCCAGGTCGGCGATGACCAGCGAGCCGCCCCATCCGCCCCAGCCGCAGGAGCGGTCGAAGATCCCGTAGCCCATGCCGTAGCGGACGGACGTGCCGAGGAGCTGGTCGATCCCGCGGTACTGCTCCTGCCTGGCGGGCTCACAGCCCGCGGGCGACAGCAGCCGCACCCCCCGGGCCGTGCCCCCGCACGCCAGCACGGACTGCACGGCTGCGACCGAGCGGGCGTTGCCGAACCCGCTCGCGGAGGGAATCTGCGCGCGCCGCCAGCCCACGCTGTTCCCGTCGCTGACCCGTATCCCCGGGCCGTCGGCAGCGCCGGACGGCGCGGCCGCGACCCAGTCCCCCGTCGCCGACGACGGCGGTGCGAGCAGCGCCGCCACCCGGTGGTCATGCCCGGCAGGCAGGCCGATGTGGAAGTCGGCGCCCAGCGGCCCGGCCACCTCCTCGGCGAAGAAGACGCCCAGCGGCCGGCCGGTGACGCGGCGGGCAACCTCGCCGATGATGAATCCCTGGGTCAGCGAGTGGTAACCGGCCAGCGTGCCCGGCTCCCACCGCGGCGCCTGCGCCGCCAGCCGCGGTCACGGCCGGCCAGTCGTACAGGTCGGCGGCTGTCAGCGGCTCATCGAAGTCCGGCAGCCCTGCGGTGTGGGCGAGCACGTGCCGGATCTGCACGTTCTCCTTGCCCGCGGCGGCGAATTCCGGCCAGTACCTGGCGACCGGCGCGGCCAGGTCCAGCTCGCCCCGGTCAGCGAGGATCAGCGCGCACAGCGCCAGCATCGTCTTGGTGGTCGACCACACGTTGGTGATCGTGTCCCGCTCCCAGGGGACGCTGCGGGCTGCGTCCGCGTACCCGCCCCAGATGTCGGCCACCGGCTCGCCGTCGAGGAAGACGGCCGCCGAGGCGCCGGCATCGCCGGTGTCCAGCAGCTCCGCCAGCGCTTCCCGGACAGCACCGAACCGCTCGTCGCAGAAACCGTGAATATCGGCCACGGCAGCACCTAAGCCGCCCCGCATTCGCGGGGCAACCGATTAATCAGCTGGCCGTGCTGGCGTTTCTGCCGCCCCGCTGAACAGTTCGGCGTAGTCGTAGGCGGCCTCGGGCCTCGCGCGGACCTTCGCGTCAAGCGTCTTGGCGTCCTCGCCGACGAGGATCCGCCAGGCTCCGGATCGCACCCCGTCGAGGATGATCGCCGCCGCGCCGGTCGCGCTGAGCGGCGCCTTGTCCCGGAAGTCGGCCACCATCCGGGCGAGCACCTGGCGCAGGCCATCGGGTGTCGCACCCTCGGCCAGCAGGCCGGCCCGGACCAGCCCGGCCTGCGCGTCGGGGGGAATCAGCTTCTGTATCTGGGCGTCGCTCATGCGTTCCGGCTCGGGCAGGCCCTGAGCGCGGAGGCTGTTGGCGAGGATGTCGGTGCCCACGTGCCCTGGCATCACCACGGCGACCCGGACCTGGGGCGCGTTGGCACGCAGGTCCTCGATGAGCGCCTCGGTAAAGCCCTTCACCGCGAACTTGGCGGTGCTGTAGGCGGTGCTCGGCGTGCCCGGCCCCAGCGTGGCCCAGAACCCGTTCACGCTGCTGGTGTTGACCAGCACGCCGTCGCCGCTGGCGACGAGCAGCGGCAGGAAAGCGCGGGCGCAGTAGTAGACACCCCACCAGTCGACGGCGAACGTCCGTTCCCACTCCTCCCGGCGGTCCTTGACAAAGCTGCCGCCGCCGCCGACGCCGGCGTTGCTGAACACCAGGTCCACGTGGTCGCTGGCGTGCTGTTCGAGCAGCTCATCGCGGAACCGCAGCACCTGCGCCTCGTCGCTGACGTCGCAGGCATGGCCGGTGACAAGGACGCCGTCCGGCGCGTCCCCCTGCGCGGCCGCCGCGGCCTGCGCGACGGCGCCGGAGTTCCAGTCGCAGGCAGCGACCGAACATCCCTGCGCTGCCAGCTGGCGGGCAAGCTCGCGGCCAATGCCCGAGCCGCCGCCGGTCACCACCGCGAGTTTGCCGGTGAACGAGTCCACAGTCGAAGCTCCTTGCGTTCATGACCGTCCTGACTCTGTTCTTCCCCGGCGCCCGCAGGCTCAGCCAGGGGACTCAGCAGCGCACCAGATGCCGTCCCCCGCTGGGCGGTAGCCCGCTGCCAGCGGGGCGCCTCCGCGCACAGGTCTCTACGATGGCCGGCAGGGACTCTCGCTGGGCGGAATCAATGCGGAAGATGACAGCCGTGGCCGGGAGCATCGTCTTCCTGGTGGTCGCGCCGGGGGTGGTGGCCGGGCTGGTGCCCTGGTGGCTGACGGGCTGGCATACGGGCGGCTCCTATCCCATACCGGTGCGGGCGGCCGGCGTGGTTGTGATCGCCGCCGGAGCTGCCGTGCTGCTCGACGCCTTCGCCCGGTTCGCCGTCGATGGCCTGGGGACTCCCGCCCCGGTCGCGCCCACCGAACGGCTCGTGGTGCGCGGGCCTTACCGGTACGTCCGCAATCCCATGTACCTGGCGGTGCTGGCCGTCATCACCGGGCAGGCGCTGCTGCTGGGCCGCCCGGTGCTGCTGGTCTATGCCGCCGTGGTGGGCGCCGCGTTCGCCGCGTTCGTCCACTGGCACGAGCAGCCGGTCCTGGCCAGCCGTTACGGCGCCGAGTACGAGGCCTACCGGCGGGCCGTCCCCGGCTGGTGGCCGCGCCTGCGGCCGGCCCAGCGCAGACCGCCGCGCTGATCCCGGTGCACGCCGGTTCCTGCGTCACCCGCGGCGTTGCGCGGCAATAAACTGCGGCGGTGCCCAGCCGAGCCGAGATCGCGACGTTCGACGACTCCCCGCCGCCCCCGGGTGCCGACCCGTGGCTGCCGGGGGCGGTCCGGGCCACCGGCATCGAGATAGCTGACCCTGATCCAGCCTGGCCGCGGTGGTACGCCGGCCTCGCCGCCCGGATCCGCGCGGCCCTGGGCTGGCGGGTGCTGCAGCTCGAGCACGTCGGCTCCACGTCGGTCCCGGGACTGCCCGCCAAGCCGGTCATCGACATCGACCTGACCGTGGCCGACCCGGACCGCGAGCAGGACTACCTGCCGGCGCTGGAGGCGGCCGGGTTCACGCTGGTGATCCGCGAGCCCTGGTGGTACGGCCACCGGGCGCTGACGGCGGACGAGCCCCGCTGCAACCTGCACGTCTTCGGGTTCGACAGTCCCGAGCCGGTGCGGCACCGCCTCTTCCGGGACTGGCTGCGCGGCAATCCCGGTGACCGTGACCTCTACGCCGCTGTCAAGCGCCGGGCCGCGTCCGACGCCAACGCGCAGGGCGAGCACGTGATGCAGTACAACGCCCGCAAGGAGCAGGTTCTCCGCGAGATCTACCACCGGGCGTTCGCCGCCGCAGGCCTGCTCCACGAGTGAGCCGCGGTACCCGGGCACGCGTTCTGTAGGGTGCTGGCGTGCTGAGTATCGCGGGCCTGGCGGGCGGCCGGGCATGATCGCCGTGCCTGGCTTTGTCGACGCGCACACGCACCTGCTGCGGACCGCGAGCGGGATCCCCTTTCCCTGGGAGGGCTCCACCGTCGCCAGCTTCCACCGGGAGGTGGCCAGCGGCGGCGCCACGCCGATGGACGTGCCGGAACCGCCGGCGCAGGATCCGTTCGCTGCCCGGGCGAAGCTCCTGCATGACGCGCTCGGCACCGCGGCCGCAGCGGGACTGGCCGAGGTCACCGAGATGGGGATGCGCGCCTGGTGGTACTGGGACGCGCTGCAGGCGCTCCAGCAGACGGCACCCCTGCCTGCGCGGGTACGGGTCTACCTGGCCAGCGGCCTGGCCGCCGGCACCGCGGCCGGGGAGCTGGCGGCGCGGCGGTCCGACTGCGGGCCGTGGATCCGGCTGGAAGGCGTCAAGTTCTACGCCGACGGCTGGCTCGTCCCCCGCACCTGCGCCCTGTGCCAGCCGTTCCACGACGACCGGGACAGCGGCCTGCTCTTCCTGGACGCCGCGGCGCTGGCCCGCAGGATCGGGCCGCTGGCGGCCCGCGGCTGGCGGATCGCCACGCACGCGATCGGGGACCGCGCGATCGCGGCGGTCCTGGACGCCTACGAAACGGTCTGGGGGCATGACCCGGCGGCCATCGCGGCGGCGGCCCCCCGGATCGAGCACGCCAGCATCCAGTCCGGCGACACCATCGCGCGGATGGCAGCGCTGGGCGTCGTGGCCTGCATCCAGCCCTCGTTCGCCGTCACCGACGCCCCGGAGATCCCGCGGGCGCTGGGCCCGGGCAGGCAGGCGGACGCCTACCCGTGGGCGGCCCTGGCAGCCGCCGGGGTCCCGCTGCTCGCCGGCTCCGACTACCCGATCGAGGTCCAGGAGCCGCTGGTCGGGCTCGCCCGGCTGGCCAGCGGGCGCTCAGAGCGGGCCGGGTTCCAGACCGCCGCCTGCGCGCCCGCGGGGTCGCGGCTGGACAGCCCGGCTGCCTTTGCCCTGATGTCCGACAGCGGCGCCGGGGACACGTTCCTGTCCGCCGACCCGCGGGCCGTGCCGGCCGCTGAGATCGACCAGGTGAAGGTCCTGGGCACGGCAGTGCGGCCCTTCTGAACCCGGCGCCGGTCAACTGCCCGCGGCCGGGCGGGTCCAGCCGCGCCGGGTCCGGGTGAGCTCACGGAAGCCGGCCGCGGGCAGGAAGGCCCGGTAGTCCGTGTCGTCACGCCCGGAGGGATCCGCATCGGCGGACGCGTAGCTGAGGAGCCGCTCGACCTGGGCCAGGCCCAGCCAGTCCGCCGCCTGGCTCAGCAGCCAGGTGCCGACCCCCCGGCGCCGGTACGGGTGCGCGACGCGGAGGTTGCCGACG
Organism: Gemmatimonadota bacterium; assembly: GCA_050257395.1. GTDB lineage: Bacteria > Actinomycetota > Actinomycetes > Streptosporangiales > Streptosporangiaceae > JAIRTY01. The sequence continues at coordinate 8,827 of JBLMWU010000227.1, read as the reverse complement.
TCGGCCCAGCCGCCGTGCCGGGCAAGCCGCTCGGCTTCCTCGAACGTCTCGACCTCGAGGTAGCCGATCACCTCCCCGCCGAGCAGCGCGGACAGCCGGGTGCCGTTCATCCCGACCGTCCGGCGGACCCCGAGCCCGGGCACCGGCGGCCCGCCCGGGCGCCGCAAGCCGGCCACGTCCGCCAGGTAGACGATCTCGGTGTGCCCGGTGTGGGTGAACCCGGCCTGCTCGTACAGGGCCCGGATGTGCGGCCACTGCTCGGGCACCCCGTAGACGCCGCGGACCGGCAGCTCACCGCCCGCCCCCTGGCTGCGGACGCCCCACTGCCCGAGCTGGCGGAGGCAGGCGGCCATCAGCGTGGCGGCCGCCCCGGCCGCATCCGGCCAGCAGGGGTTCCCGGCGGGCGCCTCCGGCCAGTACAGCAGCCAGCTGATCTCCCCCAGGTCCCGGTAGGCCGGCCCGGGCTGCCCGCCGGCCGCGTACCGGAGCAGGTGCGCGGCGGCAGCGACCCGCTGCTGCTGCTCGGCGACCAGCGTCACCCGCTCGCTCACCCAGGGGTCCACGATGAACTCGCCGGGCTGGCGTTCGAGGCTGGCGAGCACCGCGGCGACCGAGGCACTCATGCCGGGCACGACCGCTTGGGCGTGCGCGTTCACAAGGCGGGTGAGCTGGTCCCGGTCGCTGCGGCGCAGCGGCCGCACATCGACTGACGGCATCGCGGACCTCCATGGCGTTGTCATGACAGCCAAGACGAAGACCCGCTACCGATGCGGTACGAGCCGGATGCTACCAGCCAGCGGCGCGCACAGCTCAGCCCTCCGTGCCGCGGCTCCCGGCGGTCAGCCGGTGGCGGGCCGCCGGCGGCCGGGACGCGGTGCGCTGGCCGGCGACGTACAGCAGCACCGCGACCGCCAGCGACGCCAGGGTGATGCCGCCGACCCACCAGAACCAGTTGCCGTAGGAGATCTGCGCACCCAGCACGCTGACTGTCCCGGCATTGTTGCTGATCAGCGACGTCCACGAGCCGGACAGCGTGGCGATGATGCCGATCAGCGAGGCCAGCCCGCCGATGATCGAGCAGACCCAGAACACGGCCGGGTGCGCCAGCCGCCGCGCCTCGAACTGGGACCGGTAGCGGCGCAGGATGATCAGGATGTCCACGAACAGCACCACGATCGAGATGCACCAGATCACCGTGACCGCGGCCTGGATCACGTCGTAGATCTCGGTCTGCGCGTTCACCGAGCTCTTCCCGCCCACCACGGACGGCACGATCACGAACGCCACCAGGGTGAACAGCGCCGCGATCACGGTCTGCACCCACACCGCGGTGTCCGGCACCCGGGCCCGGTTCACGTGCGACATGGCCCGCGGCAGCCGCCGGTCCAGCCCGGACACGAAGATCAGCCGGGCGAAGGAGTAGTTGTAGACAACCGTGATGAACAGGAAGAACAGCGCCAGGATGAGCGCGGTGATCTTCCCGGCCACGCTGCCGAGCCCGATGCTGACCGCGCCGGCGACCGCGGTGATGCCTGCCGCGCTGCTGCCCGGCACGGTCACCATGACGCCCCAGGTGGCCAGCAGGTAGGCGAGGACGACGACGAGGGAGCCCCACAGCAGGTAGCGGGTCACCGACTTCTGCTCCCGCACTTCGACGCCCATGTTCAGCGGCACCTCGACGCCGAGCAGGGCGAGCACGGCCAGCCCGAAGAAGGTCCAGTTGGCCAGGTTCAGCCCGTGTGCGGACGACGGCGCCCACTGGCCGAACGCCCACGGGTTGACGGACGCGTGGTGCCCGCGGGCCAGGTAGGCGACCCCGGCGGCGAACATGGCCAGGATCGCGAGCCCGTACAGCAGGAAGACCGCGTTCACAAAGTTCTGGGTCACCCGGAACCGCAGCACCGCGACCACGGCGGACACGGCGATCACCGCGACGATGATCCCGCCCTGGGCCTGCACCGGCAGGCCCGCGATGGCGGGGAACGCGAAGCCGAGGAACGCCAGGGAGCCGACGCCGGTGGCGACCATCACCAGCACGCCGGGCCACCACGCGCAGAAGCCCGCGAAGAAACCCCAGAACGGGCCGAACGCCTTGTGCGTCCACAGGTAGATGGAGCCTTCGCCCGGGAACATCGCGCCGAGCTGGCCGGTGGCGATGGCGCAGGGCACCAGGAACACGACGAAGCCGATGATCCACCAGCCGAACGCGGACGGCCCGGCCGACTGGATCACGGCCGCGTTGGTGATGAACAGGACGATGGCGACGAAGATCGCCACCATGTCGAACGTGGTGAGCACCTTGGGCAGGATGCCCCCGGCCACCCGCTCGGAGTTCAGGGCACCGGGATCGGTTTCAGCGGCCATGGCGGCACCTCCGTGCGGGCCCGCGCCGGTCCGGGGCCCCTACCCGCCACGATGAACGCTGTCCGCCGGGCCGTCCAGAGTCAGATCTTCGTGAAGTGCTCGAAGCACTCGTAGGCCGGGTCGGCGCCGGCGAAGGCCTTCGCCTCGGAGTCCTTGACCGCCAGGTAGGCGCGGCCGCGCAGGTCCCCCAGCGACTTCATGAGCAGGCCGTCGGCGCGCAGGGCGGCCAGCGCCGCCGTCAGCGAATCAGGCAGCCGGTGCGCGCCGGCCGCCGCCCGCCCGGCGTCGCTCATGGTGGCCGGGTCCACGTTGACCGCCTCGCCCGGGTCGAGCTTGCGGCGGATCCCGTCCAGGCCCGCGTGGATCACCGCGCCCAGCGACAGGTAGGGGTTGGCGCTGGAGTCGGACGGCTTGAGCTCGAGGTTCACCGAGCCGGCCGGGTCGTTGCGCATCGGGGAGCAGATCCGGACCGCGGCCTCCCGGTTGTCCATCCCGTACACGGTGTAGGCGCTGCTCCACATCTGCGGCGCGAGCCGGCGGAAGCTGTTGACGCTGCCGCAGGTCAGCGCCGTGAGCGCGGGCAGGTGGGCGAGCAGGCCGCCGATGAAGTGGTACCCGGTCTGCGACAGCCGGTAGCGGTCGTCAGGGTCGTAGAAGACCGGCTGGTCCCCCGGCTGGCCGTCCGGGCCGAGGTCGCGCAGGGAGATGTGCAGGTGGGCGCCGTTCCCGGCCTGGTCGGCGATGGGCTTGGGCGCGAGGCTGGCCCACAGGCCGCGCCGGAACGCCACCCCCCGGACCGTCTCCCGGTACAGGACCTGGTTGTCGGCGGCCCGCAGGGCCGGGGCGTGCCGGATCGACACCTCCTGCTGCCCGTGGCCGAGTTCCGGGTAGTAGTGCTCGACCTGCAGACCCTGCGCGGTGAGCGCGCGCAGCAGGTCCATGGTGTAGTCGTGCGCCAGGTGGAAGCCGGTGGCCGAGTAGCACAGGCTGTCGTCGATGGGCACCAGCCGGTCCGGGCCGCCCGCGGGGTCCGGTTCCCGCCGGCCGAGGGTGAATTCGGGCTCGAACGCGGCCGACGCCGTGTAGCCCTCGCCCGCCAGCTCGGCGATCGCCTGCCTGAGGTAGGTGCGGGCGCAGCCGTCCCACGGCTCCCCGTCCGTGGTGACCAGGTCGGCGAGCATGGCGCCGGCGCCCGGGGCGTAGGGCAGGGACACGTAGGTGGACGGGTCGGGCACGATGCGGACCTCACCGACCGGGCCCATGCCGTCCACCGGCTGCAGGTGGTCGAGCATTGACATCGCCATCATGGCGACGGTGTGGCCGATCCCGGTGACCATGCGGGCGGGCAGGTTCGCCGCTGCGGCCGACTTCCCGCGGATGATGCCGCCGTGGTCCGCGTACAGGAACCAGACCAGCGAGATCGCCTCGGCTTCCGCCCTGGCCGCGACCGTGGACACCGCCTCGGGATCGGCGGCCGCGGCGGCTGGTCCTGAGGGTGGCTGGTGACTCATGTACCACTGGTAACACGCGCCTGTCAGGCCCGCCAGGCCCTGGCTGTTAAATCACCGGCGGGCAGCCGGGTCAGGGCTGGGCGGAGTGCCTGGGCAGGGCCAGTCCCGGCACCGGGTTGCCGACCCCGGTGACCTGGGTGATCAGCAGGTCCAGCGCGGCGACCTGCCGGCCGGTATCAGAGCTGTCGAACGGGCCGGCCCAGTTCAGCCCGAACGACGCGCCCTCCCGGTCGCGCGCCCACAAGGACACGGCGTTCCTCAGCAGGTAGGTCTCGTAGGCCGGCACGTGCAGCTGGATGTCCAGGAGCTTGAGGTTTGTCATGAAGATGCCCTTGAAGGTGGGCGCGTCGTGGGCACAGGTCGGGGCGGGCCCGCAGGCCGGCTCGGTCAGGATCCCGCCCGGGCTCAGCTGCGGGCTGCGGGTGACCGCGTCGGCGGTCGCCTTGGCGGTCAGCAGCAGGGACCGCCGGTGCGTGAACGAGTAGAGGTCGACCAGCCCGCCGATGAGGGCGCCCTGGTTGTAGGTCCAGGTGGTGGAGTCCACGATCGGCTGGCAGGTGACGGGGTCGATCCCGTCCAGCACCAGGCCGGAGTTGGTGATCATGCCGGTGCTGCTGAACCACTTCCACTCCCGCCGTGCCCAGCGCCCGTACTTCTTGTCGTGCGGCACCAGCGTGTGCAGCTGCGCGGAGATCTGCAGGAACAGCTCGTTGCTGATGGCGTCCTTGTAGGCGGCGAACTTGCTCCACCGCAGCCCGCCGCCGCAGGCCCGGGTCCAGCCCTTCGTCAGGTCCCGGAAGATGCTCTCCGCCAGGGTGAGGTACTGCGGGTCCCCGGTCAGGCCGTAGGCCTTGATCCAGGTCAGCGCCCACCATCCCTCGTCGTCGTAGTACCGGTTGATGAACGGGTGCGGGTCCACGATGTGCGCCAGGTACGTCTCGCTGAGGTCGCGGAGGTAGGCGCGCGAGCCTGACACCCGCATGTAGTCCGTGATCACGGCCAGGGCGTTGGCCCCGCGCCAGGACCGGGTGGCCCGGTTCGACCCGGCGTTGTACATGGACGCCAGCCTGGCCATGCCGACCGCCGCGTACTGGTTGAGCAGCTCCGCGGTGGACGGGTCGTTGGCCTTCGCGGCGGCGACCGGCAGGCGGATGGGCGCGGGTGCGGCGGCCGGGGCGCTACGCGGGCTGAGCGACCGGTAGCCCACCGCGCCGACCACGACCAGCAGCACCAGCGCGATGACCCTCCCCTTGCCGGGGGAATACCATCGCCGCCGAATTCGGTCGTCACGCTTTCCCTTAATCCGGTTGCTCCTTTACGCCGGTGCCCGGTGCGTCACGGCTGCAGCCGCGTGACCACGGCTTTCGCCGTGCGAAGCCCCGGCGCCTGCCCAAATGCTGCAGAACCGGATGTGCCGGACTCAGGATATTCATGACGACAAGTCCGCATAACAGCGTTCGGGGCGAGTGGCACAGATCACAGGACGGCCACGCCCCGCCTGAGCCAGGACCGCCCGGCGCGGGCGTGTTTTCCCTCCCGGGCCGGGGTAGGCAGCCTCCTTCTGCTGTCGGCACGAGGGAGGGCTGCTGTGAAAGTCGGTCGCCTGCTGCTCCGCGCCGTGATCGGCGGGTACTTCGTCGGTCACGGGACCCAGAAGCTGTTCGGCTGGTTCGGCGGTCCCGGCCCGGGCGGCACCGGGCAGATGATGAACAAGCTGGAGATGCGCCCGGGCCGCCACCACGCGCTGGCCGCCGGGGCCACCGAGACGGCCGGCGGCGCGCTGCTCGCCACGGGGCTGGCCACACCGCTCGCGGCGGCCAGCCTGATCGGTGTCATGCTCACCGCCATCCGCAAGGTCCACCTGGCGAACGGGCCGTGGAACACCAGCGGCGGCTACGAGTACAACCTGGTCCTGATCGCGGCGCTGCTCAGCCTGGCCGAAGACGGGCCGGGCGAGCTGTCGGCGGATCATGCCCTGGGTATCGGCCGCGCCGGGCCGTGGTGGGCGCTGGCCGCCCTCGGCGCTGGCGCCGCCGCGTCCGCGGTCACGGTGGAACTGGGGCGGCGCAACGCCACCGCGGCGCTCACCGGCGGGGCCGCTGGCGGCGAGACCGGCCCGGAGCAGGCGCGGGAGCGGGAGGCCGCCCAGCCCGCGGCCGCCCCGGCCTGATCACCCGGCCCTGACCGCCCGGTGGGCCGCGGACTTCCGGCGGCTCACCGGCCCCGGCCGCTCAGCGGGCGGCCACCGCCGGGAAGCTCCAGCTCACGACGAGGTAGTAGACGCCGAACGGGTCGCCCTCGTAGCGGACCTCCGGCTGTGGCGGCGGCCCGCCCGCGGCGGCCCCGGCGAGCACCTGCCACGGCGCCCGTCCCGCGGCCAGCAGCTCCTGCCCCAGCCCGGCGTCCAGGGAGCGCAGCGCGGCCAGGTCACCGGCGAGCCCGCGGCGCGCCTGGCCGTCATACCCGGCGGCGCGCTCGTCCAGGTACCCGGGAGCCTTGAGGCCGCGGCGGGCGCTGCCGTCCCCGAGGACCAGCATCGCCACCCGGCCCGCCAGGCCGGCGAGCCGCTCCCCCAGCGCGAGGCAGTCCGCGGCGGGCGCGTCAGCCGCCACGCCGTGCAGCTGCCGCGGCCCGGTCCAGCCCGCCTCGTCCAGCAGTTCCTGCCCGACGGCCAGGCTCAGCGGCAGCGCGGGGCCGCCGTTCCCGGACGGCCCGCCCGGCGGGCCGTCCGGCACCCGGCCCGCGCTGAACCGGCCCGCCCCGCGCGGCAGGTTCCCGTCCCAGGGTCCGGTGTGCTCCGCCGCGCCCACCAGGACCAGCGCCTCCGGCGCGGCGGCCGCGAGCGCCCGGATACCGTCCAGGCACGCGGCCCGCAGCTCCGCCGCCAGGTCGGTGGCGCCGGACAGGCCGGGCAGCAGCAGCGGCGGATGCGGGCACACCAGCGCGGCTACGAGCATGGGCTCCCTGCTTTCACGCCAGGCCCCGCTGCAGCCGGGCGGGGACGCGGTGGCCCTGGATGGTGGCGACCATGTCCAGCACCTGCCGGGCTTCGGCGACCGCGTGCACCCGGTACACCTGAGCGCCCAGCCAGGAGCAGACCGCCAGGGTGGCGAGGGTCCCGTTGTGCCGCTGCGTCACCGGCAGGTCGAGGCTCTCGCCGACGAAGTCCTTGTTGGAGGTGGACACCAGCACCGGCCAGCCGGTCGCCGCGAGCTCGCCGAGCCGGCGGGTCAGCTCCAGCGAGTGCCAGGTGTTCTTGCCGAAGTCGTGGCCGGGGTCGATGAGCACGCTGTCGCGGGCGACGCCCAGGCTGACCGCCCGTTCCGCCAGCGCCGTGGTCACTGTGATCACGTCCGCCACCACGTCGCCGTAGGCGATCCGGTGCGGCCGGGTGCGGGGCGTCACCCCGCCCGCGTGGGTGCACACCAGCGCGGCGCCGTGGGCGGCCGCGACCTCGGCCAGCCGGTCGTCGTAGCCGCCCCAGGCGTCGTTGAGGACGTCGGCGCCGGCCTCGCAGACCTCGGCGGCCACCTCGTGCCGCCAGGTGTCCACGCTGATGACCAGGTCCGGGTAGGCCGCCCGGACCTCGGCCACGAACGGCGCGGTGCGCCGCAGCTCCTCCGCCACGCCGACCTCGTCGCCCGGCGCGGCCTTCACGCCGCCGATGTCCACCAGGTCGGCCCCTTCGGCGACCACCTGGTGGACCCGCTCCATGGCCGCGCCCGCGGCGTAGGTGGCGCCGCGGTCGAAGAAGGAGTCCGGGGTGCGGTTGACGATCGCCATCACCAGCTGGTCGGTGTCGGCGAAGGAGCGCCGTCCCAGCTTGAGCGTCACCCCGCCCTCACCTGCCCGTCCCGGCCGCGACCGGCGGGGTGACGCTGGCGGCTGGCGGCCGCTGGGCCAGCGGCACCGGCCGGGTCCGCCACGACCCGCCGTCGCCGCCGCGCAGGTACTGCGACAGGGCCGCGGCCTCCGGCCCGCTGCTGCCCGGGTGGCGGCGGGCGTCGGCCACGGCCATCAGCTCGGCGGCCATCACCGCCAGGTCGTGCACGGCCTGGTGCCGGTGCGCCCGCTCCCCCAGGTCGACCTGGGCCAGCGCGGCCAGCCCGGCGGTGGCGTAGGTGTCTACCAGCGACGCCAGCTCCACGCCGTATCCGGCCGGGATGGCCAGCGACTCCATCAGGCCGCGCCGCGCGGCCCACTCCCCAGCGAGCGGCTGGACGACGGCCGCCAAATCCGGCCACCACATGTTCAGCAGTGGCCGCGCCACCAGCTCGGTCACCCGCCCGCCTTCCGTCGACGGCTGATCGCCGATGTCCAGGATCCGGTCGTAGAAACCTTTCACCAGGTGAACGGGGGGCTCCGCGAGCAGCGGTCCCAGCAGCCCGGTGACGAAGTGGGGGCCGAACAGCGTCAGGTCGGCGTCCACGAACACCAGCAGGTCGCCGGAGGTGACGAAGAGGGACTTCCAGATCGCCTCGCCCTTGCCCGGCTGCCAGCCCAGGTCCGGCCGGATCGCCCGGGCGGCGTGCACCTCCGCCCCGGCCCGGGCGGCCACCTGCGCGGTGCTGTCGGTGGAGTCGGAGTCGATCACGATCAGCTCGTCCACCAGCGCCCCGGGCCCGGTGAGGGCGGTCCGCAGCGCGGTGACGACATCGCCGATGGTGGCGGCCTCGTCGCGGGCGGGGATCACCACGCTGATCCGGTGCTGGCCGGCCTGCTTGAGGTGGCGCAGCCGCGGCACCGGCCAGTCCCGCGCCCGTGACGTCCGCTGGGCGAACCACGCCGCCGCCTCCGGCGTCACCTGTCCCCCTCCTGTGCCCCCGCTGCTTGTCCCACGTGACCGAGGCTATTGACATCCTCCTCCACCCGGAAGGCGGGGGATTCCGTCCAGCGCCGCTTGGGGGGCGCTGGGCGGGGGTTCACGGACGCTCGAAGGCGTCCCTGCGGCG
>JBLMWU010000226.1:0-39453 GCA_050257395.1 Gemmatimonadota bacterium | reverse complement strand
CCTCGCACGCCTCGGCGGTGTCGCCCCAGGCGGTGATGCCGTGTCCGCCGAGGACGCACCCGACGGCCTGCGGATTGGCGGCCTTCACGGCGGCGATGTCCAGCCCGAGCTGGAATCCGGGGCGCCGCCAGGGTACCCATAGGACCCGGTCGCCGAAGCACTCCTTGGTGAGCGCCTCGCCGTCGGCCGCGGTGGCCAGCGCGATGCCGGAGTCGGGGTGCAGGTGGTCCACGTGTGCCGCGTCGACCAGCCCGTGCATGGCGGTGTCGATGGACGGTGCCGCCCCGCCCTTGCCGTGCAGGCAGTAGTCGAACGCGGCCACCATCTCGTCCTCGTGCGCCACCCCCCGGTAGACGCCGGTCAGCGCCCGCAGCCGGTCCAGCCGGAGCACGGCCAGCCCGGCCGCGGTGAGCGTGCCGAGGTCGCCGCCGGACCCCTTCACCCACATCAGCTCGGCCGGCTCCCCGGTCACCGGGTCCGGCACCGCCGCCTTGGCGGACGCGTTGCCGCCCGCGTAGTTGGTGTTGCGCGGGTCCGAGCCGAGCCGGTTGCTGCGCGCCAGCAGCGCCTCCACCTCTGGCGGCGCCATCAGGCCCCCCACCCCGCCTGCTGGCCGCCAACCCGCTCGGCGATGATCTTCCCGGCGTAGCCGGAGCGGGCGTAGGCGGCCATCGGGTCCGGGTCGAGGCCCTGGGCGGCCCGCAGCTCGGCGAGCAGCGGCCGGACGTCGGTGTTGTAGGCGTCCATCAGCACCGCGTTGGCGCCCAGCACGTCCCCGGCGGCCTGCGCGGCCGCCAGCTGCTCCCGGTCCACCAGCAGCGCCTTGGCGGTCGCCTCCTGCACGTTCATGACCGAGCGGATCTGGCCGGGGATCTTCGGCTCGATGTTGTGGCACTGGTCGAGCATGAAGGAGATCCCGGCTTCCGGCGCCAGCGCGTCCGCCGCCGCCACCTCGTGCAGGATGCGGAAGAGCTGGAACGGGTCGGCCGCGCCCACCATCAGGTCGTCGTCGGCGTAGAACCGCGAGTTGAAGTCGAACGCGCCGAGCTTGCCGGCCCGCAGCAGGACCGCCACGATGAACTCGATGTTGGTGCCGGGCGCGTGGTGGCCGGTGTCCACGCACACCTTGGCGCGGTCGCCGAGCCGCAGGCAGTGCGCGTAGGCGGTGCCCCAGTCGGGCACGTCGGTGGTGTAGAAGGCGGGCTCGAACAGCTTGTACTCCAGGATCAGCCGCTGATCGGCGGACAGCCGCCCGTACACCGCCGACAGCGCTTCCGCCAGCCGGTCCTGCCGGGCCGCGATCGAGTCCTGCCCGGGGTAGTTCGTTCCGTCGGAGAACCAGAGCTTGAGGTCGCGTGAGCCGGTCTGGTCCATCACGTCCACGCACTCCAGCAGGTGGTCCAGGGCCTTGCGGCGGACCGCCGGATCGGGGTTGGTGACGCTGCCGAGCATGTAGTCGTTGTCCTGAAAGACGTTCGCGTTGATGGTGCCCAGCCGGATGCCCGCGTCCCCGGCGGCCCGGCGCAGCGCGCCGTAGTCGTCCACCTTGTCCCACGGGATGTGCAGCGCGACGCTCGGCGCCACGCCGGTGAACGCGTGCACCCGCGCGGCGTCGGCGATCTTCTCGTACGGGTCGCGCGGCACGCCCTGCTGGGGGAACACCTTGAAGCGGGTGCCGGAGTTGCCGAACGCCCAGGACGGCAGCTCGATCTGCTGGGCCCGCAGGGCGCTCTTCACGGCGGTCAGGTCACGCATGTCAGGTCATCTCCAGGCAGCGGGTCGGGCAGCGGGTCACCGGCGGGCCGGTGGCGGGTCAGCGGCGGCGGGTCAGTCAAGGTGGAAGATCTCGCCGATCCGGCGGAACCCCTCGTCCGGCCGCTGGCCGCCGGGGTCGTCGAAGAACGGCGCCATCTGCTCCTGCCAGCGGCGGTTGACGTCCGTGGCCGCCATCCGCGCCCGCGCCGCGGCGAAGTCGTCGGTCTCCAGGTAGCCGATGAGCAGGCCGTCATCGGTGAGGAAAAGGCTGTAGTTGGCCCAGCCCGCGCTGGCGAGCGCGGCGGTCATCTCGGGCCACACCTCGCGGTGGGCGGCCCGGTACTCCGCCAGCCGCTCAGGCCGGACCCGGGCGAGGAAGCACACGCGTTCCACTGGCTCGTTCCTCCGGCGCTGGCGCCGGGCTCACGCCCGGCGCCAGCCACCCGGTCAGAAGTTGAACTGGCTGATGTTGGACTTGGTGAACACGAACGGCGGGCCGAGCAGGATCGTGCTGCCGGCGCCCACCGTGTACTTGCCGAGCTTGCCGGCGGTGAAGCTCTGGCCGGCCGCGCCGCTGATCTTCTTGGAGGCGAAGTTGACCGCGGCGTACCCGGCGAGGTAGCCGAGCTTGGCCGGGTCCCACAGCTCGAACGACTGGATGGTGCCGTCGTTCACGTACTTCTTGAGCGAGTTGGGGGTGCCCAGGCCGGTCAGCGCGATCTTGCCGCGGTACTTGGGCGTGTCGAGCACCTGCGCCGCCGCGAGGATGCCCACGGTGGTCGGCGAGATGATGCCCTTGAGGGTGGGGTGCTGCTGCAGCAGGCCCTGGGTGACCTGGGTCGCCGTGGTCGGGTCGTCGTTCCCGTAGACGGTGCTGACCAGGTGCATCTTCGGGTACTTCTTCAGCTGCTGCTTCATGTACCCGATCCAGGCGTTCTGGTTGGGCGCGGACGCGGCGGCGGACACGATCGCGATGTCGCCGGCGCCGCCGATCTGCTTGGCGAGCAGGTCGACCTCGCTGGTCCCGATCTGGGCCGTGGAGGCCTGGTTGACGAACAGGTTGCGGCAGGTGGGCGCGTCGGAGTCATAGGTGACGACGGTGATGCCCTTCTGCATGGCGGCCTTGAGCGTCGGGCAGATGGCGGTCGGGTCGGTGGCGGACACGAGCAGGATGCTGGCGCCCTTGGTGATGGCCGCCTGGATGGCCGGGATCTGCGAGGCGGGCGTGGCCGCGGTGCCGCTGGTCTCGGTCCCGGTCTCGCCCAGCGCCTGCAGCGCGGCGATGGCGCCGCCGGACTTGGCGCTGTCAGAGGTGGTGAAGTACGGGTTGCCGAGCAGCTTGGGGATGACGAAGGCCTTCAGCCCGGTCTTGAGCCCGCCAGCGCCGGTGCCGGAGCCGGACGACCCGCCGGACGACCCGCCCGGGGAGCTGCACGCGGCCAGCACCGCGGAGGCGACCAGCACCACCGCCGGCGCGAGCAGCACGCGTCTGGGCGAACGGCCGCGCCTCGAGGTACCTTTCATATTGAATCCTTTCAATTCTGGGCAAGGGCACACCGGTGGCGGGCTGGTAACGGGTGGGTTGGCCCGCCGGGGAGGCGCCTGGCCGGGGTGGCCGGCCGTGGCGCGGGCGTCATTCATGACCTGCCCCCATCACCGGCGGCCGGCGGCTGCCCCAGGACCGGAGCAGCGCGCGGAGCCGCCGTGGCGCAGATGCCGCGCTGGGCGCGAAGACGCTGAGCAGCAGGAGCCCGCCGGTGACGATGCCGGTGGCCTCCTGGTTGAAGTTGGTCAGCAGCAGGGCGTTCTGCAGGCCCGCGAAGACGAGCACCGCGAGCACGACGCCCGGGATCGACCCCTTGCCGCCGAAGATGGACACCCCGGCGAGCAGGACGATCGCGACCACGTTGAGCTCCATGCCGATGCCGTTGTTCTGCACGGCGGTGGCCAGCCGGAAGGTCCACAGCACCCCGGCCAGCGCGCAGACCAGCCCGGAGATCACGAACAGCGTGGTCTTGATCCGCTTCACCCGGATGCCGGCGAAGAGCGCCGCCTCAGCGCTGTTGCCCATCGCGTAGATGGACCGGCCGGCCGCGGTGGCGTGCAGCACCACGCCGAACACCACCGCCAGCACGATGAAGATCACGATGGACCAGGGCAGGCCGGTGTGCGGGGCGGGCAGCACGCCGATGGTGGTGTAGCCGGGCGGGAAGTCCGACACCGTGCCCGACCCCAGGATGATCAGGGCGATGCCGCGGTACAGGGCGAGCGTGCCGATGGTGACCGCCAGCGACGGCAGCCCCAGCCTGGTCACCAGCAGCCCGTTGACCAGGCCCGCGAGCGCGCCCGCCAGCGCGACCACCACGAAGATGGCCAGCATCGGCCAGTGCCGCGCCCACAGCGCGCCCAGGATGGCGCTGGACATGCCCAGGGTGGAGGCGACGGACAGGTCGATCTCGCCGCTGATCACGATCAGCGTCATGGGCAGGGCCATGATCGCGACCTCGCCGGTGACCACGGTGAGGTTGAAGAAGTTGCCGGTGGTCAGGAACTGCGCCGAGTTCGCCTCGCCGAACACGGCGATGAGCACCGCCAGCACCGCCAGCCCGGTCTCCCAGCGCAGGCCGCGGCGCAGCAGGCCGCCCGCTGGCCCGCCGCCGGGGGTCCCGGCCGCGGCCGCCGGCTCTTCCGTGGCCGTGGTCACGGCGTCCTCGTCAGTTGCCACCGCGGGAACTCCTCACTCGCAGCGCGGCCATGAGCTTCACCGAGATGGCCTTGTCCAGCGTGATCGCCAGCAGCAGCAGGAAGCCTGCGATCGCCTGGTCCCAGAACGGCGAGATGCCCAGCACGTACAGCGCCGAGTTGATGGTGTTGAGCAGCAGCGCGCCGATCGCGGCGCCCACCGCGCTGCCGCTGCCGCCGAAGATCGCCACCCCGCCGACCACCACCGCGGCGATCACCTGCAGCTCGTAGCCGGTGCCCGCGTTCGAGTCGATGGTCTGGTACTGGGCGGCCCACAGCACGCCCGCCAGCCCGGCGATGGCGCCGCTGACCGTGAAGGCCGTGAAGATCCGCTTGCCGGCCGGGATGCCGGCCAGCCGGGCCGCCTCCGGGTTGGACCCGATCGCGTACAGCTCCCGGCCGGACCGGAACGACCGCAGGTAGTACGCACCAGCGCCGATCACCACCGCGATGGCGACCGCGAGGTAGGGCACGCCGAACACGCCCGCGCGGGGGATGCTGATGAAGCTGTTCGGGAGGGTCTGCGCGACCACCTCGTTGCCGCCGACGATGAGGATGTCCACGCCGCGCACGATGTAGAGGGTGGCCAGCGTGACCACCAGGCTCGGCACCCGGCCGATGGAGACCATGAGCCCGTTCGCGATGCCCACCGCGAGCCCGATGCCGATGCCGCACAGGAACACCACCGCGACCGGGATGCCGGGGAACTGGCCGAACAGGCCCGCGGAAACGTAGGCCGACAGGCCCAGCACCGAGCCGACGGACAGGTCCACGTTCCGGCTGACCACCACCATGGTCTCGCCCAGCGCCAGCAGCGCGAACACCACCGTGTTCGCCAGGATGAACTGCACTTCCTGGGTGCTGGCGAACCGGGACTGCAGGCTCACCGTGACCGCGACGAACACCACCAGCACGGCGATGATGCCCGACTCCCGGATCCGGAAGACCCGCTCGGTGAGCCGCCGGGAACTGCCCGCGGCGGGCCCGGCGGCCTGCTGCGGCCCGGTCAGGGTCGTGCTCATCGGGCTGCCGCCTGCGGCTGGCCGGTCGCCGAGGCCATGATCTTCTCCTCCGAGGCTTCCTCGTGCGAGTACTCGGCGGTGAGCCGGCCCTCGCGCATGACCAGGATCCGGTCGCCGATGTGCAGCACCTCGGGCAGCTCCGACGAGATCATCAGGATCGCGACCCCGTCCTGCGCGAGCCGCACCAGCAGCCGGTGCACTTCGGCCTTGGTGGCGATGTCGATGCCGCGGGTGGGCTCGTCCACGATGAGCAGCGCCGGGTGGCGGCCGAGCCACTTGGCGAGCACGACCTTCTGCTGGTTCCCGCCGGACAGCCGGGACACCGGGTCGGTGAGCGCGCCGTACTTCAGCCGCAGCCGCTGCGCCCAGTCGGCGGCGAAGCCGCGCTCGGTGGCGGCCCGGATCAGGCCGGCCCGGCGCAGCCTCGCGAGCGAGGCGAGGGCCACGTTCTGCTGGATGGACATCTCCATGACCAGGCCCTGCTGGCGGCGGTCCTCGGGCACGTACCCGATCCCGGCGGTCATGGCCCCGGCCGGCGAGCCGCGGCGCAGCTGCCTCCCGCGGACGGTGACGGTGCCCGCGTCGTACCGGTCGATCCCGAACACGGCCCGGGCCACCTCGCTGCGGCCGGACCCGACCAGGCCCGCCAGCGCCACGATCTCCCCGGCCCGCACCTCCAGGCTGATGTCGGTGAACACGCCTTCCCGGGTCAGCCGCTCGATCCGCAGCACCGGCTCCCCGGGCTCGCCGCGCTCGCCCGCGGTGCGCTCGGGCATCTCCCGGCCCACCATCGCCCGGACCAGGTCATCGGCGGTCAGGCCGGCCAGCTCGCGGGTGAGCACGTGGCTGCCGTCCCGCATCACCGTGACCCGCTGGCAGCTCGCGAAGACCTCCTCCAGCCGGTGCGAGATGAACACCACCGCCGCCCCGGCCGCCCGCAGCGTCCGCATCACCTCGAACAGCCGGCTGACCTCGGACGCCGACAGGGCGGCGGTGGGCTCGTCCATGACGATCACCCGGGTGTCGAGGGACAGCGCCTTCGCGATCTCCACCAGCTGCTGGTCGGCGATGGACAGCCCGCGGCAGATGCGGCCCGGGTCGAGCCGGACCCCCAGCCGCCCGAACAGCCCGGCCGCCTGCGCCCGCATCGCCCGCCGGTCGATGCGCCGGCCGGCCAGCAGCGGCTGCCGGCCCATGAAGATGTTCTCGGCCACGGTGAGGTCGGGGAAGAGCGTGGGCTCCTGGTAGATGACGGCGATGCCGGCGGCCTGGGCGGCGGCCGGGCCGGACAGCGCGACCGGGACGCCGTCGATGAGCAGCTCCCCGGCATCCGGCTGATAGACCCCGGCGAGCATCTTGACCACGGTCGACTTGCCCGCGCCGTTCTCGCCGAGCAGCGCGTGCGCCTCGCCGGGGTGCAGGTCCAGCGAGCCGTCCACCACCGCGTGCACCGCGCCGAACGACTTCGCCGCGTGCCGCAGCGACAGCACCGGTGCCCCGCCCGGGCCATCGGCAGCCAGCTCGCCGCCACCCTGGGTGTCGTCCGCTGCGGCCATGGCCCGGCCTCCTCTCGGGGGTGGAACGTTTCAAATATGTGCAGCAGTGTCAAGCTGCGTAACGTACGTGTCAATACCGGCCACCCGGGATGGTTGAATCGTTACATTCGCGACCGCCCGGACCGGCTGCGATACGCTCCAACCGCAGGCGGCCAGGCATGACCCGGGCGCCAGCGGCTCACCCGGATCCGCTGTGCCGGCCCGGTCCCAGCCGCCGGCACCCCGTCCCCGGCGCCCGGGACCGCTGATTGACACGTTCCAATCACGGGCCGCACACTGGGCACCCGAACAGGAGGACGTCGTGGCAGCTGGGCCGGTCAGCATCAGGGATGTCGCCGCGCGGGCGGGCGTCTCGGTGGGCACCGTCTCGAACGTGCTCAACCGGCCGGACATCGTGGCCGAGCCCACCCGCAGCCGGGTGCAGGCCGCGATCGCGCAGCTCGGCTTCATCCGGAACGAGTCCGCCCGCCAGCTGCGGGCCGGCCGCAGCCGCACCATCGGCCTGGTGGTGCTGGACGTGGCGAACCCGTTCTTCACCGACGTGGCGCGCGGGGTGGAGGACGAGGCCAGCGAGTCCGGGCTTGCCGTGATCCTGTGCAACAGCGACGATCAGGAAGCGAAGGAGACCCACTACCTCGAGCTGCTGGAGGAGCACCGGGTGCAGGGCATCCTGATCACGCCGGTAGCCGCGGACGGCGATCGCCTGGCCCGGCTGCAGCGGCGGGGCACCCCGGTGGTCCTGGTGGACAGCAGATCGCCGTCGCGCGGCCAGTGCTCGGTCTCCGTGGACGACGTGCTCGGCGGCGAGCTCGCCGTCGCCCACCTGCTGGCCGAGGGGCACGAGCGGATCGCCTTCGTGGGCGGGCCGCCCAGCTTCCGCCAGGTGAGCGACCGGCGCGAAGGCGCGCTGCGGGCGCTGGCGAAGGCGGGCAGGCCCGCGGCGGACCTGCAGCTGATCGAGACCCCGGCGCTCAACGTGACGGCGGGCCAGCGGGCCGGGGCGGACCTGGCGGAGCTGCCGCCGCCGCGCCGGCCGACCGCGGTCTTCTGCGCGAACGACCTGCTCGCCCTCGGCGTGCTGCAGGGGATGACGGCCCGCCGGATCCGGGTGCCGGAGGACCTGGCGATCGTGGGGTATGACGACATCGACTTCGCCGCCGCGGCCGCGGTCCCGCTGTCGTCGGTCCGCCAGCCGCGGCAGCAGCTCGGGCGGACCGCCGCCCAGCTGCTGCTGGACGAGGCCCTGGGCGAGGCGTCGCACCAGCACCGCCAGGTGGTGTTCGAGCCGGAGCTGGTGATCCGCCGGTCCAGCCAGGCAGGGAGGTGAGGGGTGCAGATCGCGCTGTTCGTGACCTGCCTCGGGGACACCCTCTTCCCCGGCGTGGGCCGGGCCACGGTCGCGCTGCTCGAGCGGCTGGGGCATGAGGTGGTGTTCCCGGAGGCGCAGACCTGCTGCGGGCAGATGCATGTCAACACCGGCTACCAGCACGACGCGCTGCCGCTGGTGCGCCGGTACGTGGAGGTGTTCTCCGGCTGCGAGGCGGTGGTGGTGCCATCCGGGTCGTGCGCCGGGTCGATCCGGCACCAGCACGCCATGGTGGCCCGCCGGCTGGGGAACGAGGACCTGGCCGCCCGGGCCGGGGCGGTGGCGGCCCGCACCTACGAGCTGTCCGAGCTGCTGATCGACGTGCTGGGGGTGGAGGACGTGGGCGCGTACTACCCGCACCGGGTCACCTACCACCCGACCTGTCATTCGCTGCGCCTGCTGGGGGTCGGTGACCGGCCGCTGCGGCTGCTGCGCCAGGTCCGCGGCCTGGACCTGGTGGAGCTGCCGGACGCGGAGGTCTGCTGCGGATTCGGCGGCACGTTCGCCCTCAAGAACCCGGACGTGTCCACGGCGATGCTGGCCGACAAGATGCGCGGGGTGCTGGCGACCCGCGCGGAGGTGTGCACGGCGGGTGACAGCTCGTGCCTGATGCACATCGGCGGCGGCCTGTCCCGGCTGCGCGCGGGCACCCGCACCGTCCATCTGGCCGAGATCCTCGCGTCCACGCAGGACAGCTCGTGAGCAGCACGTTCCTCGGGCTGCCAGCGGCGCCGCGCGGGGTGGGGCACCTGCGCGGGGACGAGCCGTTCCCCGCCGCCGCCCGCACCGCCCTCGGCGACACCCAGCTGCGCCGCAACCTGGGCCGCGCCACCGCCACCATCCGCGCCAAGCGCGCCGCGGTGGTGTCCGAGCTGCCCGACTGGGAGCAGCTGCGGGCGGCGGGCCAGGCCATCAAGGCGCACACCATGCGCCACCTGGACCACTACCTGGAGGAGCTGGAGCGCCAGGTCACCGCCCGCGGCGGGACGGTGCACTGGGCCCGGGACGCGAACGAGGCGAACCGCGTCATCACCGGCCTGGTCCAGGCCACCGGCGCCGACAGCGTGGTCAAGGTCAAGTCGATCGTCACCGACGAGATCGGGCTCAACGACGCCCTCGCCACCGCGGGCGTCGCCGCCTGGGAGACCGACCTGGCGGAGCTGATCTGCCAGCTCGGCCACGACCGGCCCTCCCACATCCTGGTGCCGGCCATCCACCGCAACCGGGCCGAGATCCGGGAGATCTTCCTGCGCGAGATGGCCGGAGTGGACCCCGGCCTCACCGACCGGCCTGCTGCCCTGACCGAGGCGGCGCGGCTGCACCTGCGCCGCCGGTTCCTGTCCGCCAAGGTCGGCATCAGCGGCGCGAACTTCGCCATCGCGGAGACCGGCACGCTGTGCGTGGTGGAGTCCGAGGGCAACGGGCGGATGTGCCTGACCCTGCCGGAGACGCTGATCAGCGTCATGGGGATCGAGAAGGTCATCCCCGCCTGGCGGGACCTGGAGGTCTTCCTGCAGCTGCTGCCGCGGTCCTCGACCGGCGAGCGGATGAACCCCTACACCTCGATGTGGACGGGCGTGACCCCCGGCGACGGCCCGCAGAACTTCCACCTGGTGCTGCTGGACAACGGCCGCACCGCCGCGCTGGCCGACCCGGCCGGGCGGGACGCGCTGCACTGCATCCGCTGCTCGGCCTGCATGAACGTGTGCCCGGTCTACGAGCGCACCGGCGGTCACGCGTACGGCTCGGTCTATCCCGGCCCGATCGGCGCGATCCTCTCCCCCCAGCTCACCGGGGTGGAGGACAACGCGTCGCTGCCGTACGCCTCCTCGCTGTGCGGGGCCTGCTACGACGTCTGCCCCGTGAAGATCGACATCCCGTCCATCCTGGTGCACCTGCGGGCCCGGCACGTGGAGCAGGCGGCCGCCGCCCGCCGGACGCCCAGCCCGGAAGCGGTCACCATGGCCGCCGCCGCCTGGGTGATGGCCAGCCCCGCCCGGTTCGCGGCGGCGCAGCGGGCCGGGCGGCTGGGCCGGGTGCTGGGCCGCCGCGGCCGGATCCGCCGGCTGCCGCCCCCGCTGTCCGCCTGGACCGGGGCACGGGACGCGCCCGTCCCGCCAGCCCAGACGTTCCGCGAGTGGTGGCGGGACGAGCACCAGGGCGGCCGCCGGCCTGCCGGCGCGCCTCCGGCACGACCAGGCGAAGAGTCGGCTGGCGCGCCCCCGGCACGACGTCCCGCGAGGAAGGCAGAGGGATGAGCGCCGCGCGCGACGAGGTGCTGGGCCGCATCCGCACCGCGCTCGGCAACCCCGCCCCGCCGGGTGCCAGCCCGGTCCCGCGTGACTACCGGGCGGCCAGCGGCCTGGGTGCCGCGGACCTGCTGGACCGGCTGGCGGAGCGGCTGACCGACTACCGCGCGCGGGTGCGGCGCTGCGGCCCCGGCGACCTCACGGCGCAGGCCGCCGCCGCAGTGACGGAACGAGAATCCCGGCGGCTGGCCGTCCCGCCCGGGCTGGACCAGGCCGGGCTGGACCTGGCCGAACTGGCGGCCCTGCTGCCCGCCGTGGAGTTCGTCACCGGCGACGGCCTGTCCCACGCCGGCCTGGACGCGACCGACGGCGTCATCACCGGGGCGGCGGTGGCCATCGCCGAGACCGGGACCATCGTGCTGGACGGCTCGGCCGGCCAGGGCCGCCGCGCGCTGAGCCTCATCCCCGACTACCACCTGTGCGTCATCCAGGCTGCCCAGGTGGTGGGCCTGGTCCCCGAGGCACTCGCCCGGCTCACCCCCGGCCAGCCGCTCACCTGGATCAGCGGCCCGTCCGCGACCAGCGACATCGAACTCGACCGCGTCGAAGGCGTGCACGGCCCCCGCACCCTGGAGGTCATCCTCGTCGCCCCGGCCGGGCGCTGACGGCACCCCGGGCGGTGCGGGTCACGGCGGCCCGGCGTAGAGCATCTCCAGCGGGGCGAGGAGGATCTTGCCCTGGGCACCGGCGGCCTCGGCGGCCAGTTCCGGGGTGAAGCCCGCCGCGCTGAAGAGGCCGAGTGCGGCGCCGGCCGCGTCGTGCCCGGCGGCTGTCAGGAGCCCGCGGAGGTGCTGGAGCCTGCGCAGCTCGGCCAGGCCGGGCCGCCGGTCACGGTGCTTGGCCTCGCCGATGAACGCGACCGGTGCGCCGGAGGTCCGCGGCAGGGCACCGCGGGCGAGCGCCAGGACGTCGATCTCGTGGCCGGCCCCGTGCTGCCGGCAGGCGATGACGGTCTGCCCGACCGGGCCCACCATGAGCCCGGCTTCCGCGGCGGCATGCCGGGCGACCCACTCAGCGGCGAGCGTCTCGAAATGCGGCCCGAAGATCTTGGATTCCACCGTGTGTTCCGCCTCGGCCCAGACCTGGCGCGCCCGGCCTGCCTCAAGATCGGCCAGGTACGGCTCGATGACGAGCCGGTGGAATCGCACCATCGGGTCGGCGACCGTGATCACGGGCCGCCGGTCCAGGAGCAGGTCGTGGCGGCGGTCGATGAAGCCGGCCGACCGCAGCGTGGTGAGCTGGTGCACCAGTGAGGTGGCCGGGCGGCCGAGCAGTCCGCCGATCTTCGTCGGCGAGGACTCCCCCGCCGCCACGGCCGCGAGGATCGAACTGTAGGCGGCGGTGTCGCGGATGCGCGGGTCCTCGTGCACGACCCGGCGGGCCTCGTCGAACAGCGGCATGACCGGACGCAGCACGTTCCGCGCCAGCCAGCCGCCAAGCTGCCCGGCGTCCTCGGGCACGCGCGGCTCGGGCACCAGTTCCCGGTAGCCCGGCGTGCCGCCGACGATGGCGTGGTGCGCGAAGGCCGCGGCGGGGTTCGCGATGCCCCAGTACGCCCGCGTGTCCCGGTAGCTGAACGGCCGGATTCGCAGCTCGAGCGCGGCCCGGCCGCGCAGCGCCCTGGTCCCGGACAGCAGGTCCGCCATGACCGAGATCGCCGACCCGCACAGGACCAGCCGCAACGGTGCCGCGCCCGGCCCCGCACCCGGTCCCAGGCTGTCGTAGAGGGACTGCACGATCGATGGCAGCCCGGCCGTCTCCTCGACCAGGTACGGGAACTCATCGAGGACCAGCAGCGCCGGCCCGCCGGGGGAAGCCGGCGTACTCACGCGCGTGGCCAGCACCTCCACGGCTGCCCGCAGCGCCTGCTCCCAGCCGCCGAACCCGAACCCGCCGGCCGGCAGCCCCGCCCAGGCGGCCAGCGAGTCGCCGAACCGGCGCAGCGAGACCGGTTCAGCCTGCTCGGTGGCCAGGTGATACAGCCCGCCGACGGCATCGGCGAGCCGGCGCAGCAGGTACGACTTGCCCTGCCGCCGTCTCCCGTAGACCACGGCGATCCGCAGTCCCGGCAACCCCGAATGCACGAAGTCAGCCAGGTCCGCCCATTCCGTGTCCCGGCCGAAGACATCCGCTGGCTTGCCCCAGGCCCGGCCGTCCAACTCCGCTCCCTAGCTCGACTACGGTTATATTAACTGTATTCAAGCTAGCCTGGCCAGCCGGCTTGTGACGCGCTTGGAGTTCAGGCGTTCTCAGTGCTGGGCTGCGGCGAGGCGCGGGGCTGGCTGCGCCCCTGCCACATCAGGGCCCCGCCGACGTCTGGCACCTCCCCGCGGGCGAGGTACCGATCAGAGCGCCGGGAGAGACCTCACCCTGGCACCCTGGTGCCCCGGTCACCGCCGCCGCGCCGGGCTTGCCGGCACGGGCACCGTTCCGTTGGGCGCCAGGCCAGGCTGGCTGGCCGTGCGGGCCGTCCGCACCGCCCAGGCGGCGGCCCAGCCAGCCAGCGCGGCGGCGACAGCGGCCAGCATGACGAACGCCGCTACCCGGCCGGCCAGCAGGTCCAGGCCGTCGGCGAGGTAGGGGAAGCCGAAGCCGAGGTAGGTCAGCACGTAGAAGCACGCCACCGCGGCGCCGTGCTCCCGCCGCCCCGCCAGCCGCTCGGTGGCGCGCAACCCGGAAACCAGGCACAGGCCGTAGCCGAGGCCGAACAGGACCGCTGCGGCCAGCGCCAGCACCCGGCTGGCCGACATCACCACCACGGCGCCCAGCAGCGCCGCCGCCGCCGCGCTGGCCAGCCCGGCGACGTTGCCGGACAGCCGCCAGCGGCCTTCCAGCCGCCGGGCCAGCGGCTGCACCGCGACCCCCGAGCCGAGCGTCAGGATCGTGATCACCCCGGCGAAGCCGACTGACGGGCTGCCGCTGCCGGCGGCCTGCTCGGGGAGCACCACCAGGGCCAGGGCCGCGCACCCGAACACCCAGGGCGCGGCGGGCGCCACCGCAAGCCAGAACTCGCGGGTCCGCACCGCGCCAGGCGGCCAGCGGCGGGCAGGTCCGGCCGCCGGGCCAGGCCCGGCCCGCCCGCCGAAGGTCTCCGGTGCGGGCAGCACGGCGGCCAACGCGGCCGTGCCGATCACCAGGTGCGGCAGGTAGGCGGCCAGCAGCGGGTCCGGCGCCCACTCGGCGATCATCGCGGCGACGAACGGGCCGAGCCCGAACCCGGCCGACAGCGCCACCGCTGACCGCCGCGCGCTCACCCCGGGATCGGGTGACAGTTCCTGCACCCAGGCGGTGGCCGCGCCGAACACCACCCCCGAGCAGACCCCGGCGAGTGCGCGGCCGACGATGATCAGCGGCAGCGAGTGCGGGCCGAGCACCAGCAGCAGCGTGGCCACCGGCGACAGCGCCACGAACGGGATCACCACCGGGCGCCGGCCGAACCGGTCGGATGCGGGCCCGCCGATCAGCAGCCCGGGGATGAGCGCCGCCGCGTACACGACGAACAGGCCCGCCAGCGCGCCCGCCGTCAGCCCCAGGGCCTGCCGGTAGACGATCAGCATGGGCGAGAACTGGTTCGCTCCCCAGCCCACGGCGAACATCGCGAACGCGACCCGGGCCCAGCCGCGCCTGGGCACCAGGAAAGAACCGCTGGCATCTGACATGACAGCCACGCTAGCCGCGCAATTGTCAAACCGGCGTTTGACAATTCTCACGTTACAGTGGGCGCATGGCAGGCAACGGCGCATCCGGCAACGGCCAGCTGGCCGGCGAGGCGCGGATCTGGGCGGTGGCCGGCCTCATCGCGGACGAGCACCGGGCCCAGCTGCTGCTGGCCATGCTCAGCGGGCAGCCCCAGACCGGGTCGGCGCTGGCGGACGCGGCCGGCATCTCCCGCTCGCTCGCCAGCGCCCACCTCAAGAAGCTCGTGGCCGGCGGGCTGGTCCAGGTGCAGGCG
This sequence comes from Gemmatimonadota bacterium, assembly GCA_050257395.1. Taxonomy (GTDB): domain Bacteria; phylum Actinomycetota; class Actinomycetes; order Streptosporangiales; family Streptosporangiaceae; genus JAIRTY01. The sequence goes on along the minus strand of JBLMWU010000226.1, from coordinate 24,751 downwards.
CAGGGCCGGCAGCGGCTGTACTCGATCGCCTCCACCCTGGTCGCGGACATGCTGGAGATGCTCATCCTGCTCGCCCCGCCCGCCGAGGTCCGCTCCCTGCGCCAGGACACCCGGGCCCGCAGCCTGCGCTGGGCCCGGCTGTGCTACGACCACCTGGCCGGCGCGGTCGGCGTCGCCGTCACCGACGCCCTGCTCGGCCGCGGCCTGCTCGCCAGCAAAGACGGTGCCTACCTGCTCACCCCGGACAGCGCCAGCGCCTTCGCCGGCTTCGGCATCGACGTCGGCGAGCTGGGCCGGGGCACCCGGCCGCTGCTGCGGCCCTGCCTGGACTGGAGCGAGCGCCGTCACCACCTGGCCGGCGGCCTGGGCGCCGCCCTGACCGGCGAGCTGCTGCGCCGGCGCTGGCTGCGCGGCCAGGAGGCCAGCCGGATCGTCACCGTCACCCCGGCGGGCCAGGCCGGCCTGCGCGACTGGCTCGGCCTCGACCTCACCGCCCTCCGCACCGCCGCCTGACCCATGGGTGCGCAGGGACCCTGTGTGGTGGCGGTGCTGGGTGCGGCGGGCGGCGCGCCGCCGCCCGGGCTGGCGGGCCCGCTGCCAGGCTGCGACGTGCGGTTCATCGGCTCGGCCGGGGCCCTGGCCCGGGACGCGGCGGACGCCGAGGTGGTGTTCGCCTGGGAGCTGGTGCCGGGGTGGCTGGCGGCCGCCTGGGACTCGCTGCCGCGGCTGCGCTGGGTCGCGGCGGCCACGGCGGGCGTGGACTGGCTGCTGTTCCCGGAGCTGGCCGCCAGCGAGGTGGTGCTGACCAACTCGGCCGGGGTGTTCGACGACGCCATGGCCGAGTACGCGCTGGGCCTGGTGACCGCGGTGTGCATCGACCTGCCCGGCACCATCCGGCTGCAGGCCGCCCGGCAGTGGGTGCACCGGGAGACATCCCGGCTGGCGGGCCGGCCGGTGCTGGTGGTGGGGGCCGGCGGGATCGGCCGGGCCATCGCCCGGCTGCTGGCCCGGGCCGGCCTGAGCGTCCGGTGTGTGGCCCGGCAGGACCGGGCCGACCCCGAGCTCGGGCGGATCGCGGCGCTGGCGGACCTGCCGGAGCTGCTCCCGGAAGCCGATTTCGTCGTCCTGGCGCTGCCGCTGACGGCCGCCACCCGGGGCCTGTTCGGCCCGGCGCTGCTCGGGCGGATGCGCCGCGGCGCGTGGCTGATCAACCTGGGCCGGGGCCCGCTCGTGGACGAGGACGCGCTGGCCGCCGCCCTGCGCGGCGGCGTGATCGGCGGCGCCGCCCTCGACGTGTTCAGCAGCGAGCCGCTGCCGGCCAGCTCACCGCTGTGGCCGCTGCCCAACGTGATCGTGTCGCCGCACATGTCCGGCGACTTCCGCGGCTTCGAGGACGCCCTGACCGGCCTGTTCCTCGCCCAGCTGCGCCGCTACCTGGCTGGCGGGCCGCTGGTCAACGTGGTGGACAAGCAGCTCGGCTTCCTGCCCGGCCGCTGACCGTCCGGGGGCCCCGCCCGCCGTGCGGCGGCCACGGTGGCCGGCCGGGCCGGTTATCATGAGCAACCTCGTGATAAGCCTTAATCCTGGCGTAGCCGACCAGCCACCTACTTCCGGCCGATACCCGGCAAGGTGATCGATGGATTTAGCAGGCGTGCCGTGACCAGCCAGCCAGCCCCGCCGCAGCCCGCCCCGGACGCCGCCGCGGCCCCGGCGGAGGATGCCGCCGGGGCGTCCCCGCAGCAGCCGCGGCGTTCCCGGGAGTGGGCCCGGGAGACGGTGGTGCTGCTGGCTTGCCTGGCCGCGGGCATCGCGTTCACCTGGCCGCTGACCGGCGACCTGAGCCGTGGCCGGCTGCCGGAGAGCAGCGACGTGTCCAGCTACGTGTGGGCGCTGTGGTGGGTCGCCCACCAGGTCAGTCACCTGGGCAACCCCTGGTTCACCGGGTCGATGGCCGCGCCGGTGGGGGTGCAGCTCGGGTTTGACACCACCATGCCGCTGCCAGGGCTGATCCTCACCCCGGTCACCCTGGCGTTCGGCCCGGTCGCGTCGTTCAGCCTGCTCACGGTCATCACCCCCGGCCTGCTGTGCTACTCGGCCTACCGGGCGGCCCGGCTCTGGCTGCCGTCGCGCACCGGCGCCATCGCCGCGGGCGGGTTCTTCGGGCTGTCCTCGATGCTGGCGTTCCAGGACTGGACCCATCTCAACATCGCGCTGGGCGCGGTGTCGCTGCCGGCGACCCTGGAGGCGGCGGTGCGGCTGCGGCGCCGGCCGGGCTGGCGGCAGGCCCTGGTCCTCGGCGCGGTGCTCGGCGTCTCGGTGCTGGTCAACCAGGAGACCGCGGTGATGGCCGCGATCATCGCGGTGCTCGTGCTGGCCGGCTGGCTGGCCCGGCGCCCGGCGTGGGGGAAGGCCGGCGTGGCTGCCGCGGCCGCCGCGGTGGCGCTGGCGGTGGCCAGCCCGCAGCTGGTCGCCATGGCGGCCCAGGCCCGTTCCGGCGGGGCGGAGGCCAGCGCGCACACGCTGGCGGTCACCAGCAAGAAGTACGGCGTCAGCGTCGGCACCCTGGCCGCGCCCACCCAGCGGGTCGGCTACTACGGCCTGCACCGGCTGGCGGCCGTGTCGGCATCGTCAGACCACGGGCAGCGCACCGGTGAGGGCATGCCGATGTTCGGCACCGTGCTGACCGCGGCGGCACTGCTCGGGCTGGCCGTGAGCTGGCGGCGGCGCAGCGCCTGGCAGCTGGCGCTGCTGTGGGCGCTCAGCGCCTGGCTCGCGCTCGGCGCCTCGTTCTGGGTCGGCAAGGTCCAGCACCTGCCGCTCGGCGAGTCGTGGCACGGTGTCTCGGTGTCCCCGGTGATGCCCTACACCTGGCTGATGCGCACGCCGGTGCTGTCGGCGTTCCGGGAAGCCGACCGGCTCGCGATCCTGGGCCTGCTGCCGGCCGCGCTGCTGGCCGGCGCCGCGGTGGACTGGCTGCGCCGCCGCCGCTGGCCGGCGGCTGCCTGGCCGGCCATCGCGGTGGTGGCCGGGCTGGCGGTGCTGGAGGCCGGCTATTCGAGCGGCCCGCAGGTCGGGCTCATGCCGGCCGCGCGTCCCGCGCTGACCCGCATGCTCAGCGCGGACCGGTCCGCGTCGATCGTGGTGGATGTGCCGTTCGGGATGCGCGGCGGCATCCAGGAGTTCGGCAAGCCGCTGCCCCCGGGGGCGCTGGCGGCCGCGACCGCCGACGGCCATCCGCGGGCGATCTCCTACACGTCCTGGGTGCCCGCCAACGCGATCACCGCGATCAAGGCCCACCCCTTCTACGCCCAGCTCGTCAAAGCGGAATCCGGCATCCCGCTCGCCCCCGCCCGCAACGCCAGGGGCCGCCAGATCAGCCCGGCGCAGCTGGCGGCCGCCCGCGCCGACGCCCGCCGGCTCGGAGTCGGCTGGGCACTGGTGTGGACCCGGCACCGCAGCCCGCCGGTGGACAGGTACCTGACCGCGGCCGGCTTCCGCTTCGTCCAGCGGCTCGGCGGGGTGATCGTGTTCCGGCTGCCCGGGTGACCGCGACTCCCCCGGCGAACGCCAGCGGATATTACGGAACAATGACCACACAACCTGGCAAGCGGGGCAAACCCCGTCAGCGACCTGCCGGAACGGCTGGTGGGGGGTCTGACCGGATGGCGCCTTACATGGTCTTTACGTTCCCGGGCGTCATCTGGGCGGGTTGATCGCTTACCCTTGGCGGAAGCTGGCGGCCAGGTCCCCGCTGTGGCCGGTGAGCACCAGTGCCCGGAGGAATTCAATGAGCCGCGATGGCGGTCAGTGGGGCGCGGGCGGGCCCGCGCCGCGTCGGGGCCGCGGCCGTCCCCCGGCCGGACGGCCGGCCGCCAGGCGATCCGGCGGCCGGTTCCGGCCGGGCTCACGGGGGACGAAGATCCTCGCCTGGACCTCGATCGCGGTGGCGGGGATCCTGGTCGGCGCCTCGCTCACGACCTATCTCCAGGTCCGGACGGTGTTCGACAGCATCCGCCATTCGACCCTGACCGACCTGGGCCCGCGGCCGCCGAAGTACACCAGCGCGCTGAACATCCTGGTGTTCGGCACCGACAAGCGGGCCGGGCTGAGCGCCCACATGCAGTACAGGCTGCATGTCGGCAGCAACCAGGGCGAGAACAACACCGACACGATCATGGTCGTGCACATCTCGCCCGGCCGCGGCAAGGTGACCGCGCTCAGCCTGCCGCGGGACCTGATGCTGCCCGCCTACGAATGCGCCCCCGCCGGCGGCGGCCCCGGCCAGCAGCAGGACATGACCGCGCAGGTGCAGATCAACAGCCTGTTCGCGATCGGCGGGCCGTCCTGCCTGGTGAAGACCGTCGAGCAGGTGACCGGCATCCGGCTCGACCACTTCATCGAGCTCGGCTTCGGCGGCTTCGTCAACGCCATCAACGACCTCGGCGGCGTCAACGTCTGCCTGCCGTTCTCGATCACCGACTACAACTCCGGCCTGAACCTGACCAAGGGCCCGCACCACATCAACGGGATCACCGCGCTGGAGTTCTGGCGCACCCGGTACTCGGTCGGCGACGGCACCGACCTCCAGCGGATCCAGCGGGACCAGTACCTGCTCTCCCAGGTGCTGCACGGGGTCCTGCACAGGGGCGTGCTGTCCAACCCCAGCCGGCTGCTCACGGTGATCAAGGACGTGGCCGTGTCGCTGACCACCGACAGCGGCATGACCCAGGTGGACCTGCTCAACATCGCGCGCAGCCTGAGCCACATCAGCACCGGCAACGTCCAGTTCGTCACCGCGCCCAACATCCCGGACCCGGTGCAGCCGTCCCAGGTCGTGCTCAAGGACCCGCAGGCCAAGCGGCTGTTCTTCGCGATCGCTCATGACAGCACCCTGCCCAAGTCGGCCACCCATCCCGGCAAGGGCGGCAAGGCGGGCACGTCCGGCAGCAACCCGCCCCAGGTCATGGACGTGCAGCCGTCGAAGATCAAGGTCACGGTGCTGAACGGGTCCGGCACCGCCGGGGTGGCCAGCCAGGCCGCCACCGCGCTGGCCACCCGCGGCTTCCACGTGCTGGGCACCGGCAACGCGACCAGCGCCAGCGGGGCCATCGACTACAGCTACACCACCTCGGTCATCGAGTACGCGTCCCCGTCCGGGCTGGCCGCCGCCGACACGCTCAAGAAGGAACTCAGCGCGGTGACCGTGCGGCAGAACCCGGGCCTGGCCCCGGGCACGCTCAACCTCATCCTCGGCTCCAGCTTCACCTCGCTCGCGCCGCAGTCCGGCGGCCCCAGCGCGAAGGCCACCCCGTCGGTGGGCAGCCTCGCCAAGAACTACGGCGGCATCACCGGGAACGTCGGCTGCACCGGCGACCAGGCGGCGTTCCAGGGGCCCAACAGCCCCTGACCCCCAGCCGGGGAGTCAGTGCGGCCGTTCCCGGACCTGGCGCTTGATCCTGGCGAGCATCGCGGCCATGCCGCGCATCCGCAGCGGGCTCACCAGGTCCTGCAGGCCGAGCTGGCTGGAGAACTCGCCCGGGGTGGCCAGCACCTCGCCCGCGGGCAGCCCGTCCAGCCCCGCGAACAGGATGCCGGCGAAGCCGCGGGTGGTGGGCGCCTCCCGGGGGGCGTCGAAGAACAGGTGCACGGTGCCGCCGTCGTCCACCTCGGCGGCCAGGAACAGCGGCGACTGGCACTCGGGCACCTGCTCCAGCAGGTCGGGGTGCTCCGCGTAGCGGGCGGGCAGCGGCGGCAGCTCGTCGGCGTACTCCAGCAGCAGCTGCAGCTTCTCCTTGCCGGGGACGGACCCGAAGGTGTCCACGATCTCCGCCAGCCGGGGGTTGAGCGTGCCGGTGGTCACGGCTGCTCGCCCCGGGTGATCGGGACCCGCACGGTGTTGCCCCACTCGGTCCAGGACCCGTCGTAGTTGCGTACCTGCGGGAAGCCCAGCAGGTGGTGGAGCACGAACCAGGTGTGGCTGGACCGCTCGCCGATCCGGCAGTAGACGACCACGTCGTCGCCGCGGCCGAGCCCTGCCTCGCCCTGGTAGAGGTCCTCGAGTTCCTTGCGGGTGCGGAAGGTGGAGTCCGCGGCGGCCGCACGGCCCCAGGGGATGTTCCGGGCGCCGGGGATGTGGCCGCCCCGCAGCGTGCCCTCCTGCGGGTAGTCGGGCATGTGCAGCAGCTCGCCGGTGTACTCGCCGGGCGAGCGGACGTCGATCAGCGGCTTGCCGAGGTGGCTCCTGACCTGGTCCTGGAACGCCCGGATCCGGCTGTCGTCGCGCTCGATGACCGGGTAGTCCGTGCGGGTCCGCTCGGGCACGTCGGTGGTGACCGGCCGGTTCTCGGCGAGCCACTTGGCCCGGCCGCCGTCCAGCAGCCGCACATCCGGGTGGCCGAACAGGCTGCACACCCACAGTGCGTACGCGGCCCACCAGTTGTTCTTGTCCCCGTACAGCACCAGGGTCGTGTCCCGGCTGATGCCCTTGCCCGCCATCAGCCGGGCGAACCCGGCGCCGTCCACGTAGTCCCGGGTGACCGGGTCGTTGAGCTCGGTGTGCCAGTCCAGCTTGACCGCCCCGGGGATGTGCCCGGTCTCGTACAGCAGCACGTCTTCGTCGGACTCGGCCACCACCAGGCCGGGGTCACTGAGGTGATCGGCCAGCCATTCGGTGCTGACCAGCATCTCCGGCCGGGCGTAGTCCTGGAACTTGGGTGCTGGGTCGGGCGGGAGCGCCACGGTACCCACCTCCGCATCGGTGTCGCGGCTTCGTGCTCGCTACGCTGCCCAGCCAATCACATGGCGATGCGTGCTCTGCGGGTCACCGGGCCAGCCGCCCGAACCTGCTCTCCCACACCTGGTGGCGGCGCTTGGCGTCGCGCAGGAACGGCGACGCCCCGATGGCCCGCAGCAGGGCCCGGTTGACGTCCGCCGCGGGCCGCCGCAGCGGGCGGACGATGTCGAGGAACAGCACCGCCCTGGTCTGGTCGCTGTCGTTCCAGGCCGAGTGCTCGTAGCCGTCGTCGAAGAACAGGGTCTGCCCCTCCTGCCAGTGCCGGACCTCACCGCCGACCCTGATCCCGCACGAGCCCGGCGGGTCGGGCACCATCAGGCCCAGGTGACAGCGCACCACCCCGCGGTAGGGGCCGCGGTGCGGGGGGATCCGCTTGCCCGGCGCCAGGATCGAGAAGAACGCGGTGATCAGCCCGGGGATCTCGTCCAGGGCGGCGGAGGTGGCCGGGCAGCGGGCCCGGTTCGCGTCCGCCCGGTAGCCGTAGGCGGAGAAGAAGAACGTCTTCCAGCGGTCATCCCCGCTGATCGGGGCCACGTCCCGCAGAATGTCCTGGAAGTTCGGCAGCTCCTCCCGCCGGGCCAGCACCTGCTCCAGCTCGCCGCGGATCTCCCGCCAGGCGCCCGACAGCGGCCCCGCCCAGCCGAACGCGGCGCTGTCCAGGAAAGGCGTGGTGGGGATCTCCGAGGACCGCAGCAGCCACCATTCCAGCCCGGATATCACCTGCTGGCCCGCGTTGACCGCCGCGTCCCTGGCCCGTTCCCCGATCGTGGGCGCGTGCCCATTCGCCGTCACGCTCACGTTTCCTCCCCCAAGGAAGCCGCCGCTGGCGGTTCGTAGTCCTACCCCCCGGTCCGGCCGCCGATGCCCCTTTTTCCTGCTCACCGACGGTGGCTGGCCGGCGGCCCGCGGCTCGCGCTAAGTTCACTGTCACGGGCGGTTCACTGATCAGCAGTGGTATTCACCGGCGATCGTAAGCGGAGGTGTCAGCAAATGACGGTGACCCTGGGCCGGACCGGGATCTGGTCCGGATCGCGCGGCTGGCCGGAAGACCCCGGGCAGGCCGGCGACGTCGCCGCGGAGCTCGAGCAGGCCGGCTGGCGCACGCTCTGGCTGGGCATGGCCGCCCCGGACCTGGCGCTGCCCGGCACGGTGCTGGCGGCCACGGCCAGGCTGACCGTGGCGACCGGCATCGTCAGCGTATGGTCCGCACCCGCGGCCGCGGTCGCCGCCGCCTATCACCGGGTCGCCAGCGCGCACCCGGCGCGTTTCCTGCTCGGGCTCGGGGCCAGCCACGCCCATGTTGTCGAACGGACAGGCCAGGTGTACGCCCGCCCGTACTCGAAGACCGTGGCGTTCCTCGGCGAACTGGACGCCGCCATGCCGCCGGTGCCGCGGGAGGGCCGGGCCCTGGCCGCGCTGGGCCCGCGGATGCTCGCGCTGGCCGCTGAGCGGACCGCGGGCGCCCACCCGTACCTGGTGACGCCGGAGCACACCCGGCAGGCCCGCGAACTCCTCGGCGCCGGGCCGATGCTGGCGCCGGAGCAGATGGCGGTGCTGGAGACCGGGCCGGCCCGCGCCCGCGAGATCGCCCGCGCGGCGCTGCACATGTACCTGCAGGCACCGAACTACGTGGCCAGCCTGCTGCGGCTCGGATTCAGCCAGGACGACATCAGCCAGGCCAGCGACCGGCTGGTGGACGCGCTCGTGGTGTGGGGCGACGAGGCCGCGGTGGCCCGCCGGGTCGATGAGCACCACCAGGCCGGCGCCAGCCACGTGTGCGTCCAGGTGCTCACCGCGGAGCCGGGGCTGCCCCGCGCCCAGTGGCGGGCGCTGGCCGCGGCGCTGGCCTGAGCCGCCCCGGCCGGATCAGTGCGCGGCGGCGGTCAGCCCGGCGCCGGCGAGGCGCTGCTCGATGGCGGCCACCGCCGCGCGCAGGTCCTCCCCGTAGCGGTCGACCAGCTGGGCGACCGTGAGGGCCTTGATCCGCCAGGTGAGGTTGACGCACCCGAGCACCTCGCCGCCGGAGCGGATCGGCATGGCGATGGAGTTCCGGCCGTCGTCGGACTCCTTGCGCGTCTTGCTGTAATGGCCGCCGAAGCCGGGGTCGCGGACGCTGTAGCCCTGGCGGCGGGTGGTGGTGACGATCCGGCGCACCGCCGCCGGATCGTGGGCCAGCTCATGCCCGGCCACGTCCCGCTCGCGCAGCCGCCGCAGCACCGCCTCGCGCTCCTCGTCCGGGCAGAAGGCCAGGTAGGCCCGGCCGGAGGCGGACCGCAGCAGGTTGGCCCGGAAACCGAGCGGTGCCGGGGGCAGCGCGTCGAAGTAGGCACGCGGGCTGTTGGTCTCGATGACCTCCATGTAGTCCAGCCGCGGCACGGACAGCACCGACGGCCACATCACCCGCTCGCACAGCTCCTCCAGCACCCCCGAGGCGATCTCGGCCAGCGTCTGCGGGTCATCCAGGCGGGCGCGCTGGAGCATGATGTGGCTCGGCAGGAACGCGCCGTCCGCCATCCGCTGCCACACCAGGCCCTGCCGGTACAGGGTGTAGAGGATCCTGGTCAGGGTGGCCTTCGGGATCCCGGTGCGCTGGTGCAGGTCGTGCAAGCTGGCGGCGCGCATCTCGCGGAGCGCGGCCAGCACCTGCAGCCCCCGCTCCAGCGACTGGACCGGCTTCACCTTGTAGTGCCGCATCGCTCCCCCGCTCCCGCCCGGGCGCCGTAGCCGGGCAGCGTTTCACCTGGCGAAAAGATATCAATCTGTCCTTGCCTTGCCTGAGCGGGCTATGCGACCGTCTGCTCAATCCCCCTGGAGGCACTCATGGAGTCAGGTGACAAGCAGCGCAGCTTCACCCTGCCGTCCCAGATCGAGGACGTTCCGGGCGCCGAGAACTGGCGCTCGATGTACCCCTACTTCACCCGCTTCCAGCCCGGCGACGACCAGCGGTTCTGGTTCTACAACTCGATGCATTTCCCGGAGCCGATGCCGGTCTTCGACACCCTGACCGCCGAAATCCCCTACTCCGCGATCGGCGCCAACACCGCCCGCATCTTCGTGCTGCCGACCACCCTCGGCATCGAGCACCGGATCGTGAACGGGCGGGTCTACATCACCGCCATCCCGGTCACCGACCCCGCCGAGATCGGCCGCCGGGCAGAGATTTTCCAGGAGCGGGCCGGCTACTACTACGGCAACTGGAACGAGCTGTACGAGGGCTGGAAGGAGCGGATGGCCGGGCTGATCCGCGACATCGAGGCGATCACCGTCCCGGAGCTGCCCGAGTTCGAGGACGCCGCGGTGGTCACCGAGTCGACCGGGGTGGCCCAGAACCACTACGTGCGGGAGAACTTCCACCGCTGCATCGACCTGTACTCGAAGATGTGGCACCACCACACCGAGTTCCTGATGCTGGGCTACGGCGCCTACGTCGTCTTCTTCGAGTTCTGCAAGACGGCGTTCCCGGAGATCTCCGAGCAGACCGTCGCCCGCATGGTAGCGGGCATCGACGTGATCATGTACCGGCCCGACGACGAGCTCAAGCGGCTGGCCCGGCTGGCGGTGGACTCCGGCCTGGCGGGCGAGTTCCCCGAGGGCTGCGACCCGGCCGCGGTGCTGTCCGCGCTGGCCGGCCGGGGCGACGCGGGCCAGGCCTGGCTCGCCGAGTTCGCGAAGGCCCGGGAGCCCTGGTTCCACGTGTCCACCGGGGACGGTTTCTACCATCACCACCTGAGCTGGAACGAGAACCTCGCGGTCCCGTTCGCGGCGCTGACCCGCTACGTGCGCCAGGTCCAGGCGGGCGAGAGCCTGGACCGGCCCACCCCGGCCCTGGTGGCCGAGCGGGACCGGATCGCGTCCGAGTACCGGGCCCTGCTGCCCAGCGAGGAGGAGCAGGCCGCATTCGACCAGATGCTCGGCCTGTGCCGGCTGGTCTTCCCCTACGTCGAGGATCACAAGTTCTACTGCGAGCACTGGTTCACCACCCGGTTCTTCCAGAAGATCCGCGCGTTCGGTGAGCTGCTCGCGGCCAAGGGCGTGCTCACGGACGCCGACGACGTGTTCCACCTGCACCACACCGAGATCGACCAGGCCCTGTCGGACGTGATGCTGGCCTGGGCCGCGGGCAGCGAGCCGCTCGGCGCCGCCCACTGGCAGCCGATCGTGGCGGAGCGCAGGCGGATGGTGGAGGTGCTGAAGGATTGGTCCCCGCCGCCCGCCCTGGGCCCGGTGCCGGAAGCGCTCAACGACCCGGCGGTGCAGATGCTGTGGGGCATCACCCAGCACACGATCGAGTCCTGGTTCAGCCAGTCCGCGGAGGGCGACGAGAAGGAGGTGCGCGGGTACGCCGCGTCCGGCGGCATCGCCGAGGGTGTCGCCCGGGTGCTGCGCGACGTCAACGAGATCGGCCAGATCCGCGACGGGGAGATCCTGGTCTGCCCGGTCACCGCGCCGAGCTGGGGACCGGTGTTCGGCAAGATCAAGGCGGCGGTGTCCGACATCGGCGGCACCATGTCGCACGCGGCCATCGTGGCCCGCGAGTACGGCATGCCAGCGGTGGTGGGCACCGGCCAGGCGACCAAGCGGATCAGGACCGGCCAGCTGGTGCGGGTCGACGGCGACCGCGGCATCGTCACCATCCTGGACTGACCGCGGCTGGATGACGGAGCAGGCCACCATGACGGAGCAGCTCGCCCGGCCCCTGACCGCCGTCAGCGCCGCCGACCGGCCCGCGGTCGGCGGCAAGGCGGCCGCGCTGGGCGAGCTCACCGCGGCCGGCATCCCTGTCCCGCCTGGTTTCGCGGTGACCACCGGGGCGTTCGCGCGGGTGCTGCGGGCGGCAGATCCGGACGGCTCCCTGGTCAGGCGGGTGGAACTGCTCGCGGCCGATGATCATGACGCCATCGCGGCGGCGACCGCCAGCCTGCGCGGCCGCATCCTGCGGGCGCCGCTGCCCGCCGGCGTGCACGAGGCCATCGCCGCCAGCTACCGCGCGCTGGGCGGGCACGCGGAGACCGGCTCTGCCGGGGACGCCACCCCGGTCGCGGTGCGCTCCAGCGCCACCGGCGAGGACAGCGCCGCCGCCAGCTACGCCGGGCTGCAGGACACCTACCTGTGGGTGCAAGGCGGGGATGAGGTGGCCGCGCACGTCCGCCGCTGCTGGGCCAGCCTCTACAGCGTCGAGTCGGTCGCCTACCGCCGTCACCAGGGACTGCCGGAAGAGGGCCTGGCGATGGGCGTGGTGGTGCAGGCCATGGTCGACCCGCGGTGCGCCGGGGTCATGTTCACCCGCAGCCCGGTCACCGGCGACACCTCGGTGGTCGTGCTGGAGGCGAGCTGGGGCCTGGGCTCGGCGCTGGTCAGCGGGGATGTCACCCCGGACTCCTACGTGGTGAGCAAGGTAACCGGGGAAGTGGTCAGGCGCACGGTGGCGGCCAAGCTGCGCCGCCACCAGCGCGATGCGGCCGGCCCCGGCGTGCGGGTCCAGGACGTGCCGCCGGAGCTCCAGCAGGCCCCGTGCCTGCGGGACGAGGAGATCCGCGAGCTGGCCACGCTCGGCCGCCAGGTCGCCGAGCACTACGGCGCCGCGCAGGACATCGAGTGGGCCATCGAGGACAGGGCCGGCGGCCCGGCCCGGATCCACCTGCTGCAGAGCCGCCCGGAGACGGTGTGGTCAGCGCGCGGGGCCCGGCCGGCCGCGGTGCCCGCGCCGCGGCCGTTCGACCACGTGCTGGCCCGGCTCAGCGGCCAGCCCGGCGGGGGACCCCGGTGACCCTGAGCCACGAGGACGTGCAGGACATCCTGGCCCTGCTCGACTCCCTGCCCTACGACGACGTGACGCTGGAGACCAGCAGGTTCTCGCTGCGGCTGCGGCGGGCGGGCGACGGGGTGTGGGCGCAGGAGAGCCAGCTGCTGTCCGAGCCGGTGCCGGCCGGCCCGGACAGCCAGGTTCCTGTTCCGGCGCCGGCCCCGGCGCCGGAACAGGAACCGCAGGGGCCCGCGGCCACCGGCCCGCACGACGGCCTGCTGGAGGTCCGGGCACCGCTGCTCGGCACCTTCTACCGGGCGCCTGAGCCGGGCGCAGCCCCGTTCGTCGATACCGGCAGCACCGTGGCGGAGGACACGGTCGTCGCCATCATCGAGACGATGAAGCTCATGAACGCCGTGCACGCGGGCGTGACCGGCACGGTTGCCGAGATCTGCCTGGCGGACGGCCAGTTCGCGCCGCAGGGCACGGTGCTGATGCGGGTACGCCCGGCGGCGGGCTGACCGGTGCTGCGCCGCATCCTCGTCGCGAACCGGGGCGAGATCGCCGCCCGGATCGTGCGCACCTGCCAGCGGCTCGGCATCGAGACCGTGCTGGCGGTCTCCGACGCGGACGCGGACGCGGTGCCCGCCCGGCTCGCGGACCGGATCGTGCGGCTGGGCCCGGCCCCGGCCGCGCAGAGCTACCTCAGCGTGGACGCGGTGATCCGGGCCGCGGCAGCGGCGGGCGCTGACGCGGTCCACCCCGGGTACGGCTTCCTGGCGGAGAACCCCGGGCTGGCGCGGGCGTGCACGGCCGCCGGGCTGACGTTCGTCGGCCCTTCCCCCGGCCAGCTGGCGGCGGCCGGCGACAAGCTGGCCGCCCGCAGGCACGCCGCCGCGGCCGGGCTGCCGGTGCTGCCCGGCGGGGAGGCCGGCGGCGTGACCGCCGCACAGGCGCTCGCGGCCGGCATCGGCTACCCGGTGCTGATCAAGGCGGCGGGCGGCGGCGGCGGCCGCGGGCTGCGCCCGGTCGCCGGGCCGCACGAGCTGGCTGCGGCCGCCCGCCAGGCGATCGCCGAGGCCCGGGCCGCGTTCGGGGACCCGCGGATCTACCTGGAACGGTTTGTGCCGGTGGCCCGGCACGTCGAGGTCCAGCTGCTCGGCGACGGGGAGTCCGTCATCCACCTCGGCGACCGGGACTGCTCGGTGCAGCGGCGCTACCAGAAGCTCGTCGAGGAGGCGCCCGCCCCGGGACTGGACCCGGCGCTGCGGGCGGCGATGTACCACGCGGCGGTCGCGTTCGGCACCCGGCTGCGCTACCAGGGCCTGGGCACGGTGGAGTTCCTGGTCGACCCGCGGGCGGGAGCGTTCTGGTTCCTGGAGATGAACGCGCGGATCCAGGTCGAGCACCCGGTGACCGAGGCGGTGACCGGGCTGGACCTGGTCGCCGAGCAGCTCGCGGTCGCCGAGGGCAGCCGGCTGCGGCTGGCGCAGGACGAGGTGACGGTGACCGGCCACGCGATCGAATGCCGGATCAACGCCGAGGACTGGCAGCACGGGTTCCGGCCCAGCCCCGGCACCGTGACCAGGGCGGTGTTCCCGGCTGGCCGCGGCATCCGGGTGGACACCTGGATCCAGGCCGGGTCGGTGGTGCCGCCGCACTACGACTCGCTGCTCGCGAAGATCATCGTGAGCGGGCCCGGCCGGCCCGCCGCGGTGGCCCTGCTCCAGCGGGCGCTGGCCGCCTGCGAGCTGGCCGGGGTGTGCACGAACCTCGGCATGCACGCCGGGCTGTGCCGCGAGCCCGCGTTCACCGCGGGCGCCGTGGACACCGGGTTCCTGGCCGCGGCGCTGGACCGGATGCAGGCCACGGCCGGGGCGGGGGCGGGCACCGGTGGCTGACATCGGCCTGCTGGACGTGTCGATCCGGGACGGCAACCAGAGCCTGTGGGGGGCGACCGGGCTGACCACGCCGCAGATCCTGCAGATCGCCCCGGTGCTGGACCGGGCGGGCTTCCGCGCGCTGGACTTCTCCTCCAGCACCCACATGGGGGTGGCGGTCCGCACCCACCGGGAGAACCCCTGGGAGCGGATCCGGCTGGCCCACGCGCGGATGCCGCGCACGCCGCTGCAGTTCATCGGCACCGGGTTCCGCTTCATCTCCTGGCAGACCGCGCACCAGGAGATGATGCAGCTCATCTACGACCGGCTGGTGGCCAACGGGATCAGCCGCTTCATCGTGCTGGACCCGATGCACGACATGACCGCGGTCCGCCGCACCGCGGGGATGATCGCCGCCGCGGGCGGGCAGGAGATCGTCGGCGCGCTCACCTACACGGTCAGCGAGATCCACGACGACGCCTTCTACGCGGGCCTGGCGGCTGACATGGCCGCCTGCCCGGACATCACCCGGGTCTACGTCAAGGACCCGGCCGGGCTGCTGACCCCCGAGCGCGCCCGCACCCTCATCCCCGCCGTCGCCGGCCGGCTCGCCGGCAAGCCGCTGGAACTGCACTCGCACTGCACGCTCGGGCTGTCCCCGCTCAGCTACCTGACCGTGGCGGACCTGGGGGTCAGCGTCCTGCACACCGGCTGCGGGCCGCTGGCCAGCGGCACCTCGCTGCCGGACGCCGAGCGGACCGCGGCCAACCTGCGCGAGCTCGGCCACCGGGTGGACGTGGACGACCGGGCGGTGGCGCTGGCCGCGGGGTACTTCCGGCGGCTCGCGGCCGCCGAGTCTCGCCCCGCCGGCACGCCGCGGGAGTACGACGCCGCGTTCCTGCGCCACCAGGTGGCCGGCGGGGTGATGACCACCATGCGCCGCCAGCTCACCGAGCTGGGGCTGGAAAGCCGGTTCGAGGCCGTCATCGAGGAGGTGTCCCGGGTCCGCGCCGAGCTCGGGTACCCGATCATGGTCACCCCGTTCCCGCAGATCGTGTGCTCGCAGGCGCTCTACAACGTGATCGGCACGGGCCGTTACGCGGCCGTGCCGGACCAGGTGATCCGCTACGTGCTGGGCAGCTTCGGCCGGCCCACCAGGCCGGTCGACGAGAACGTGAAGGACCGCATCCTGGCACTGCCCCGGGCCCGGGAGCTGATGGCCGAGCCGCCGCCACCCGGGGTGGCCGAGCTGCGGGCCCGCTTCCCCCGCGTCAGTGACGAGGAGATGCTGCTGCGCGCGGTCATGCCCGCCGCCGAGGTGGACGCGATGCTCGCCGCCGGGCCGGCCCGGCGGCACTACAACCCGGACCTGCAGCCCACCCTGGACCTGCTGGCGGGCCTGCGCACCCGGCCCGGGACGGCCCGGGTGGCGGTCAGCAAGCCCGGGTTCCGGCTGGACCTGCGCGCCGGGCCGGCGGGCGGACAGGAGGACACCCGTGCCGGGTGAGAGCATGACCGCGGAACCGCTGGCGCGGCTGCGCGCGGCCCGGGGGTTCGTCTTCGACGTGGACGGCACCCTGGTGCTGACCGACCGCGCCAACCACGGCTACACGCTGCTGCCGGGCGCGCTGGAGCTGACCGGCGCCCTGGCGGCCCGCGGGGTCCCGTTCGTCCTGTTCACCAACGGCACCAACCGGACCGGCCGCGAGTACGCCCGGGCGCTGCGCGAGGTCGGGTTCCCGCTGGCCGACGACGCGGTGCTGACCCCGGCTGCCAGCGCCGCCGAGCTGTTCACCCGCCGCGGCCACCAGCGGGTGATGGTGCTGGGCGGCGACGGCGTGGCGGGCCCGCTGCGGGAGGCGGGCATCGAGGTGGTCCCGCCGGCCCGCGGGCAGCAGGCGGACGCGGTGCTGGCCGGCTGGTTCCGGGAGTTCACGATGGAGACGCTGGAGGCGGCGTGCGACGCGGTGTGGGGCGGCGCGGCGCTGTACTCCTGCTCGGAGTCGGTGTTCTTCGCCACCCGGGACGGCCGGGCGATCGGCACGTCGCGGGCGATCTCGGCGATGATCCGCAGCGTCACCGGCTGCCGCCTGGAAGTGGTGGGCAAGCCGTCCCGGCACGCGCTGGGCACCGCCGCCCGCCGTCTCGGGCTGCGGCCCGCCGACCTGGTGGTCGTGGGGGACGACCCGGAGCTGGAGACCGCGATGGCGCACCGCGGCCGGGCACTGGCCGTCGCGGTCGCCACCGGGATCGGGACGCCCAGCGCGTTCGCCCAGCTCCCCGATGGCCGCCGCCCGCACCTGGTCCTGCCTGGCGTGAGCGACCTGGCCGGGTTGCTCCTGGATGGCCCGGAGATGTGACGCCAGACCCGGCCCCCGCCGCTGAAGAACTGAATGCACCGTTGGGCGGAGCCGGAGAGGAAGATCATGACTGAGCCTGCCGACCCGAACGCCGAGCAGCCCCCGGTTCCCGGCACCGGGCAGCCTCCGGCTTCCAGCACCGGGGAGCCACAGGCCCAGGAGGCCCCGCCCCCGGCGGGCGGCTCCCTGCCGGCCGCCCCGCCCGTCACCGGCTACGGCCAGCCAGCCGTGGCAGGGGTGCCCGCGGGGATGTATATCCACCAGGAAAGCGGCCTGATCCTGCCGGAAGGGGTGCAGCTTGCCAGCATCGGCCGCCGGGTCGGCGCCTACTTCCTGGCCATCCCGCTGTCGATCGTCACCCTCGGCATCGGGTACATCGTCTGGGGCCTGATCGTGTGGGGCCGCGGCCAGACCCCGGCACTGCAGGTGCTGGGCATGCGCTGCTGGCGGCCGGACGACGGCCGCGTCGCCAGCTGGGGCTGGATGGCCCTGCGGGAGATCGTCGGGCGGATAGCCGAGGGCATCCTGAGCATCATCACGCTGCTGCTCTCGTTCATCCTGATGGTCACCAGCAAGGAGCGTAAGAGCCTGCACGACCTCGTCGCAGGCACCGTCGTGCTCTACGACCCGGACAAGATCCTGGCGGCGTAGAGCGGGCCTGAGCGCCTGCGGCGGGGCCGCCCAGTTCGCGACCACGGAGCAGTGCGGCGGCCCGTTCGGCCCGGACACCACCTACTGCGACTCGCCCCTGAACCCGGCGCCGTAGCGCCGGTGCGGGCGCCGGGCCCCGGCTAGGCTCGCAGGGTGATCACCGGTGTGCACGCAGTCATGTTCTCGCCCGGGGCCGAGCGGGTCCGCGCGTTCTTCCAGGACGTCCTCGGGCTGCCCTCGGCTGACGCGGGCGCCGGCTGGCTGATTTTCGCCCTGCCGCCCGCCGAGCTCGCCGTCCATCCCGCCGACGGGGAAACCCGGCATGAGCTCTACCTGATGTGCGACGACATTCACGCCACGCTTGCCGAATTGCGCGGCAAAGGAGTCGAGGTGGCGCGGGACGTGGCCGATCAGCGGTGGGGTCTGCTGGCGGCGATCCGGCTGCCCGACGGCTCGGAACTCCCCCTCTACCAGCCCCGCCACGCGCTGCCGCCACGCCCCTGACCAGGCCGGGAACGGTCCCGGGGTGCCCGGCCGGCACCCCGGGAGCGGATCAGGGTCAGCCCTGCCGCGTCTTCTGGCGGGGGTCGTTCTTGTTGATCACGTAGGCCCGGCCGCGGCGCCGCACCACAATGGCGCCCGGGCGCTGCTTCAGCGCCCGCAGCGAATTCCTGACCTTCATCGTCCACCTCCCTGGCTTCTCAGCGCCCGTTCAACTATTTCCGGTGTCGGCACATTCCCGCCCGGACTCTAGGGTGGTAGCCCCAGCAGCAGCACCCGGGAGACGCCTCATGGCCCGCCAGACACGGCCCGCCCCGGCTGCGCCCGGCGGCCTCGTCCCGGCCGCTCAGGCCCGGCGGCGCAGCGCCGTCATGATGACCCTGGCGCTCTGCGGGCTGACCCTGATCGTGGTCGTCCCGGCGGCCGTTCTCCGGCTGCGGCACGACGCCAGCCCGCTGCCCATCTTCTTCGGCGTGGTATCCGGTTTCTGCTGCTGGCTGCTGCGGGATTCCTGCTCCGCCAGGAAGTCCTGGCACGTGTACGGCGAGGGGTCCTGTTTCCTGACCGCCCGCACCTGGACCGGGCGCCGGACGGTGGACCTGCGCAACCTCAGGAGCGTCCGCGGCCGGAAGATTGTGCAGCGGGGAAAGCCTGCTTACCGGCTCATCGTGCGGGACGCCTCGGGGGTGTGCCTGGCCCTCAGCGACCGGGCGGACATCCGACTCACCCGTCAGATCCTGGCGGAGCAGCAGCATCGCGGGCAGCCGTCACCCGCCACGGTGTCCCGGCTCGGTGCGGCGGTGCTGGGAGTCAGGCCCGCCGGGATACCACTGTCGTTCGGATGGTCGTTCGCATCCGTGCTGCTGTTCGTGGTCACAGCCTGGGTCCCGGTCGTGGCCGGCTTCCTCATCCAGGGCGGCAGATAGCGCCGCCCGCGGGCGGGCCGCAGCTCTGGGTCAGGCGGCACGGCGAGTACGGGTCCTGACCCCGGGCTGCGTCAGGCAGCGAAGTACCTGCCCCAGCCGGGGATGTCGATGGGCGACTTCCAGGCGTAGTGACGCGGCAGGGTCACGTCGAGGACCGTCTTGCACCCCGGGCAGCGCAGCTTGACTTGCATGACGCCAAGGCCGGCCATGACGGCCGCGTTGTCGCCGGCGCCAAGCTGATCCACCTCGCTCAGGCGGGTCTGGCAGACGGGGCAGACGACCGGGCCGGCACCGGCCGCGCTCGCGTGGGCATGCTTCCTGAATGGCGGCTTCATGGCACGGCCCTGCTTTCTCGCGGAATTCCGCGGTGGCTGCTTCCCTGCCAGGATCAAATGCCGTTCACCCGGCCCGGATAAGGGCCGGAAGGCCCCGCTCCGCGGGCAGAAGCCCGGAACCGGGGCAAATCAGCACCGGCCGCGCCGCCATCGCCGGGTCTGCCACGGCGAGGGTGCAGGCACCATTACCGCCGGAAATCCACTCGCCGATCTGGGTGGGCCGGCTCAACAATGGACCGTGGCCTCACCCGATGACCTGGCCGCCGGGCGCGGCGGCACTCGGCACGCTGCTGCGCCGCCTCCACCAGGCCACCGGCCCGGCACGGCTCGGGCAGCCCGGCCCGGTCAGGCGGCGGGCAGTGCCGCCAGGTTCAGTGCGAGGGCGGCGACGGCCAGCAGCAGGAAGCCGTTCGCCAGGCCGAACTGCGCCGAGTAGTCGGCGGCCCGCACGTGGGTGTAGACGGCGCAGACGAAGAACAGGATCAGGCCGATCGCGGCGGCCGCCCCGATCACCGGCACGCCGGCGAGGCCCAGCAGCAGGCCCAGTGCCCCGGCAGTCTTCAGCGTCCCGATCGGGAAGGTCAGCCATGATTCGGGCACGCCGGCGCGGGCCATGCCGGGCAGGATCGGCTTGAAGTGGGCCAGCGCGGCGACGCCGGAGAAGGTGTTGGCGGCGATGGCGAGCACGGTGATGACGACATAGGCGATGACCATGGCTTGCTCCGTCGGCGGGTGTCAGCTCAGGTGGGAGAGTTTGTCCGGGTTGCTCACGGCGTAGATCCCGCGGATCTGGCTGCCGTCGGGGCTGAGGTCCAGGACGACGACCATGTAGGGGGTGCCGCCCGACAGCAGCAGCGCCGCCGGATCGCCGTTGACCGGCCGGTAGCGGATGCCGAGATCCGGGATGGTGCGCCGGGCCGCGTTGCTGCTGAGGAGCCCGGCGACCTTGACCGCGCCGTGCACCGGGTGCAGGCCGGCCGCCCGCGCCTTGCCGCCGCCATCGGCCCACATCGTCACGTCCGGGGCCAGTACCTCCAGCAGGGCACCGATGTCACCGCCTGCGACGGCGGCCACGAAACGCTCCGTGACCTGCTGCTGGACCCGCCGGTCGGCCCGGAAACGGGGGCGGCGGGCCTGTACGTGCTCGCGGGCCCGGTGCGCCACCTGGCGGACCGCCGCCGGGCTGCGGTCCAGGACACCGGCGACCTCCGCGAGGGAGTAGCCGAACACCTCGTTCAGCACGAACACCGCCCGCTCCAGCGGCGTGAGCGATTCCAGCACCACCAGCAGCGCCATCGACACCGATTCGGCCCGCATCACCGCATCGCCGGCGTCGCCGGTCCCGGGCGCCGCTGAGCCGCTGCCGGCCAGCGGCGTGATCAGCGGCTCAGGCAGCCAGGGCCCGACGTACTCCTCCCGCCGGCGGCTGAGGCTGGCCTGCCGTGCGAGTGCCTTGTTGACCGCGATGCGCACCAGGTAGGCACGCGGGCTGGTGATGGGCTCGCCGGACGTTGCCTCACTCCTGACCGTCCACGCCAGCCAGGTCTCCTGCAGCACGTCCTCGGTGTCGGCGACACTGCCCAGCAGGTTGTAGACGATTGAGAACAGCAGCTCACGGTGGTCCAGGAAGACCTGCGTCGCGGGCTCAGTGGCAGCGCCGGGCGGGCGGCCAGCGGGCGGGCCGGGCGGCGCGCCGGCTGGAATATCAGGCATGGCGGGCACCTCCAGCAGTGTTTCCCGTACCCATCCCGAGAGTGGCGAGAGCCCGGAAGTGTGACAGGGCCCGCGGGCGGCCGGCCCGGCTGGCTATCTGGCGTCGGCCCCGACGGTGACCGGGCGGGCCCGCTCGGGCAGCGGGTCCGGGCCGTAGCGGTGTTCCAGCCAGCCCGCCAGCCGTTTGCCACAGCGCTGCATGGGCGCCTCCACCAGCCGGTAGGTCAGCGCGCACAGCGCCAGCAGCACCGCCAGGTACCCGGCCGCGAGCGCCACCTGGACCGGCACCGGGTGCCGGGCGGCCACCCAGGGCAGCCTGACGTAGACGCCGATCAGCAGCGGGTGCAGCAGGTAGATGGAGTAGCTGACCAGCCCCAGCCAGGCCAGCACGCCGGGGATGCGGCGCCGCCGCACCGCCAGCCCGGCGGCGAAGGTCAGCCCGGCCAGCAGCAGCGTGCAGGCCCACTGGCGGATCCAGCCGGTCTCCCCCAGCCAGAACGAGCCGCCCGGCCCGTGCCACACCCCGGCGGCCAGCACCAGCGCGAACACCGCCGCGGCCACGGCCGCCGCCCAGCGCCTGCTCAGCTGGCCCTGCTCGGCCCGGTACACCACCGTGCCGGTGAACATGAGCGCCAGGATGCCCAGCGCCTCCCACGGCTGGATCCAGCTGCCGTTGACCGCCACCAGCAGCAGGCCGGTGCCGGCGGCCAGCACCGCGCCGAGCACCCGCGGCACGCCGCCGCGGGAGGTCGCCAGCGCCAGGCCGCCGAGGATCGCCGCGTCCGCCAGCAGGACCACCAGCTTCCGGCCGGCCGCGCCGTCCGACAGCGCGGTCATCGGCAGCAGCCCGCCCACGGCAACCGCCGCGACCGCGAACAGGCCCGCCCACAGGCTGCTGCGGCGGTGCCAGCCGGCCACGAACAGGGCGGTCAGCAGCAGGTAGAACGCCATCTCGTAGGAGAGCGTCCAGATCACGTTGATGACGTTGGTGACGCCGAGCACGTTCGACAGCATGAGCGCGTGCCCCAGCGCCGCGCTGACCGGGTGCCGGCCCGCCCCGCGCAGCGATCCCCAGCCAAGCCGCCAGGCCGCGACGGTGGCGAGCACCGCGAGCAGGTACAGCGGGTACAGGCGGAACGCGCGGCTCACCCAGAAGCTGCGCACGCTGCCCTTGCGCTCCAGCGACGCGGGCACGATATACCCGCTGACCAGGAAGAACACAAAGACGCCGTACTTCCCGGTGTCCACCCACTGATAGACGGCGGTCCGGGCGGGCTGCAGCACGTGCAGGCCCAGGTGGTCGAACACGACGCACAGCGCCGCGAACCCGCGCAGCGCGTCCAGCCAGGCCAGCCGCTGCCCGCCGGCCGCGGGCGGCTGGCGGGCGGATGCGGGGCGGGGGCCGGGATCAGCAGCGGGGACTGCGGACATATGGCTCAACGCTACCTAAGGTCCACTCCCCGCCAGCCAGCCGGCCATTTGCCTGATTGCGGCGGCCCCATGACGGCCCGCACCCTTCCGCACCCTGTGCCCGCTCCGCCCGCAGCCGGCGCGGCCTCTGGCCCGCGGCCGGCTGGGGTCGCTAGATTCGTCGGCATGTTCGAACCGCCCGGGCTCCTTGATGGCCTGAACGAAGAGCAGCGGGCAGCCGTGACCCACGCTGGCGGGCCGCTGCTGGTGCTGGCGGGCGCCGGCACGGGCAAGACCCGCACGCTGGTGGCGCGGACCGCGTGGCTGGCCGCCCAGGGCACTCCGGCGAACCGGATCCTGCTGCTGACCTTCACCCGCCGGGCCGCCGACGACATGCTGGCCCGGGCCGGCCGGGCCGGGATGCCCGCCGCCGACCGGGTCTGCGGCGGCACGTTCCACGCCATCGCGCACCGGATCATCCGCGAGCACGCGGAGGCGTTCTCGCTGCCGCCGGAGTTCAGCGTCATCGACCCGGCCGACATCGGCGACATCCTGGACGTGCTCCGGCCCGAGCACGGGCTGGCGGGCACCGGGCGGCGCACCCCCCGCGCGGGGGTATGCGCGGACATCTACAGCCGCTGCGTCTCCACGATGGCCCCGGTCGCCGGCGTGGTCCGGGCCGGCTTCCCCTGGTGCGAGGACTTCACCGCGGAGCTGTCCGGGCTGTTCCGGGCCTATGTCGCGCACAAGCGCGCGCACGGCCTGGTCGACTTCGACGACCTGCTGCTGCTGTGGCGGGCGGCGCTGGCCGACGAGGCGACCGGCCCGGTGCTGCGCGGCATGTTCGACGCGGTGCTGGTGGACGAGTACCAGGACGTCAACGCCGTGCAGGCGGACATCGTGCGGCTGCTGCGGCCCGGCGGCGGCGGCCTCACCTGCGTGGGTGACGACGCGCAGGCGATCTACGGGTTCCGCGGCGCCGACCCGGCGCACCTGCAGCGGCTGGCCGCGGACTTCCCCGGCCTGACCGTGCTCCGGCTGGCCCGCAACTACCGGTCCCGGGACGCGCTGCTGCGGCTGGGCAACGCGGTCCGGCCGCAGTCCGAAGGGCTCGAGCTGGCGCTGGTCGCCGACCGGGCGGCCGGGACGGCGCCGCTGCTGGTGCACTGCCACGACGAGGCCACCCAGGCACGCGAGATCTGCGCCCGGGTGCTCGCCGCCCACGAGGAGGGCACCAGCCTGCGGGACCAGGCGGTGCTGGTGCGGGCCGCCCACCACAGCGACGTGCTGGAGATCGAGCTCTCCGCCCGCGGCATCCCGTTCGTCAAATACGGCGGCCTGAAGTTCACCGAAGCCGCGCACGTCAAGGATTTCCTGGCGGCCGCGCGGGTGATCGCCAATCCCGCTGACGACGTCGCCTGGTTCCGGGTGCTGCGGCTGCACGAGGGGATCGGGCCGGCCAGCGCCCGGCGGGTCGTCGCGGCGCTGCGGCTCACCGAGCCGGGGCCGCTGGCCCGCTGGCAGGAGGGGACGGACGCGGTGCCGCCCCGCTACCGGGCGGCCGTGGCGGCCACCGTGGGCGGCCTGGCGGCAGCGGCCGGCCTGACCGCCACCGCCGACCGGGCCGCCGCGATCCTGGCCGCGCTGACCGCCCCGCTGCAGGCGCGCTACCCCGACGCGCCGGTGCGGCTGGCCGACCTGCAGCGGCTCGCCGACGCGGCGGCCAGCCGGCCGTCCCTGCACGACGCGCTGGCCGAGCTCGCCCTGGACCCGCCCGTGTCCACCTCGGACCTGGCCGGGCCGCCCCGGCTGGACGACGACTACCTGGTGATCTCGACCATGCATTCCGCCAAGGGCCTGGAGTGGCCGGTGGTGCACCTGCCGCACCTGGTGGACGGCGCGGTGCCCAGCGACATGGCGCTCGGCACCCCGGCCGGGCTGGCCGAGGAGCAGCGGCTGTTCTACGTGGCCGTCACCCGGGCCCGCGACCAGCTGTTCCTGTACGCGCCGCTGCGGCTGCACCACCAGCGGGTCAGCTACAGCGACCGGCACAGCTACGGGCAGGTCAGCCGGTTCCTCGACGCGGCGGCGCTGGCGGCGTGCGAGACGGCCGACGCCGCGCCGCCCGAGCCGGTGCTGCCGCGCACCGGCCGGCTCGCGGCCCGGGTGGACGCGGCCCTGGACGTCCTGTGGGCCGGCTAGCTAGTGCCGCTAACGGCAACGTTTGCCCCGTTGGATTACTTCTGCTGGAGGGTGGAACGGCGCGCAAGTTGCCGAATCGGGGGCGGCCAGCATCGTGTGCCGCAGTGTGTGGGGCCCCGCGCAGATCAGTTCGGGAGCCAGCAGTCCCTCGACATGACCGGTGTCGCCCGAGGGCGGCCAAGAGTTGCGGTCTTCAGCGTGCAGACGACGCGCTCTACGGCCCTCGCCGGCGGCCGG
>JBLMWU010000225.1:0-44355 GCA_050257395.1 Gemmatimonadota bacterium | reverse complement strand
CGTTGTGCCAGGCATCCCATAGGGGGCTGGCACCCCCATGCATGATGACCGGGTCGTCCGCGAGTTCCTGAATGGCGATCTCGGAGCGCCCCGCGAGTCTGTGGGTTGCCGGCAGCAGCGCCATCCTCGGCGAGGAGTAGAGGTGAGCCAGATCGAGGCCGTGATCGTCTATCGGAAGATGCGCGAACGAGATGTCAATATCCTCGTCGAGGAGCGCGCCGGGCTGATCGGACCAATAGATGCGCTGGACATCGATATCGGTGCCGGGGCATGCGGCGTCGAACGCCCGGACCAGCTGGATGATCGGATCGCCGGCAAAGAAGCCGACCGTCAGCGCGGCCCGGCCAGTGGCGGCGCGCCTGACCCGCCGCCCCACGGCGCTGGCGGCCGCCAGCAAGGGCTGAGCGTCCTCGAAGAGCTGGCGGCCGGCGGGAGTCAGCTCAACGCGGCGGCTCGACCTGGTCATCAGGTCGACGCCAAGCTCTTGCTCCAGCTTCTGGACCTGCCGGCTGAGTACCGGCTGGGTGATACACAGGCGCTCAGCCGCCCGGCCGAAATGAAGTTCCTGTGCGAGCGCTGCGAAGTAGCGGAGTCTGTGCAGGTCGAGATCCAGTGCGTCCGGCCTCTGTTGCCCGGCTGTCCTGGACCTGGCGGCCGGAGTGATCAGTTCGCCTGCCGAAACCTCCAGCGCTACCGCCAGCGGGGCGAGGAGGGCGACGCTGAGATGGCGCTCACCGGATTCGAGCCGGCTCAGAGTGGACCTGGCGATGTTGGTCCGCCGGGCCAGTTCTGCGCGGCTCATGCCCTTTGCCAGGCGAAGCTCCCGGAGCCGGCGCCTGGCCGCGTCCTCGGTTGCTGATGCCCTGAGGCGCTGCTCCGGCTTGTGCCACTTCCGCATAGCCGCGTCGCCCCCCGCCCAGGTATAGAAGGTCTTCCTCGCGATCGATGCAGCACAGGCATCGCTCACCGCGTCCATGGGTGTTGCTGTCCGCGGTGATCTCAAGGAACAGTCAACCGAGGACCGCCCGCACGCACGAGACTTCTCTGCAGCAGGAACCGATTCACATATCTGATCAGAATATAGACAGAAATAAATCAGGTCGATGGCCTGCCTTCGCCGCCAGTCCTGGTGTTTCCCGAGAACCGCGCAAACAGGATCTCCCGCGCAAACAAAATATTTCTTTCCTGATTGCGTCCCGGAAAGCCGGCGGGCGGTAGCTCCGCATCCATCCGAAGCAAAGGAGACTTACATGGCTGTCTCGACCGAAACCCCGGCCGGCATCGCGGCGGTCCGGTCGTTCACGGTCCCGGTCACCCGCGAGACCGAGCTCGAGTCGCTGCGGGCCCGGATCGCGGCCACCCGCTGGCCCGACCCGGAACTCGTCGCCGACTTCTCGCAGGGCGTGCAGCAGTCGGTGATGCAGGAACTCGCCCGCTACTGGGCGAGGGAGTACGACATGCGCAGGTGCGAGGCAAGACTGAGCGCCCTGCCGAACTTCATCACAGAGATCGACGGGGTGGACATTCACTTCCTCCACGTCCGCTCGCAGCACGAGAACGCGCTGCCGGTCATCATCACCCATGGGTGGCCCGGCTCGGTCGTCGAGATGCTGAACACCATCGGCCCGCTCACCAACCCGGCCGGGCACGGCGCGAGCGCAGCTGACGCCTTCGACGTGGTAATCCCGTCGATGCCTGGCTACGGGTACTCCGGCAAGCCGCGGGACCTCGGCTGGGGCCCCGCCCGGATTGCACACGCCTGGGACGTGCTGATAAAGCGCCTCGGCTACCCGCGTTACGTGGCGCAAGGCGGCGACTGGGGCGCCATCATCACCGACCTCATGGGCGTGCAGGCACCCCCGGGGCTGCTCGGCATCCACACCAACATGGCCGGCGTCGTTCCGCCGGATGCCTGGACCGCGCTGGCGCGGAACGTGCCCGGGGCCGGCGGCCCGCCGCCATCCGGCCTTTCCGATGAGGAACGCCGCACGTACGAGCAGCTGAACTTCTTCTTCACGACGGGCGTCGGTTACGGAGTGCAGATGCAGACGCGGCCGCAGACGATGTACGGCCTGGCGGACTCGCCTGTCACCCTGGCGGCCTGGATGATCAACCACGACGCGGCCAGCTACCAGGACATCGCCGACGCCTTCGCCGGGCACCCTGTCGGGGCCCTGACCCGGGATGAGGTCCTGGACAACGTCACGTTCACCTGGCTGACGAAAACGGGAGTTTCCTCCGCCCGGCTGTACTGGGAGAACGCGGTCGGCTTCTTCGACGTCAAGAACGTGTCCGTCCCGGCGGCCGTGAGCACCTTCGCGCACGAGATCTACAAGGTCCCCCGCAGCTGGGCCGAGCGCGCCTACCCCAACCTCATCTACTTCAACGAGCTTGACCAGGGCAACCACTTCGCCGCCTGGCAGGAGCCCGCGCTGTTCGCCGCTGAACTCCGCGCGGGGTTCCGGTCGCTGCGCTGAATGACCGTGTCCGGGCAGGCGGTGGAGGTACGGGGGATCGGCTGTGGCGACCTGGTCTCGGCCGAGGCGGTATGACCACCGCGGATGCTTCCCTGCTGCTCTCTTCCGCGCGAGGGCGGTGGGTGGTGGCGCTGACGGTCCTGGGCACGGGGATCGCCGCGCTCGACGCCACCGTGGTCAACATCGCGCTGCCCGCCATCGGCCGTGAGTTCCACACCGGCGTCGCCGCGCTCCAATGGGTGATAACCGGTTACACCCTGACCCTCGCTGCGTTTCTCCTGATCGGCGGCTCGCTGGGCGACCGGTTTGGCAGGCGGCGGGTGTACCAGATCGGGATCGTCTGGTTCGCGCTGTCGTCTGCCGCGTGCGGGTTCGCCCCGGGCGTGGTGTTCCTGATAGTCACCCGGATGCTGCAGGGGGTGGGCGCGGCACTGCTCACGCCGGGAAGCCTGGCGATCCTGGAGGCATCGTTTGTGAGCGCCGATCGCGGCCGGGCGATCGGTGCCTGGTCAGGACTGGGCGGCGTCGCCACCGCCGTCGGCCCACTGCTCGGCGGCTACCTGATCACAGCGGCGTCGTGGCGATGGATCTTCTTCATCAACCTGCCCATCGCAGCCGCAGTGGTGGCCCTGGGCGCGCGGCACCTGCCTGAGTCACGGGACCCAGCCGCCACCGGCAAGCTCGACGTCGCGGGAGCGCTGGCAGCGGTGGTGTTCCTGGCCGGTGTCACGTTCGCCTTCATCGAGGCGCCCACGCTTGGCTGGTCCTCGCCGGTGGTGCTGACGATGGCCGTCGCAGGCCTGGGTGGCCTGGCCGCCTTCCTGGCCCGCGAGCACACCGCTGCCTCCCCGATGATGCCGCTCGCGATCTTCCGGGTGCGCCAGTTCGCCGCGACCAACGCGGTCACATTCATCGTGTATGCAGCGCTGACCGGGGCGACCTTCCTGCTGCCGATAACACTGCAGGTGGTGTCGGGCTACTCGCCTCTTGCCTCGGGGCTCGCCTTGCTGCCGCTGACCTTCATCCTGCTGATGCTGTCTGCCGGCTCCGGACGGCTCGCGAGCCGGATCGGGCCACGGCTGCAGATGACCGCCGGCCCACTCGTGACCGCCGCTGGTTTTGTGCTCCTCACTCTCGCTGCCCACGGCTCCAGTTATGTCGCCAACGTGCTGCCAGCCGTGGTTGTCATCGGGCTTGGGCTTGCGATCATGGTGGCGCCGCTGACCGCAACCGCCATGAGTTCCGCGCCCGCGCGGCAGTCCGGCGTCGCATCGGCGGTCAACAACGACGTGGCCAGGCTCGGTGGGCTGGTGGCCGTCGCCGTGCTGCCCGCCGTCTCGGGCATCACCGGCACCTCGTATCTGCACCCGCACGCGCTCGCCGTGGGCTTCCAGACCGCGGTCCTGATCGCGGCCGCGCTGTGCGCCGCCGGCGGGCTGCTCGCCGCCGTCACCATCTCCAACCCGCCCAGGCGGCCACCCCGGGCCGTGGCGCGGCCATCCCGGGAATTCATGCACTGCGGCCTCGAGGCACCTCCGCTGACAGCCGAATCTCACACCAGGTAGTTGAGTCTCCTGCGCATGGCGGCCGCGCTTCGCGCCAGGCTCAGCTGCGGATCTTGACGATGACGGCGGTGGTGGCCCTGACGGTCAGGCTGATTCCCGCGCGCGGACCGGCAGGCAAAGTGTCCCAGGCGCCGTCCCAGGGTGTGTCGCCGGTGATGGTGGCGCCGCCGAGGGTGACACGTGTCCCCCTGGCGTCTCCGCGCTGGCCGCCGGCGAGAGTCATGGTCTGCACGGCCTGCGCCGCCGGGCCGGGCGGGACGATGGTGACGGCGGCATCGGGGGCATTGGCGCCGTGTGCCTTGTTGATGACCGTGACGTAATCCTCGCCCGCCGCGCCGACGCAGTAGGCGGTCAGGTTGACGCCGCCCGGGTTGCGGATCTGGACGGGCTTGACCTGCCCGGCCGAGCCGAGGGTGAACGCCTTGATGCCGTACCCCTTGGGGTTGATCGCATAGCCCCCGCCGGGATCGGGCACGATCGTGGCGGTGACCAGCCCCCGCCGGTTGTGAAAATTCACGCCCGCGGCGCCGTGAGCTGCCCACCAGTGCAGGTGATCCAGCGCCCACAGCGCCGAGGCATACGCGTCGCTCGCTCCCTTGACGCCGCCGAGGTAGTCATTGGATTCGGTGAGCCGGTAGCGCAGGCCGGCCGCGGCCACCGGAGCGAGATTGTTGTCATACAGCCAGCGGTAGGGGGTGTAGGTGGTGGTGTCGCTGGTGGCTGCGGGCTGCGTCCCGATCGCGGTTCCGTTCACCCATTCGCGGGACAGCATGTTGCTGATCGCCTGCTGCGCGGTGGTGTTTCCTGGGTTGTCCCCCACGTAGTAGTGCTGGGTTATTTCTGCTATCCGGCCGGAGTCCTGCTCGTCGCGGGCGAGCTGCACCGTCCACGGCACCCCGCTGCCCGGGTCGGGGGTGCAGGTCTTGCTGGTGTAGGCCCCGAGGTCCGGCCCGGACAGCCGGGCGCCCGGCGCCGCGGCCCCGACCGCGTCGGCGAAGCTCCGCCACTGCGCCAGGTAGGACGGGTAGGCGCTGCCCGGCACCCCGGCAACCTCCTCGTAGATCGCCGGGTCCAGCGGCCGGCCTGGGCAGCTGTGATAGGAGTGCCAGTCCGGCTCGTTGCCGATGGCGAAGCTGGACACCTGCTGCCGGTGACGACCCCAGATGTGCCCGGCGGCCTGGGCGTTGACCGCCTGCAGGTCACTGATGGGGCTGGCTGCCGGGCTGAGCAGGCGCAGCGAGTAGATGACCGTCACCCCGGCCGCGGCGGCGAACGCGAACAGGTTGTCGATCCCGGTGAAGCCATCGGTGCCGGTGCCCGCCGGGATCAGCTGATCCACCGTGGCCCCGCCGATCCGCAAGCTGCCCAGGCCCAGGTTGCGGAAGAGGGTGACCAGCGAGCTGTCCGCCGGGCTGAACAGATTGCCCGACACCCCGGCGTCGCCGGCGACGAGCGGCCCGCGCTCGAAACTCAGCCCCGCGAAATCATCGGGGACCACCGGCCCGGGATGGCCACCATCAATAGCGATCGTCACCGGATGGGTGGCCGGCCCGGCGGCACCCTGCAGGGGGGAAGACACCATCACCCTCACCCAGACCCGGCCCGCAGCAAGGCGAACCACGACACGTCATGACAAGCATGGCCGGCTGGTCCCCGCAACGGAACCGGCTGGATGGCGGCATGGTTCTGGTTGCTGATCAGCCGTCGTGGGGCAGGTGACCGCCGAGCCAGGCGGTGACGGCGTCGAGCACCTGCTCGTTGTTGCGCTCGATCATCATGAGGTGACCGTTGCCGTGGATGCCGAGCTCGGCCAGGCGGAGGTGGTGGACCCGGGCGCATCCGGCTTGCCGGAGGAAGGCGACGGTTCCGGTGTCCATCGGGCCGGCGAAGGACTGCTCGGCCGAGACGACGTCGATCGGGATGTCCGCGAGGCGGGGCAGCATGCGCGGGGGGCCGGCCTGCAGCCGCACAGCATGCCCGCCGGCCTCGGCCGGCATGCCGGCCAGCTGGAGATCCCCGGGCCGCCCGGCCGGCGGCCCGTAGGTGATCGGGCTGGCGCTCAGGCCCCACGGCAGCGGAACTGGCCCGCTGGGGCCGAGCGGCTCCAGCGCCACGATGGCGCGCACGTGATCCGGCCGCTCGTCGGCCATCAGCCAGCCAGCCGGGCCGCCCGCCGAGCTGGTGATCACGATCGCGGCCCGGTGGCATCGAGCAGCTCGGCACCGCGCTGCCGCATCAGGTCATGGTGGGCGGCCAGGTTGCCGGGCATCGGGCACTGCGAGGCGAGAAACTGGGCCAGGGCCGGGTCGTCCGCCTGGCCGGTCCCGGGCCATTGCGTGTGGGCCGGGTTTCCCGCGCCGGCGAACATCGGGCGGAGACTCTCCACGGAAGGGACCAGACCGCCCTGGCCGGGGGGCGACCGTCCCGGTCCTCGTCCTCAGCGCCCGCGGGAAGATCGGTGACCGGGTCAGGGGGCTCAATCTCGGGGCGGACGACTATTTGGCCAAGCCGTTTGCTTTCGAGGAGCTGCTTGCCCGCGTGCGCGCCAATCTCCGCCACGCCACCGGCGTGCCCGGGGCACTGTGCGCCGGCGGCATCGACATCGACCCGCTGCGGCGCGAGGCAACGGTGGACGGGCGGCAGGTGAGCCTGTCCGACCGTGAGCTGGCGGTCCTGAAGGCCTTCGTCATCACCCCGGCCGGACCATCTCGCGCCAGGAGCTGCTGCCTGGGGCATGGACTTCGACTCCAGGACGAACCTTGTCGACGTCTACGTGGGCTACCTGCGCCGCAAAACTCGGCGACGGCGTAATCGAGACTGTGCGCAAGGCAGGCTACCGCCTGCGGGGCGACCCCCTGGCGGCACCCGGGGACAAGGGCCAGCCAGCCAGCCAGCCAGCTGAGCCTGGCCTGGTGCGGGGCCGGCTACGCCCGTTCCCGCAGCACGTAGAGGTCGTGCTCGGCGATCTCATCCGCCCGGGCGACCATCTGCACCACGTCGTCGGTTGCGGCGATGTAGCGGCCGGAGAGGATGTCGGCCGCTCCGGAGGCGAGGTAGGTCACCAAGGTTGCCGCCGATTCCGCGGAGACATCCTCCTGGCTGGCGAAGGCGCCCTTGAACCACTGCGCGACGCTGGGTTCGCCGCAGGACAGAGCCGACTCGCTCATCGCCGTGCGCACCAGGCCGGGAATGATGGTGAAGACCGCCACCCCGTGCCCGCGGGTCTCCGCGGCGAGGTTCTCGCTGAGCCGGTACAAGGCAGCCTTGCTCACGGCATAGGCCGATAGCATCGGCGTCGCCGCGAATCCGGCCGTCGTGGAGACGTTGACAATGCGGCCATGGCCCCGGGCGAGCATGCCCGGCAAGACCGCCCGCGCGCAGTACAGCGGCCCGCGCAGGTTGACCTCCAGCGCCTGCCACCAGTCATCAGGGTCGACGGCAGCAATCGGCCCGATCGGGCCGAATCGGCCCGCGTTGTTAACCAGCAGGTCGACTGGGCCCAGCGCCGCTTCCACCCGGGCGACCATGTCCTCCACCTCGTGGCGGCGGAGAACGTCGCACCGGACGGCAGCCGCGTGTCCCCTGCGGTGTGCGATCTCCCGCGTGACACCGGTGAGCTCGTCCATCGACCGCGCGCAGACCGCCACCGCCGCCCCGGCCTGGCTCAGGGCCAGCGCAATGGCCCGGCCGATCCCCCGGCCCGCGCCGGTGACCAGCGCTACCTGCCCATCGAGGTTGCCCATGGCGGCGGCCCGGCCGCATCAGGCGTGCTTGCTGGTCCTCTTCCCCTGGGCCACCGCACCGATGGCGGGTGCCAGGACCAGCCACAGCCCGATGGTGACGACCATCGAGGTGACGTAGCCAAATGGTGCGATGCCCACGTCGCCGCCGACGATGCCAGCGAAGAGCATCAGCAGCCACGCGCTCACGAAGAACATCGGGCCGGCTGCCAGCAACCTCAAGAACGCACTCATAACGGTGACCCTTCCCCCGCCCTGATCGGGTACCTGCGCCTGTGCTCTCATCCTGTGCTGCCCGCGGGGACCGGTCCCAGGGTCCATGGTCACTGCCAGACGGGCACCCCGCACTGAACCGGAGCGCCCGGCGGCTCCAGCCGGTCCCGCACCGGGCCCAGGGTCCTCTCTGGCCGGCAGGCGGACAGGGCCTGCCGGGCCCCGAAGCGGTGCTGCGGGCGCGCGGGGCCTTTCGCCTCTGGGGGCGTGGGTTGTCCCGCGGGAACATGGGAGGCAGACCCTTGGGGGCTGACATGAACCGGGGACCACGGGGCTGGCTGGATGGGTTCTTCCGGCCGGTCGATTACGCGCGCAGCCGGGAGGGCTACCGCCCGCCCCCGGCCCTGTACCGCCGCCTGAGCCACCGGCTCGGCCCGGCCGCCACGTCGCTGGGCGTGGCCCCGCCAGATGTGATCACGCTGGAGGTCCCGGGCCGCCGTTCGGGTGTGATCCGCCGGACCACCATGGTCCGCGCTGGCTGCGACGGCGGCCACTACCTGGTGTCCCTGGCCGGCGAATCGGACTGGGTGCGCAACGTGCGCGCCGCGGGCGGCCAGGTGGTGATCGCCGGCAGGCACCGGCGTGCCGCCAGGCTGACCGAAATCGGGCCGCAGCAGCGGGCCCCGGTCATCCATGCCTACCTGCTGCGGTGGGGCAGACGTCCCGGCTCGGCGGCGGTGGCCCGCGAGGCCCGTGCCTACTTCGGCGTCGGCGCCACCGCGTCACTGGAGGAGATCCAGCAGGTAGTGGAGCACTATCCGGTGTTCCGGATCGACTACGCCGGCCAGGCCGGCCTCACCGGCCGTCTCTCCCGGCAGCAGCAGCCGGGCAGCTCCCGCCAGCCCGGGCAGGTGTCCTGGCACGCCACCGAAGAGGAACGGGCGATGCCGCTGCCAGGAGATGACCTGGTGCCAGTCCCGATCCTGCAGACCACCAGGGCCGTCACCATCGACGCGCCGCCGCAGCAGGTGTGGCCCTGGCTGGTGCAGACCGGCCAGGGCCGGGCTGGCTTCTACTCCGACTCGAAGTTCTGGGACCGGTGCGTGGACTGGTACTACCGCCGCCTGTCCCGCGGGCAGCCCGGCAGGCCCGCCGCCGGCTATCACGTGGCCGCCGACGACAAGATCGTCGCCGCCTGGCAGAACCTGCAGGCAGGCGACATCATCGCCGACGGGCCGCCGGGGACAGCCTGCTACGTCGTGCGGCAGGCCGAGCCGGGGAGATCCCTGGTCCTGTTCACCGACACCCATCTGCCCTACCTGCTGCCCGCCCGCCTGCGCGACGACCCCCGGCTGCGCATCTCCGGCGAGATCAGCGACAGCTGCCTGCTGACCGAGCCGCAACCCGGAACCACCCGGCTGATCCGCCGCATGCGGCTCAGCTGCAGACCCTGGCCCTTCCGCGGCTACGCCGTCCCGATCGTCCTGATCTGGGGCGAGATGATCACCGCACGGCACCTGCTGCGCGGGATCAAGAGACGGGCCGAAGCCAGCCGCAGCCAGGACTTCAGCCGGGCGGCCCGGTGATACGGAGCGCCCGGTTCCGTGCGGCCGGGAGCCCCGATTACCGCCGCACCGCTGCAGCCGGTGACGGGGGCCTCGGTGAGCGGGCCGGCGACGGTGCCGTCAGCAGGCCGACCAGCACGTCGGCCAGTTCGGTGAGAAAGTCCGGGTCGCCGGTGCGGCTCTGGCCGGCTTCGATAGCCCGCTCATGGTCGGCGAGGTAGGCGAGCATCGATGTCGACATCCAGCGGATCCGGCGGTAGCGCACCGGGGCGGGGATGGCGGCAAGGGCCCGGTCGAGGCGGTTCACGACGATGCGCACAGAGGTGCGGCTCTCGCTCGCCAGGCGGGTGCGGTCGGCGACCGCTGGATGGTGGCGGGCCTGTTCCAGGAACCGGCACAGGTGGGTCGCGCCGGCCCTGGCGCGCAGTTCGAGCATCGGCACTACCAGGCTCTCGACAAGGGCCCGCAGGTCGTAGGGGTCGCCGGTCACCTCATGGTCGGCCAGCAGTTCGAGCCGCCGGGCCTCGAGCGCGGGCATGCGGTAGTCCAGGATCGCGTCGATCAGCCCGTCGCGGGAGCCGAAGTAGTACTGCACGGCGGAGTTGTTGCGCTGCCCCGCGGCCGCGGCGATATCACGCAGCGGCACCCCCGGACCGAGCTCGGCGATCAGCCGCTCGGCTGCCAGCAGCAGCCGTTCCCTGGCGTCGGTCATCAGCGCCGCACCTCCCCGTTCCCATCGGCGGCACGGCTCTCTTCCCAGGTGCCGACCGGTTCAAGCGCAGCCGCTTGTCATTCTAAACACCAGCGCTTAACCTGGCGCTCTCACCGGCCGGCTGCGCAAGGAGCGTGCTTGTGACCTACCGAGTTGTGCAGTGGAGCACCGGTAACGTCGGCCGGCACGCGATCGCCGGCATCGACGCCCGGCCCGACCTGGAACTGGTCGGCGTGTGGGTCTCCAGCCCGGCCAAGGAGGGCAGAGACGCCGGTGAGCTCGCTGGCCTGGGCCGGGAACTCGGCGTGGCCGCGACCACCGACGCAGGTGCGCTGCTGGCGCTGGAGCCGGACTGCATCGTGCATACCGCGATGGCCGACGACCGGCTGACCGAGGCGCTGGACGACCTGGCGGGGTTCTTGCGGCGCGGCATCAACGTGGTGTCGAGCAGCCCGGTGTTCCTGCAGTTCCCCGAGGGGGACCTGGCGGCGCCGCTCGCCGAGCCGGTCCGCAAGGCCGCGGCTGAGGGCGGGGCGTCGATCTTCGTCAACGGTGTCGACCCGGGGTTCGCGAACGACTGGCTGCCGCTGGTCCTGACCAGCATCTGCGAGCGCATCGAAGAGGTCCGCTGCCTCGAGATCCTTGACTACTCGACCTATGACCAGCCGATGGTGCTGTTCGGCATCATGGGTTTCGGCCAGCCGCTCGACGACACCCCGATGCTGCTGCAGCCGGGCATCCTGACCTTCGCGTGGGGCAGCGTCGTCCGGCAGATCGCGGCCGGCCTCGACGTCCATCTCGACGGGATCGAGGAGCACTACGAGCGGCTGCCGGCGCCGGAACGGTTCCTGATCGCGTCGGGACCGATCGAAGAGGGCAGCGCGGCAGCGCTGCGGTTCGAAGTCCGCGGCATGAAAGACGGCAAACCGGTGGTCGTCCTCGAACACGTGACGCGATTGCGCCCCGATCTCGGGCCGGACTGGCCGCAGCCGGCCGGGCAGGGCTGCTACCGGGTGGTCATCACCGGCGAGCCGAACTACACGCTCGACTTGCAGCTGGCCGGCACCGACGGCGACCACAACACCGCAGGCCTGAAGGCCACCGCCATGCGGCTGGTCAACGCCGTGCCGGCGGTCGTCGAGGCGCCGCCCGGGCTGCTGACCGCCCTGGACCTGCCGCTGGTGACGGGACGGGGGCTGCTGCCATGAGGCCGGGTGGCGGCCGGTACCGCGTCGTGCAGTGGGCAACCGGCGGCGTGGGGAAGGCGGCGATCGGGGGCGTCCTCGATCATCCCGAGCTCGAACTGGCGGGCTGCTGGGTGCATTCGCAGGCCAAGGACGGCGCCGATGCCGGGGAACTGGCCGGGCGGGGACGGATCGGGGTGACCGCGAGCTGCGACGTTGATGCCGTGCTCGGGATCGACGCCGACTGCGTCATCTACAGCCCGCTCATGGCCGATCCGCGGGTGGTCGCCCGGATCCTCGAGTCGGGCAAGAACGTGGTGACGCCGCTGGGATGGTTCTTCCCGCCGCCGGGCGAGCGGGAACGCGTCGACGCGATCGCCAGGAAAGCCGGCGTGACCATCCACGGCACCGGCATCCACCCCGGCGGGATCACCGAACGCTTCCCGCTCATGATCTCTGCGCTGTCCGGCTCAGTGACCCACGTGCGGGCGGAGGAGTTCTCCGACATCCGCACCTACGACGCACCGGACGTCATCCGCGACTGGATGCTGTTCGGCACCACCCCGGAGAAGGCGAAGACGTCCGTCATGGTCGCCGCGCTCGGCGGCGGCTTCGGCCAGTCGGTCCAGATGGTGGCTGAAGAGCTCGGCTTCGACATCGAGCCGGAGCTGCGGACGACGCATGAGGTGGCGGTCGCGACACAGCCGATCGACTCGCCGATCGGCGTTATCGAGCCCGGGCTCGTCGCGGCCCAGCGGTTCCGCTGGGAAGCGGTCGTCGACGGCCAGCCCGTGGTCACCGCCGTGGTCAACTGGCTGATGGGCGACGGGGCGCTCGACCCGCCGTGGCGGTTCGGGCCGGAGGGCGAGCGGTTCGAGGTCGAGGTCACCGGCGATCCCGGCACGAGGCTGACGTTCAAGAAACTGCATCCTGAAACGGTCGAGGCCGGGCTGCGGCGCAACCCCGGTGTCGTCGCCACCGCGATGCACTGCGTCAACGCGGTGCCCTACGTCTGCGCCGCACCGCCCGGCGTGGCGACCTACCTCGACCTGCCGCCCTACGCTGGCCGTGCCGCGGCCAGCCTGCACCGCAGCCGCCGGAGCCCTCGATGATCTTCGACCGGTTCCGGCTCGACGGGCGGGTCGCGATCGTCACCGGTGCCGGGCAGGGCATCGGGCGGGGCATAGCCACCGGCCTCGCCGAGGCCGGCGCTCACGTAGCCCTGGCCGCCCGGACCCGGCCGGACCTGGAGGAGGTCGCGCAGGAGATCCGCGGCCGCGGCCGGAAGGCCCTCGTGGTGCCCACCGACGTGATGGATTCGGGTGCGCTCGAGACGCTGGTCCAGGCGACGGTCCGTGAGTTCGGGCGGCTCGACATCCTCGTCAACAACGCCGGTGGCACGATGCCGCGGGCCGCGATGGACACCAGCGAGCGTTTCATGGAGACGGCGTTCCGCTTCAACGTGACCGCGCCGTTCCTGCTCACCAAGCTCGCGGCGCGGCAGATGGCCGACACCGCCGGGCGGGGCGCGGTCGTCAACATCTCGTCTCGGTCGGCGAGCATGACCCAGACGTCCTTCGTCGCCTACGGCAGCGCGAAGGCCGCGCTCAACCGGATGACCCGCAACATCGCGCCGGAACTCGCGCCGCGGGTGCGGGTCAACGCCATCGACGTCGGCGGCGTGGCGACGAAGTCGCTGGATGTGGTCCTGACCGACGGTGGCCTGCGGGAGCAGTTCCTGGCCGGTACCCCGATGCGCCGGCCCGGCGAGCCGGAAGACATCGCCTGCGCGGTGCTCTATCTCGTCTCGGACGCGTCATCGTGGGTCACCGGCAAGATCTTCGAGATCGACGGCGGCACCGAGGCCCCCTCCATCGCCGTGCCCGTGCCACCACTGGAGCCGTCACCCGGATCGCCGGGCGCGACCGGCTCATCAGCAGGAGTCTCCTGACCGGCCGCGGCCCGGTCCAGGGCGGCAGGATCGGGGGCTAACCGCGTGGCGGGCTCCTCGCTGGCCGGTCAGGTTCCGATGCCAACCGCGATCGCCACCACGACCAGTGTCGCGGTCTGCGTGGCGGCCCGGGCCGCTGACCAGCGGGCGAAGCGTGCCAGCAGTGGCGCCAGGGCCGCCGGGTCATCCCCGGCCCGGCCGATCCGGAACATGGCGGGCGCGGCTCGCCCGGTCATGGCGCTGTGAGCCAGGGACAGAGCCGCGGCCGCGGCCAGCAGCCCGGTTACCGTCCCTGGCGTGCCCAGGGCCGCTGCCACGGCGAATGCGGCCAGGGTCAGCGCGGCGGCGCCCACGCCCGCGGCCGCGTAGAACGCGATGCCGTTGCCGAGGTCAGCTGCCCTGGCGTAGGCCGCGTACGCGGTCACGCCGATCCGCCGCCGCGCCGGGAGCTGGACGATGATCTTATCCAGCGACAGCCCGGCGAGTATCCCATCGGCCGCCAGTGCGGCCATGGCCACGCCGGTCACGGCAGCATCCATGCGAATCCCTCCCAGGGGGCGGAACGGGTACGTACGCGGGTCAGGTACTGGCGGCACGGCGGTACCGGGCGATGGCGGCCGGCACGGTGACAGCCAGCAGCCCGATCAGCCAGCCGGCGGCTTCGGCCACCGGCCGGGTGGTGCTGCCGCCGAGGCACAGGGCGCGCAGGGCATCGGTGATGACGGTGATGGGGTTGGCTTTGGCGAAGGCCTGCAGCCAGCCCGGCATGGTGGCGACCGGCACCAGGGTGGAGCTGGTGAAGAACAGGATGATGACCGGGAACAGGCCGGCCAGGCCGGCTGATTCGGCGTCGCGGACGGCCAGGCCGAGCAGCAGGTTGAGCCAGGAGAACGCCACCCCGGTCGCGGCCGCCAGGACCACGGCGGCGACGGCGGCGGCGGCCCCGGCGTGGAACCGGAACCCGATCGCGGCCCCCACGCCGATCATCAGCCCGACCACGAACAGGTTGCGCAACGCGTCGGCCGCGACCCGGCCGGCCAGGACCGCGCCGCCGGTGATGGGCAGGGAACGGAACCGGTCGATCATCCCGGCGGACAGGTCTTCAGCGATGGCCACCCCCGTCTGGGACGCGCCGAACCCGATCGCCAGCACGAAGATGCCGGGCAGCAGGTAGTCGATGTAGTGGGTCACGCCGGGGACATGGACCGCGCCGCCGAAGGCGTAGGTGAACAGCAGCACGAACAGCACCGGCTGCACGGTGGCGAACACCAGCAGCGTCGGCACGCGCACCAGGCGGCGCAGGTTCCGGCCGGTGATCGTGGCGATGCTCGCCGGCACTGAGGCGGCCCTGCCCGGGCTGACCGCAGTGGTGGCGGTGGTCATGGGGCGCTCCGGGTATCGGGGGCTGGCGGGGAGGCGGCAGCAGGCTGCGCGGGCTGCGGCCCGCTGGCAGCCTGGCCGGTGAAGGTCAGGAATGCCTCTTCAAGGGTCGGCCTGCGCAGGGCCAGCCCGCTGACCTGCACGCCGGCGGCGGCCAGCCGGGCCGTCACCTCGGGCAGGATGCCCGGCCCGGCGGCGACCGGCAGGACGACCCGGCCTGCTGTCCGGTCGATTGCCGGTGCTCCGGTGCCGAGTGCCGCGAGTGCGGCTGCCAGCTGCCGGGGGTCCTGGCCGGGCGGGGACTGCAGGTCCAGCCGGTCTCCCCCGGCCCGGGCCCTCAGCTCTCCGGGTGTGCCGCTGGCGATGACCTTGCCGTGGTCGATGATGACGACCGTGCTGGCGAGCCGCTCGGCTTCCTCGATGTACTGGGTGGTCAGCAGCAGGCTGGTGCCACCGGCGGTCAGGCCGCTGAGCACCTGCCACAGGGCCAGCCTTCCGCGCGGGTCCAGGCCGGTCGTGGGCTCATCCAGGAACAGGACCGGGGGCGCGGCGAGGAGGCTCGCGGCGACGTCCAGGCGGCGGCGCATGCCTCCCGAGTAGGTGCGCACCAGCCGCCCGGCCGCGCCGTCCAGCTCCAGCTCGCCGATCAGAGTGGCGGCCCGGGAGCGGGCCTGGCGGCGGGACAGCCCGTACAGCCGGCCGATCATGATCAGGTTCTCCTGCCCGGTCAGGAACGGGTCCACCGCGGCGTACTGCCCAGACAGGCCGATCAGCCGCCGCACCTGGGCCGGGTGCCCAGCGACGTCGAAACCGGCGACCCGGGCCCGGCCCCGGTCGGGTTTGAGCAGGGTGGCCAGGATCCGCACTGCCGTCGTCTTGCCGGCGCCATTCGGGCCGAGCACGCCGAGCACCCCGCCCGCGGGCAGCTCCAGGTCCACCCCGTCGAGCGCGTGCACGCTGCCGAAGCGTTTGCCCAGCCCTTCTGCCACGATCGCCGCGTTCACCATCGCCTGCCCTCCGCGCCGTCGGCATCCCATGCCCAATAGCTAGCTTTGCTACCTATCCCGTTGTGAGTAGCATAGCTACTTATGAAGGCGGATGCGCAAGCCCTCAAAGGCCATCTGGACACGTTGCTGCTGGCCAGCCTGGAGAACGGGCCCCGGCACGGGTACGCGGTCAGGGAAGCGCTCCGCGCCGGCAGCGGCGCGGCCTTCGACCTGCCGACCGGCACGATCTACCCGGCGCTGCGGCGGCTGGAGACGGCCGGGCTGGTCAAAGGCACCTGGTCGGAGGTGGGCGGCCGCCGCCGGCGCTCTTATGAGCTCACGCCGGCCGGGCGCCAGCGGCTGGCGGGCGACCGGTCCGCCTGGCGGGATTTCGCCGCCGCGGTGACCGCGATCCTGGAGCCCGCGCCATGAGCAGCGCACTGATCGACGACTACGTGGCGGGCCTGCGCCGGCAGCTTCCGGCTGCCATTGCGGATGAGGCAGCGGATGGCCTGGTCGAGACCTTCGAGCAGCACCTCGCCACCGGAGCGGGCGAGCAGGCAGCGGCGCACGCCGCTGTGGCCGAGTTTGGGGAGCTGAGGCTGGTGGTCAGTGAGTTCACCCGGCTGGCCCCGGGCCGGCGGGCTGCCCGGATGCTGCTGGCGTCCGGTCCCGCCGTCGGCGCCTGCTGGGCCGCCGCCCTGATCCTCGCCCGCGCCTGGACCTGGCCGGTGCCAGGCGCGGTCCGGCTCGGCTTCGGCGCTGTCCTGCTGCTGGCCGCCGGGGCGCTCGCGGTGGCCGCGACCAGCCGGCGCAGCTACCGGCGGACCAGGGTCGCCGCTGCGGCCAGCCCGGTCATCCTGGCCCTGGACGCCATCGCAGTCGCTGCGGTGCTGGTCGCCGCGCCGGCCTTGACCTGGGCGCTGGGCATCGCCGTTACCGCCAGCCTCACCCGGATGGCCTTCACCGCTGGCTGGGTTGGGCGGCGCCGGGCAGCAGCTCGGTGAGCAGGTGCCGGACGCGGGCGTCGATGTCGTCGCGGATGCGCCGGACGGTGGCGGGGTCCTTGCCGGCGGGGTCTTCGAGCTCCCAGTCCAGGTAGCGCTTGCCGGGGAAAACCGGGCAGGCGTCCCCGCAGCCCATGGTGATGACCACGTCGCTGGCCTGCACCGCGTCGGTGGTCAGCGGCTTGGGGAACTCCTTCGACAGGTCCAGGCCCAGTTCGGCCATGACCTCGACCACGGCCGGGTTGATGGTGCCGGCGGGCGCCGAGCCGGCGGAGCGGACCACCACCCGCCCGGCGCCGTAGTGGTCCAGCAGGGCGGCGGCCATCTGCGAGCGGCCCGCGTTGTGCACGCAGACGAACAGCACCTCAGGACGAGCGGTCATGACGCTTCCTTCACTGGAACGGGAAGGCCGGCTTCGTCCGGCGCATGCGGGATGACGACCTCGGCTGCCTCGGCGACGGTGATGCGCGGGTACAGCGCCCTGATGACCCCGACCGCCAGCACGCCGCCCACGACCTGGGCGGCGATGAACAGCGGCGCCGAGGCTGGGGCGATGCCGGCGAAGGTACCGGAGAACATCCGCCCGATGGTGATCGCCGGGTTGGCGAAGCTGGTGGAGGAGGTGAAGAAGTAGGCGGCGCCGATGTAGGAGCCGACCGCGGCCGGGGCGGTACGGGCCCGGCCGGTGCGGGCCAGCGCGAAGATCACGAGCA
Organism: Gemmatimonadota bacterium; assembly: GCA_050257395.1. Classification (GTDB taxonomy): domain Bacteria; phylum Actinomycetota; class Actinomycetes; order Streptosporangiales; family Streptosporangiaceae; genus JAIRTY01. Next base: position 26,862 of record JBLMWU010000225.1, on the reverse strand, counting down.
GCAGCCCGGCCGTGGCGATCACCTCGGACAGGAAGTGCGCCCCCGAGGCGCGGCTCTTCGCCGATATCGATACCGCCGGGCCGGCGAACATCAGGTTCGCCGCGACCGCCCCCGTCACGCAGCCGGCCACCTGGGCCGGCAGGTAGGCGGCTGCGTCGCGCCACCTGATCCCCCCGAACGCGGCGTCGGCGAACGACACCACCGGGTTGAAGTGGCCGCCGGACACCGGGCCGAACATCAAGATGATGGCGAACAGGCCCGCCGCGGTCGCGGCCGCGTTCTCCAGCAGTTCCAGGCCTACGTCGCCGGGGGACAGCCGCTGCGCGGCGATACCGGAGCCGATCACCAGAGCGGCCAGGAACGCGCTGCCCACGAACTCAGCAACGAGCCGCCGCCACAGCGCGCCCTCGTTCACCAGGCGGTCCCGCGGTCCGGGCCCGGGCACGCGCAGAACCTCGCCATCACGGCCATCCGTTACATTGAGGGGAGTCGATGCGACTAGTATCGAGATCACATCGATGACTGTCAATCGGAGGGTCTATGGCGGCTGGACGCGGCCCGGCGCAGCTCCCCCTGGCCTCCGCTGCCAATGGGCAGGTGTGCGGACCGCCTCTGACCAGCGTTGCCCTGTCTGAGGAGGATGCTGCCGCGCTGGCGGCGGCCCTGGCCGCGCTCGCTGATCCGGTCCGGCTGCGGATCCTGTCGATCCTGGCCACCGAGGGCGAGGTGTGCAGCTGCCACCTGCAGGGACCCCTCGGCAAGAGCCAGCCCACCATCTCCCACCACACCAGCGTCCTGGCCCAGGCGGGCCTCATCGAAGGTGACAAGCGCGGCAAGTGGACCTGGTGGCGCATCGTCCCCGGACGCCTCGCAACTCTCCGCCAGGCACTCGGCGGCGAATAGCACCCGGCTCGCGCACCTGCCGGGCGTCCCAGCCCACCCGGTGGGCGGCCGGGCTGGGACCAACGGCCTGTATAGCCTGGTCACTGGCCCTTTTCGGCGGCTGCTTCGTTGATTCCAGGCAGCGCCAGCGGATTGAATCAGTATGTGCCGACATCAGCGGAGTCAGGACGCAAGCCGATGAGCGGGAATCCGGGCACCGGCCAGCCCCCGCCGCAGGACGGCACCAGCGCCGCCAGCCGGCTGCCGGCCGTGGACCGGTTCCTGCCGCTGTGGATCGGGCTGGCGATGGCGGCCGGGCTGCTGCTCGGCCGGCTGGTGCCCGGGCTGGCCAGCGGGCTGAACGCGGTTTCGATCCACGGCACCAGCCTGCCGATCGCGGCCGGGCTGCTGCTGATGATGTACCCGGTGCTGGCCAAGGTCCGCTACCGGGAGGTGGGGCGGATCACCGCCGACCGGCGGATGCTGGCCTCCTCACTGGTCCTGAACTGGATCATCGGCCCGGCGGTGATGTTCGCGCTGGCCTGGCTGCTGCTGCCGGACCTGCCCGCCTACCGCACCGGGGTGATCCTGGTCGGCCTGGCCCGGTGCATCGCCATGGTGCTCATCTGGACCGACCTGGCCCGCGGCGACCGGGAAATGGCGGCCGTGCTGGTCGCCCTCAACGCGGTCTTCCAGGTGCTGGCCTACGCCGCGCTCGGGGTCTTCTACCTCAACATCCTGCCGGGCTGGCTCGGCCTGCCCGCCCAGAGCCTGCACGTCTCGTTCACCATCATCGCCCTTACCGTGGTGGTGTTCCTCGGCATCCCGCTGGTGGCCGGATTCCTCACCCGCACGCTCGGGGAACGGGCCCGCGGCCAGGAATGGTATGAGACCAGGCTGCTGCCGCGCATCGCCCCGATCGCCCTGTACGGACTGCTGTTCACCGTGGTGGTGCTGTTCGCGCTGCAGGGCAAGACCATCACCTCCCGGCCACTGGACGTGGCCCGGATCGCGCTGCCGCTGCTCGCCTACTTCGCCGTGATGTGGGCCGGCGGATTCGCCATCGCCCGGCGGCTGCACCTGTCCTATCCCCGCACCGCGGCGCTGGCGTTCTCTGCGGCCAGCAACGACTTCGAACTCGCGATCGCGGTCGCCATCGGGGTGTTCGGCGCCACCTCCGGGCAGGCCCTCGCCGGAGTCGTCGGCCCGCTGATCGAAGTGCCCGTCCTGCTCGGCCTGGTCTATGTCGCCTTGTGGCTGCGGCGCAGGCTGACCTGGCCGGAGACCCCCCGTGCGGCGTCACCCGTGCACAGGCGATCGATATCCGGGCGGTCAAGCCGGCCTGACGACAGCATCCAGCGGCCCACGCGCGGCACGGGAGTGCGGTAGTTGGCTGGTGGACGGCGGCCTTGACATGCTGCTGTCATGTCTTCCCGCCCCTTGACGTTCGAGGACGTCATCGATCAGCCAGCCCGCGCCCAGTTCGAGGTGTTTATCGACGAGCACCGCCGTGAGCTCAACCGCTGCCTGGACGGGCTGACGGAGGAACAGGCACGCCGCTCCCTGGTGCCTTCCCGGACCACCTTGCTGGGCCTGGTGAAGCACGCGACCTTCGTCGAGAAGGTCTGGTTTGACGAAGCCGTCACATGCCGGTCACGTGCCCAGATCGGAATCCCCGCGACCCCCGGCGAGTCGTTCATCCTTCACGACAGCGACACCATCGCCACCGTGCAGCAAGCACACCGTGAGGCCTGTGAGTCATCCCGCCAGGCGACGTCGTCCCTGGGACTGGACGACATGGTCCACGGCAACCGGCGCGGGCCGCTTCCGCTGCGCTGGGTGTACCTCCACGTACTGCGCGAACTGGCCCAGCACTGCGGGCACGCGGACATCCTGCGGGAGCAGATCCTCAGCGGGTAACGAGACTTTCATTCCGGGCACTGGAAAGAGTTACCAGTCAGAGTGAGCCGGCATTCCTGTCCGGAACCGGTTGCTGGCCTTTCCGCTCCAACGCCGCCCTTTACTGCGACGACCGGTGCGCCGCGCTCGCGGTCAGCGACCAGACCTCGATCCCGATGATCGCATTGATAAGTGCAGTGGTGACCTTCGGCGCCAAGTCGCCACCGGCTGCGAATGGCGCCAGCACGGCTGCGAGCACGCAGAGCCCGAGAATCCAGCCAAAGAAAGTGAAGGGCGAGGGGGTGGAGATCAACAGGACGTGGATCAGCCCGGTGGCCAGCACACCGGCTCCGAACGCCGCGAGCGCATAGGTAAGGGTGTCGGCGTCGCCCCAGACACCGGCTTGCTCCGGCGCCAGGACAGGGACATTGAAAATGCCGCGCGCAATAAGGATGCCGACCACTGCGATCAGTGCGGCCACGACCGCGGTCGCGACGCCGCCCGCCCACAGCCTGCCAGCGTTGACAACCGGATGCCTGCCGCCGTGGCTGCCCGCGGCCGGCCGTCCGGCGTTTCCCGGTGTCCAGCCTGCAGTCACAGGACCACCGCCTTAGTAATCGACCTCATATCCATAGTCAGCGAATCCGGCTAAAGAGCAGACCACCCCACCAGGGTGACCGGCGCGCACCGCATGTCCGGCGGCATGCTGCAGGCCAGACCGCCGGCGCGGGCTTCCGTGACCGCGTGTGGCCGGGCCCGGGCCGGGACATCAGGCAGCCGCGACAGCGCTCATCCCTGGTGCAGCCCGGGCGATGTAAGGCATCGCCCAAGGAGAACGGAATCCCTCCCATGGGGTGACAACAGCGGGCGAATATGCGCAGGCCCCGCCGTCGTCCTGTCGGGTGAGGTCGCTGGGCCCCGTCCGGCAGGAGGCACGCCTCTGCTGACCGGGCGGGTGCAGTAGCAGGCTGGAAGCATGGCAGGGCTGTTCCGGCACACCAATGACGCCGCCCGCACTGGTCCGGCGGCCAGCGGGCCGGCTGTAACTGATTGCCCGCTGGTGGACTGGCGCGCCTCCCTCAAACGGGCTGAGCGTGCCTGCTGCTGCCCAGCCAGACCCGCAGTCGTGGTGATCATGCCTGCGGCTGCCGGGCGGCCTTACCCGATCGACCTGCTGCTGTGCCGCCACCATTACCGGGCCTGTGCGGATGCCCTCGCGGCGGCGGGGGCATCCGTCTTCGACACCCGTGGCCTGCCTGTCACCACCGGGCAGGTGCAGGGCCGCCGGGAACCCGTCCGCCGCCAGCCACACGCTCTATAAGAACCGGAGCAGATCCCACCACGCGGGTGAGCCCTGACGACGTTGGCTGTGTGTTCAATGCCATGGGAGGCGGGACCGAAAGGGGGCGGAAATGCCGCAGCCGGCAGCGGTCATGCTGGGCTCCCTGGCGGCCTTTACCAGCCGGGAGCTGAGCCGGCTCAGCTTGGCGCCGGGTGCCAGCCCTGGCCGGGGACTGGGGCAGGTCGTCCCGGCAGGTGTCCGCACACTTGAGGTCCGCTGGATCCTGGCGGGCGAACTGGACCCGGCAGTGGCTGACTGGTTCGCGCGTTTCCCGGCTGGGACCGAGTCCAGGCAGGACAGCTACCTCGTGCGGCCCTGCCTGCCGACGCTGGGGGTGAAGGTCCGCGGCGGCGGCCCGCTCGAGATGAAGGTCTACCTGGGAAGTCCGGGGATCCTGCGCATTCCGGGAGGGGTGTGCGGGCGCATGGAGCGCTGGCGGAAGTGGTCCGCACGGCCCGCGCGGCCCCGCTCGGGCGGTTATTACCTGCATGGCTGGACCGCAGTCCGCAAGAGCCGGCGGATCACCCGGTTTGCCCCTGACAGCCGCGGCGCCCTGGAAACCGGTCAGGTACTGAACGAGGGGCCGGGCTGTGCGGTGGAACTCACCGAGATCCACGCGCTCTGTCAGCGCTGGTGGTCGCTGGGCCTCGAAGCCACCGGTCCCTCCGGCCTGCTGCGCAGTCAGCTCGAAGCCGCCGCAGCGCACGTGTTCGCCGAGCCACTGCCTGATGGGGTCGAACTGGGCCCCGGCAACTCGCAGTCCTATGCGAGATGGCTGGCCAGGCTGTCCGGCGTGGCCGGTAGCCGCGGGCCCAGGGAAGCTGGCGGCTGGATTCCGTAACCGGGTAACCGGGTTCATCTCTTCCTGGTCCAGCTGGGCCCGGTGACCCGCCAGTCCGCATCCCAGGCGGCCAGCCGCCGCCGCTCCAGAACCCAGTGGGCCAGCAGCCCGGCACCGAGCAGCAGCACGCCGGTTGCCAGGGGCGCCAGCACGCTTGCCGTCAGCCCGCCGCCTGGCCGTGAGCGCAGCGGAGGGCCTGTCAGCCGCCCGGCCTTGTCCACCCACACCATCACCGTGCCGTTGGCTCCCTGACCGGGCAGCACGGAAATCCTGCCGGTCCGCGGTGTCCCGTCAGGCGCTTTCCAGGTGGCCAGCACGGTTGCCTGGTAGTTTCCGGATTCCGGAGCAGGAGCAGCAGCCAGCAGCGCCGCAGGCACCCGGTGCCAGGTGGCCTGATAAGCCGGGGCGGTGCGGGCGCCTGAGCCACCGGCCAGGCGCCCGGCGGTGGCCGCGGCCAGCGGGGCCCCGGCCAGGAAGATGATCGCGAGCATGCCCACGACCGCGGCCTCTGCCCGGTCGATGGTGCGCCGGAGCGGATTATGATCGGGCCAGAGCCCGCGGGCCCCCCGCGCGATCCTCGCTGTGACTCTTGCCAGCCGCCGTCTCATGCCCGGCACTTCCTTCTTCAGCCGCCTCGCCTGCCACTGTGCGGCCAGCTTCGCCCTTGCGGGGGGTATCGGCCAGCTGGCCGGGCCACCGGCCGCCACGCCGGTCCGGCCGGAGGATGCACCGCTGCGGCAATCGTGCGGGCGCATCCCCCAGCAACGTGACCGAGTCCGCGCCATCGGCGCGGCCGGGCGGAAGCCCCGGCTCAGGTTTCCCTGAGCGTCTTCATCTCCCGCCCGTGCACAGCAAGCGCGTACACCATCACCACGTCCAGGGCGATGATGATGATGCCCCATACCGGGTAGGCGCCAATGAACGCGAGGTTCACGACGGCGCTGATCACCGCCACCGCGATGCCCAGCACCCGGCCCCACATGGCGCCGGCGAGAACTCCGAAGCCGGCGATCATGACGGCGCAGCCGATCCCGAAATGCGTCCAGCCCCAGGTGTCCCAGTTGGCGTGGACGATCAGGTTGTTCGCACCCACCATGTAGTAGTGGTCGTTGAAGACCGCGACCAGACCCTCGATGATCTGGAACGAGCCCAGAATGATCGCTGTGGTCCCGGCGAATATGAGCCAGCCGACCCAGCCGGTCGGCTCTGCCCGGGCCGGCGCCGGCACGGGCTGCCCCGCGTCCGCGTAGCGGCCAACATTGGTGCTCATCGTGTGCACCTGCCTTCCGGAACTGCCGATGGAACCGAACGGCCGTATGCGTCCGGCAGTTCCGCTTCCAGGGTCAGCGTTCCCGGGTGGCCCGCGCATCCTCCCGGCGGAAGGATTCCGGCCGCATCCGGGCCGCCATCCCCGGGACGTCTGCTGGTGCGCCGGGCCAGGAAGCGGAGGCGTGCTGCCCGCGCGTCCCAGTCGTAGATGACCGCCGACCCGGCGAGCAGGTCGTGCAGGGCCCGGCGCTGCGGCTGAAGCACGATCCCCGCGAAGCCCAGCCCGAGGAGCAGGAAGCTGAGCGGGAAAGCCACGGTGCGGATGATGGCCCGGGCAGGACTGAGCCCCGCTCCTGACCGATGCACCACCCGCAAGCCCAGGAGCGCCATGCCGAACGTTCTGCCGCTGCTGCCCCAGGAGTATGCGTAGTAGACGAACTGCCAGCCCAGGAGGGCGATCCCGGCTATTGGGCCGCCTTTCTCCCAGGTGACGGTGTGGCCGGTGACGATGCTGACCGCGTAGGAAACAGCGGCGAGGCCGAGCATGAATACCCCGCTGCTGACCGCCGCATCCACCACGTAGGCGGTGAAGCGCGACGCCAGGCCCGCATAATGGCTCTGCAGACTCACCTGGGCGGCCGGAGGCGGGAGCGCGGTCACGGTGAGACCGGCGCCCGCAGCAGTTCCGGTGGCCCGGGCGGGCCGGGGTAGGCACGCCGCCGCAGCCTGGCGACCCACCGGGCGATGAACTCGTCCACCCCTACCGCCTGGCTCCGCACCGCGTCCACGGCGCCGCTCGCGACCCCGCCCGAGGACCGGGCTATGACACTGCCGATATCGGTCTTCCCGACAAGCCGGTCGACGTCGACCCGCTGGACGAGAGCGTCAACATCCACCCGGTTCATCAGCGCATCCACGTCCACCCGGCTCATCAGGGCATCCACATCGACCCGGTCCAGCAGGGCATCCACATCGACGCGGTCCAGCAGGGCATCCACGTCCACCCGGTCCAGCACGGCATCCACATCGACCCGGTCCAGCAGGGCATCCGGATCCACCTTCGCCAGCAGGCCATTGACATCGAGAACGTGCACTACCAGTTCGGTGACCCGCTCCGCGACCGCCTGCGCCAGTGCCTCAGCCGGCCACATCTGGACCCGCGACCTTCCATCGCAGCGGGCTGCCGGCCCGCTCGAGCGCCATCCTGCCGAACCCGGCCGGGTAGGTCATTGCACTCACCACCATGAGCGCCCGCTCTAGCGCCTTCTCCGGGTACAGCCTGGCCCGGTGGGCGCCGCCCCGCGTCCCCCCGCCGGGGTGAGCGTGTGCTGGCGGGCGTGCCGTCATCCCGGAACCCGGCGCAATGCGGGTGGTGGCTCAGTCCCGCCCGTGCCCGGCGCCAGGCTCCCGGCCTGTCTCCGGGCTGCTTCCGCGGCCCGCCGCAGTTGCTCGGCGATGAGGCGGCGCTGCGCCCATGTCTCTTCGCGGTGCCGTAGTGCGCGCTCGATAGCCAGCAGCTCCCGTTCGGTTGCGGGCAGGTCATAGGCCTCGCTGACCATCCTGGCGAGATCGGCGCGGTAGTCGTGCCCGCGGGCAAAGAACCTCCCCGGCACGACGTCCATCGCGTTCTTCACGTCCACCAGGGTGAGCACGAACGTGGTGAGCGGAAACCAGGTGGCCATCGGCGATATGCCGGGCGGCCGGGTGGCGGCCGGGCCGAGCCAGCCGGGCTGCTGGATGAGCAGGGCGGGCTCGAAGCGGGTTATGGGGTCCTCATGGTGGGACAGCAGCAGGTACCGCAGGCGGCCACGCTCGGCCGGGGTGAGCGCCAGCCATTCCTGATAGGAGGCAACCTCGGCCACCTCGCTGCCGGGGTCGGCGCGGTCCGGGTCGAGCCGCCACTGCCTGGCCCACTTGCTTTGCGCAGGGGTGCCGAGGAACAGTGCCCGGTCTATCCCTACGCGGTGCAGGCCGGACACTCCCTCGTGCAGAAACGCATCCTGCAGGGTGTGCGCGCCGAGGGATTCGCCGAAGGCGATCAGCCGGGGCCGGCGGTCTTTGGGTATTCCCCGCACGCGCCAGTGCAGGGCATGCAGCAGCGCCCGGTTCTGCTCCCGGCCCATCGCCACCCGGTCGAGCGACAGGAAAGACGGGCGCAGCGAATACTGGAGCGCCACGGTGGCGCAGTCGCCGCGGGTGAGATACTCGATCGCCTCGACGGCGACGTAGTTGACGTACCCGCTGCCGGTGGGTGATACGACGCACAGCACCGACCGCTCGAACCCGCCGAGCCTGGCCAGGTCCTCCATCACGAGATCCACCCGCACGTCGACGTTGCTGCCGGAGGCCAGGCCGGCGAACGCGCGCACCGGCGCCTTCACCCGGCCGGGCGGGACACCGGTGACCTCAGCGATCTCCTCCCTGGTCAGCGCCAGATTGACGAATCGGACGCCTTCCCTGGACAGGGTCGGCCACGTGATTGCCGAGGCGGGGCCGCCGCTGACGGTGATGGTGTCCGGTGGGGTCGTGTACGCGGCATCGATGGCCGAGCCACCGGTCTCCGCGCGGCGGTTGAGGTATTCCATGGCCGCACCCAGCCCCGCCGCCACGACCCCGAGTGCCGCCGCATGCGCCGCAGGCCCGGCCACTGCGGCGGCGCCCGGAGTCATCCGGCGCAGGCCGGCCGCCAGGTCACGGGCGAACCTGCCTTCTGCCACCGCCATCCCGTGCAGGCCTGTGCTGACCGCCGCACCCAGCAGCAGTGACCTGGTCACTGACGGCAGCTGCGGTCGCCCGTGAGTGACCCGGCCGGCCGCCTGGCCGGTCAGCGGATCGACGGCCGGCGCCACTGCCGCCGCCGCAGGGCCGCGGTACCGGTGGATCTGCCACCCGGCCAGGGCGGTGCCGGCCAGCAGGCCGCCGCCGGCTGCCAGGACCCGCAGGCCGGGCCGGCGGCTTCCCACCGCGGTGTCCGCCGCCCCGGCCACCGACAGTCCCGCACTGGCCAGCCCCACCCGCAGCGCCCGCCGCCCGGCTGTCCGTATCGCCGCCCGGCGCAGCGGCTCACCGGGCCGCTCCGGCAGGAGGCGCTCTGCCGCCGCACCTGCGCCGGCGATGCCGGTGCTGACCACCGCCTGAGCCAGGAAGCTCCGCACCCGCCCGGCGGGGCTGCCGTCGTCACGGGCGAGCTGCCGGGCGAGCGCCGCACTGCCGGACTGCGAGGTCATCACCAGCCCGTGCTGGACGGCGGCGATGACGCCGGTGGCGAGTGCCTGGTCCAGTCCCCGCCTTGGCAGCAGCCCCGGGCAGAAGCTGGACCCGGCCGTGGCGGTCAGCGCCAGCACCGCGGTCCGCTCGACCGTGTCCTCACCCGCCAGCACGCTGCCAGCGCGCCGGGCAGCCGTTCGCAGATCCACCGGATTCTCCTTCACTGGCCGTCATGGCAGCGGCGCCGTTGCCATTTCCCCGGTGAAAGAGTGGCCCGGCCCGCTGGCCGCGGACCTCCTCCCGCCGGGGTGGATTGCTGACCGCCAGCGTCGTCGGCGCGGCCGTGGGAGCGGTGATATGCGCTCCCGGTTATGCCCTCGGCCGGGCAGGGATTGCCCTGCTGGGTTCGCACAGCCTGTTCGCGCTGGGTGTCATCACGCTGACCATCGGCCTGGCCTTCCAGGCCGGGACCACCGGCGCGGTGAATGCGGTGCAGATGAGTGCGAGCCTCGTGTCCGGGCACCGCCGTGGCCCCGGGACGGGGGTGACCCGCGCGGCCGGCCGGTCAGCGGCCCGGGCTCACCGCCGGAGTGACGGAAGCTGCCGACCGCCGGGTCAGGAGCTTCCCGGCTTCCCACAGCAGCAGCAGCGCGAGGGCAGGTACCAGCGCCCAGGCCGACTGGGCCAGGCTGAGCTGGGTGGTGCCCAGCAGGTGCCGGAAGGCGTCCAGCTGGGTGACGAGCACTGCCAGGACGAATTCGCCGAAGGCGGCCCAGTTCATCTGCTTGCTGTCGAAGGTGGCCGTGGTCAGCACGGTGCCGGTCTCGCTCCGGCATTCGTAGGCGGCCACGATCAGGCAGAGCGCGAAGGACGTGAACGCGATCGAGTTCCCGATGGCGGCGCTGCCGAAGTGCGCCTGGCCGAGCCAGATCATGAGCAGCAGGCCGATGCTGATGGCCAGCCCGGCCAGCCCCACGGTGGCCATGAGCCGCGGGGTCAGCACCGACTCACCCCGTGGCCGCGGCCTGCGGGCCATCAGCCCGGGGCTTTCCCGGTCGAAGCCGAGAGCGAAGCCGAAGGGGGCGTTGACGATGAAGTGGATCCACAGGACCTGCGCCGGGGTGAAAGGCTCACCTGCCGCGATGTTGAACAGGGTGGCGCCCAGGAAGGTCAGGACGAACACGACCAGCAGCACCAGCACGAAGCGGATGTACTTGGTGAGGTTGTCGTAGATCTTGCGGCCCTGTTCGACGGCGAACACGATGGTGGCGAAGTTGTCATCCGAGAGGACCATCCGCCCGGCGTTCTTGGCGACCTCGGTGCCGGTGCCCATGGCGATGCCGATGTCGGCCGCCTTGATGGCGGGGGCGTCATTCACGCCGTCGCCGGTCATCGCCACCACGTGGCCTTTCTGCTTGAGCGTGTCGGCCAGCAGGACCTTGTGCTCGGGGGCGACCCGCCCCACCACGCCGATCCCGTCGATCTGCGCCAGCCGTTCACGCTCGGGCAGGGCGGCGAAGTCGGCCCCCAGGACCGCCTCGCCGGGGATACCGAGCTGGCGGGCGATGGCCGCACCCGTGATCACGTCGTCGCCGGTCACCATGCGCACCCGGATGTGGGCTTCGTGGGCGCTGGCCACCGCCGCCCGGGATTCCTCCCGGGGCGGGTCGACCATCCCGACCAGGCTGGTCACCTGAAGGTCGGTGACGTAGCTCAGCAGGTCGCCACCGGCGTCGAAGTGTTCCGGGTCGAGGTCGCGGGTGGCCGCGGCCATCACCCGCTGTCCCTTGCCCTCCATGCGCTCCAGGTGAGCGTGGGCACGCTCGCCCAGCACGGCGTCCCAGGACACGCTCTGGCCGCCTGACAGCGCGGTGGCCGCCCGTGCGATCACGGCCGGTGCGGCGCCTTTCACAAAGCAGCGCACCACCGGGCGGCCGGTGGCATCGGTGGCCGAGTTGAACGTGGCCATGAGCTTGTAGGAGGGGTCGAACGGCAGGGTGGCCAGCCGCGGCAGCCGCTCGCGGGTAGCGTCGATGTCCAGCCCGGCCTTGTGGCACAGCACGAGCAGTGCGCCCTCGGTGGGATCGCCGACCACTTTCCCCGCCACCAGCCTGGCGTCGCTGGCCATGAGGTAGGGCAGGATCGCGTCCTCGAGGGTGGCCGTGCGGCCGGCCGCGTGGTGGATCTTGCCTTCCAGGCTGTAGCCGCTGCCCGAGACCGTATACCGGTCAGTGGGGTCGACCACCTCGACCGCGGTCATCTGGTTCATGGTCAGGGTGCCGGTCTTGTCGGAGTTGATCGCCGACGTGAATCCCAGCGTCTCCACCGAGGGCAGATCCTTGACGATCGCGTTCCGCTTGGCCAGGTCGACCCCGCCGAGCGAGAGGATCGTCTGGGTCACCGTGGGCAGCGCCTCCGGGATGGCGGCGATGGCCAGGGAGACCGCGGCGACGAACAGCGCGTCCCAGGCCTGCCCGCGCGCCCGGCCCAGCACGAACATCACGATCATGGTGAGGCCGGCCGCGACCGCGATCCACAAGGTGAGCCGGTTGAGCTCCCTCGTGAGCGGCGACTCTTCCGGCGGGGTGGCCGTCAGCATCCCGGAGATCTTGCCGAGTTCGGTGCCTTCCCCGGTAGCGGTCACGATCATGGTGCCGCTGCCGTGCGTGACCGGGGTGTTCATGAACGCCATGTTCGTCTGGTCACCCGGCCCCAGGTGGTCGCCGGTCAGGGTGACCGCGTCCTTTGCCGCCGGGACGCTCTCGCCGGTCAGCGCCGACTCGTCGATCTGCAGCGCGCTGGCGGCGATGATGCGGCCGTCAGCGGGCACCTGGTCCCCGGCCGACAGCAGCACCACATCGCCCACGACCAGCTCCTCGGCGGGAATCTGCGCTTCGGCCCCGTCCCGCCGCACCCGGGCGGTCGCCTTCATCATGGATTTGAGGGCGTTCATGGCGCTTTCCGCCTTGCCCTCCTGGCGCATGCCGACGACTGCGTTCAGCACCGTGAGCGCCAGCAGCATGGCTGCGGTGCCCCACTGCGCGATCAGCAGCGATACCACGGCCGCGGCGACCAGGATGATCTGCATGTAACTGCGGTATTCATCCAGGAACCGGCGCCAGCCCGGCTTGGGCTTCTCCTCGGGCAGGGCGTTGGGCCCGTTCGCGCTCAGCAGCTCCGCGGCCCTGGCGGCGGGCAGCCCGCCGGCCGGCCCGACCCCGAAAGCTTTGGCGACCTCTTCCGGCGGGCGCATATACCAGTTCCCGGCCTGCACCGGGCGGCTCCCCCGCGTCTCGGCGTGCGCAGCCATTCCTCACATCCCCGATCTGGCTTCCGCTGGGCTCACGCTTTCCCGGCGTGGTTGCCGTTCTTGGCGCTCTTGCCCTCCTTGGCCTTGTTGCCCCTGCCGGAGTCCGTATCGGGCCGGGCGTCCGCCGTGCCCGCAGCTTCCGCGAATGGATCGGCTGCCGCGCCTTCCGGGGCCTCACGCTCGAGTTCCCGCTTGACCCTTGCCAGGTCCTGGCGGGCTTGCTCGGTCACCTCCGGGTACTGCGGGTCAACCCCGATCAGCGTGTGGGCCAGCACCGCGGCGGCGCATATGCGCGCGAACCACTTCCGGTCGGCCGGTATCACATACCACGGCGCCCATGGCGTGCTGGTGGCCGACAGCATCTGCGAAAACGCCAGCTGGTAGTCATCCCAGCGTGCCCGCTCGCGCGCATCCGCCGCCGAGAACTTCCAGTTGTGGTCCGGCAGATCGATCCGCTTCAGGAAGCGGATGCGCTGTTCTTCCCGCGACAGGTTCAGGAACAGCTTCACCAGCTTGAACCCGTTGCCGGACAGATAGCGCTCCCAGTCGTTGATCTCGCGGTAGCGCCGGTCCCACACATCCTCGCCCTTCGCCTCCGGCGGGAGTTTCTGGCGGTCCAGGTTCTCCGGATGCACCCGGACCACCAGCACCTCCTCGTAGTAGGACCGGTTGAAGATCCCGATGTCGCCGCGCGCGGGCAGGCGGCGCGCGTACCGCCACAGGTAGTCGTGATCGAGTTCCTCCGCGGAGGGCACTTTGAAGTTGGTCACCTGCACGCCCTGCGGGTTCACCCCGCTCATGACGTGGCGGATGGTGCCGTCCTTGCCGCCGGCGTCGAGGGCCTGCAGGCACACCAGCACCCCGTAGGTGTCCTGGGCGGCCAGCCGCCGCTGGTAGTCGGCCAGCAGCGCGATCCCGGTCTGCAGCAGCCCGGCGCCGTCCTTCTTCTTCAGGACATCCGCCTTGTAGCCGGGGTCGAAGTCTTTCGCCAGGTTCACCTTGGAACCGGGCTTGACCCGCAGCGGCTTGATGAGCTCCGCGATCCGCCGGGCCCTCTTGTCGGCAGTGACCATCACGTCGTCCCTTCCGCCGCCGGGTGCCCAGGCGGCGCCCCATTCCCGGCCGCCGCGGGGCCGCTCTCCGGCGCCCGTCAGCGGCCGGCCCGGCCGCGGCGCGCCTGCTGCCAGCTCTGGCCCCCGGAAGTGCTCTTTCTCCTTTGGACTCTGCGCCAATGCCGTGCCAGCCCACCTCCCCCTGCCGGGGTGGTTCCCGCGGACCCCTGGAAACGCCGTAATGGAGTCACCTGGGCACCGGGTATCTGCAGCCCGGCCAGCAGCCCATTCATCCGCGGCTGCCATTCCTGTTCGCGAATCAGAGGCCGGCGGGGAAGGGTGATCCGGCTCGGGCTGAACGAGATGGGCCTGACGCCCCGCCAGCCAGGTGAAACAGCCTGGCACGGCAGAACACCTAGGCTGCAGCGGGCGGCCACTGGCTGCCGCTCTGCTGGCGGAAGGCGGCGACAGCGGCCCCGATGGTGGGAAAGAAGTGACGGGCCTCAATCTGGTGGGCCAGGCCGTAGCGTTCGATCTTCCGGCGTACCGGGTCCTTCATCTCCGCGAACACCAGGCTGATGCCGTCGGCATCCAGCGCGGCGTCGAGTTCCTCGAGCACGTCGGACGCGGTCGTGTCCACATCCGTGATGGGCTCCGCCGCGACGACGATCCATTCCGGTTTCGGCTCCGCCCTGGCCAGGCGCCGTACCTCATCCCGGAACGTCTTGGCGTTGGCGAAGAACAGCGGGGCGTCGAACCGGTAGATCACCAGCCCGGGCAGCTGGCGGGCTTCGGGATGCATCTGCACATCGTGGTAGCCCTCCAGCCCTTCCACCCGGCCCAGCACCGTCTCATAGGGCCACCAGGCCCTGCGGAACACGTTCAGGATGGACAGGACCACCGCGATGGCGATCCCCGGCAGCACGCCGAGCAGTGCCACGCCCAGGAACGCCGCGATCGACAGCAGGAACTCGGCTTTGCGCTGGCGCCAGAGCCGGAACGTCCCGGGAACGTCGGCGAGGGACATCGAAGCGGTGATCACGACGGCGGCGAGGGCCGGGGATGGCAGGTTCCGGAACAGCCCGGGCAGGAACACGATCATGACGATGATCAGCCCGGCTCCTATCAGCCCGGTGAGCTGCGTCTTGGCGCCCGCCCGCTCCGCCACCGCCGTCCGCGAGCCGCTGGTGCTGACCGGGAACCCCTGGAACAGGCCGGCGGCCAGGTTGGCGGCACCGATGCCGGCCATCTCCCGGTTGCCATTGACCTCCTGGCCGGTGCGGGCGGCGAAAGACGAAGCGGTGGAGATGGTGTCGGCGAGTGAGACCAGGGCGATCCCCAGTGCCCCGGCGAACAGCGGCGCCAGGTCGGAGGTGTGGACGCTGGGGATGGTGAGCGGCGGGAAACCTTCAGGGAGTACCCCGACCATGTCCACGCCGTGGCCGGCCAGGCCGAAGATGCTGGTGGCGGCGATCGCGGCCACCACCATGACCAGGATCGCCGGGACCTTCGGCAGCCAGCGCTGCAGCGCCAGCACCAGGATGATCCCGGTGACCCCGACCGCGGCCGCAGCCGGGACCGCCTTGCCGTCCGCCAGGCCGCTCACAAAGCCGGTGATATCGCCGATCAGGCCCTGCGATTCGACCTTGAATCCGCACAGCTTGGGCAGCTGGCCCACCAGGATCGTCAGCGCCAGCCCGTTCATATAACCGATCACGGTCGGCTTGGACAGCAGGTCGGCGATGAATCCGAGCTTGGCGACCGCACCCAGCAGCATGATCGCGGCGACCATGATCGCCAGTACCGACGCCAGCGCGATGGCCCGCTCCGGGTCACCACCAGCACCCGCCAGTGGCACGATCGTCGCCGCGATCATCGGCCCGAGTGAGGAATCCGGGCCCAGCACCAGGATGCGCGACGGCCCGAAGACGGCGTAGCCGAGCAGGCACAAGATGGTGGTGTACAAGCCGGTGATCGGCGGCAGGCCGGCGAGTTCGGCATAGGCCATGCCCTGTGGCACCAGCAGCGTCGTCAGCACCACGCCCGCCACGATGTCCCTGGCGAGCCACTCCCGGCGGTACGAAGGCAGGGCGAGGCCGCGCCCGAGACCGCCCAGGTTCATCTCTGGTTCCCCCCGGGTGCCACATCTCGGTGGGGCGTACCCATCCGGGCAGCACCCCCGCGCCAGCGAGGCGTCCTGCCACGGCACGCGGGTCAGGCACACGCCGGGCAGTCGCCACCTGCCACCGTCAGCCGCATGACGAGTGCGCGCCTCCCCCCGGGAGGGTGGGCGCAGGCGTGCGCCGTAGGGGCCTGGCCCATTCCGGCGACATGCACCTACAGCCCCGGGCGTGGCTGACCACGGAAGCGGCCCGGCGCCGCATCGCCTCGCAGAGCCACCGGGGCCCGGCTCATGGGAAGAGTCCTTCGGTGCCCAGAAGAGACACCGGCCCGGGCACAGCGTGCTCAGTGACGGCGCACGAGGGTCACCCGGGCTCCGAATATTTCGAGCCTGGCCAGCAGCCCGTTCAGCGCCGCCTGGTCGGCGAGCCGGCCGTCCAGCACGGTCTCCGCAGGCTGCACCGTGACCTTGAGCTCTTCATAGTCGAGCAGGGCCTCCGGCGGCAGCGTGCCGGTGACCCGGATTTCATAACGATCATCTGGCATTTCGGCCGTCCCGGGATGTGAGTTACGGGTTTCGGCTGCTTTCCATCCTCCCGCTGGCCAGCTCAGCGCCCTCCACCCCGCATGGGTGAATCTCCCTGCTCATGCCCGCGCACGCGGACCCGCGGGCAATGCCGCCGGCCGGACGGCCGCCCGGTCAAGGGACCAACGTCCTTCCCATATTGACACTTATGACCCTGTTGACCCGCCTTTCGCGAATGCTGATCTCGAAGGCGACGCGGGAAACGAAGGCGAGCAGGGGGCCCTGATGGTGACCACATATCCCGGGCCAGGCAGCGCCCCCCAGAGCAGGCTGGTGCCCGCAGACGATGAGCCGATGCTGACGTCGAAGCTTTCACCGCCGAAGATGCCGCCCTGGATCATCCGTCGCGAACGGCTGGAACGGCTGCTCTCCGCGGGCGTGCAGGGACCACTCACGCTGGTCACCGGGCAGCCCGGGGCCGGCAAGACAATGGCGATCACGTCCTGGACGGCGGCCAGAGCAGCCCCGGCACGCGTGGCCTGGCTGAGACTTGATCGCTTCGATAACAGCCCCGGCAGCTTCTGGCGCTACCTCCTGCTGGCGCTGCAGCAGGCGTTGCCGGAGCTGCCGCCCGGCCTGACGCACCCTGCCGCTGAGGCCGATCACGACCTGTTCCTGCGCCGGCTGGCATCATTCCTGGCCACGCGCAAACCGGCCGTGACCCTGGTTCTCGACGATATGCACCAGCTGAGGGACCCGGACGTGCTGGCTGGGCTTGATTATGTGCTCAACTACGCCAGCTCCGGGCTCCGGCTGATCGTGGCGTCCCGGATGGATCCCCTGCTGCCGTTGCACCGCTACCGGCTCACCGGGGAGCTTACCGAGATCCGGGCGGCGGACCTGGCCTTTACCGCCCCGGAAGCGGGACAGTTGCTGGCCGCGCACGGCATCACGCTGCCACCGGAATCGCTGGACATTCTGATGCGGCGCAGCGAAGGCTGGGCTGCCGGCCTGCGGCTGGCGGCCATGTCCATGGCCGGGCATCCGGATCCGGACCAGTTCGTGAAGGAATTCGGGGCCGACGATGCCACCGTGACCGGATACCTCCTGGAGGAAGTGCTCGGCAGCCAGCCGCTCGAGGTTCGCCAGGTTCTGCTCACGGCAAGCATCCTGGAGCGGGTCAGCGACGAGCTGGCGTGTGAGCTCATGGGAACCCCGCAGGCCGCCGGCCTTATCCCGGAATTGGCGGAGGAGAACGCCTTCATCCGGCCGGCCGGGCAGGGGTGGTACCGGTTCCACTCGCTTTTCGCCGATGCCCTGCGCCTGAAACTGCGCCGCCAGGCTCCTCACCAGGTGCCGCAACTGCGCCGGAAAGCTGCCCGCTGGCTGCAGCTGCACGGCACCCTGCTGGAGGCGGTCAGGCAAGCCGTCGCGGCCGCCGACTGGCCGCTGGCTGCCACCATAGCCGTCAACGAACTGTCCGTCGGCGCGATCACAGATCCGCCTGCCAGGGAAGCGCTGGCCAGCCTGTTCGCAGGGATGCCGCCGGAGACGGCCAAGACCGGCGCCGCGGCCGCCCTCGTCGCCGCGGCGACGGCGGTGCGGGAGCAGCGGGCCGAGGCGGCCGCCCGCTTGCTCGGCGTCGCAGAAGCCATCCTTGACCTCCACCCTCCTGACGCCGTGATCCCGTGCCGGCTGGCAGCCGAGGAAATCCGGCTCGCCCTGGCTCGCCGGACCGGCGACCTCGATGATGCCCGTGCCGCTTGCACCCGGGCGGAGGCGCTGCTGGAAAGGCTTCCCGGGGAAGTGCTCTCGCGGCATCCGGAAGCCCGGGCCCGGGTGCTGTCGCATCGCGGTCAGGTGGAGCTGCGGGCTGGCAGCCTGCCTGAGGCTGTGGGCCTGCTGGATCAGGCCGCAGAGGTGGCCGGGGACTGCAGCGACCGGGCGGACTACCTCGGGCAGCGCGCCCTGGCTGAGGCTGCCCGGGGCAGGCTCCGGCGGGCAGCGGAACTCGCCGCTGCCAGCACCGCGCCGCCCCCCGCTGGCCGGGTTGCCTCGTACCCGAGCGCGGCAGCCGAGGTCGCGCGGGCCTGGAGCTGCGTCGAGCGCAACCAGCTCGGCGAGGCCAGCAGCCGGCTCGCCCGTGCCGAAACAGTCCTGCGCGCGCGGCCGGACAGGCTGGTCAGCGCGGTGGCCGAGCTGGTCATGGCGCGCCAGCGGCTGGCCAGGAACAGCCCGCAGGCAGCGGCGGAAGCCGCCCAGCGGGCTCGCAGCGGGTGGTCTCCGCCGGCCTGGCTCGAGCGCATGCTTATGCTCACTGAGACACAGGCATACGCGGCGGCCGGGGATGCCGAATCGGCGCTCGCGTCTGCTGGCCGGGCGGAGCCGCCGGAGGCCCTCGAAGCCGCCGTCGCACAGGCCCGGGCCCTGCTGGCAGCCGGTGACCGGGAGGCCGCCAGCCGCGTGATGGCGCGTGCGCCTGCCGCCGCCAATGGTGACTCGCCCAGCTCCGCCCGGCTGGAGGCCCGGCTTGTAGAGGCAGAACTGGGCTACCGCAGGGAGGATCCGGTGCATGGCCGCCAGTGGCTGGAGAAGGCACTGCGCCTGGCCGGCCGGGAAGAGCTCCGGCTGCCGGTGGCGATGCAGAGGGCCTGGATCCATCCGGTCCTGCGGCACGATCCCGGGCTCGCCGAGATCTTCCGCGGCTTGTTTGATCCGTCCCTGGCCGGCAACGGCCATACCCCGCCCGATGCCAGCGCAGCGGATCAGGCGCGGCCCGTTGTGGTGGAGCCGCTCAGCGCCAAAGAGCGGGAGGTGCTCCAGTACACCGCCAAGATGCTGAGCACGGCGGAAATCGCCGGGGCTATGTATGTCTCGGTCAACACCGTCAAGTCCCACTTCAAGAGCATCTTCCGCAAGCTGGGAGTCAGCCAGCGCGGTGAGGCCGTCCGGCGGGCACAGGAGCTGAGCCTCCTGTAGGCCGTGCCTTGTCCCAGCTCGGCCCGGCCGCCGGGCGGGCCTCCCCCACCGCTGGCGGCAGGCTCACGCGGCCAGGATCTTGGCTTTCTGCGCCTGGAACTCAGCGTCGGTCAGGATGCCCTGGGCCTTCAGCTCTGCGAGTTCCTTCAGCTGGGTGACACTGTCCCTGGCCGGTGCAGCCGCAGGCGGCGGCTGCTGATACCGCACCTCCTCTTCATTGCGCTGCGCGTCCTGCCGTGCCCAGCGGCTGGACTGCCGCCGGGACACCCGGCCCGCCACGGATGATGCGGTGCCGGCGACGACAGCGGTCCGGGCGACACCGCGTAGGAGTCCAGGCATGGTCATGCCCCCTTTCTGAACGGATCAGCCATCAGTTGCCTCGAGGGCAACGGCGAGGGCTTCCTGCGGGATGTACCCGGCGGCCACCAGTTGCGCCTCGCCCCGCCGCAGCTCTTGCACGAACGGCGCGGCCCACCGGTTCTCGAAGATCAGGATGGCGGCCGACGAGCCCGGCTCGATCACCGAGCTCATGTCCGCGAAATCGCTGTCGTCAAGCAGCCCGGAGGATGCGCCTTCGAAGACCGCCAGATCGAACTGGCCGTCGTGACCGAACTCCCGCAGTTCGGCTGCCTGCACAGAACCGTCGGCACCGCGGGTCACGAACCGCAGATCCAGGATCCGGATCACGCCGCGCTCGGCGAGATCCACCAGGATCGGGAAGCCTTCCCCCGTCATTTTGCTGCCGGGGAACTCCACGATCAGGTAACTGACCGGCCCGAGGGCCTGGAGCTTGGCTGTCTCAGCCCCGGTCGCGGTCATCAGTGACCCCTCGCCGTCTTCATTTCCCGCCCGTGCACGGCCAGCGCGTAGATGACCAGGATGTCCAGGGCGATGATGAGAACACCCCAGATCGGGTACGCGGCGAGGAACGCAAGGTTGACGATCGCGCTGACGACCGCCACCGCGATGCCCGCGATCCTGGCCCACATCGCCCCGGTCATCACGCCGAAGCCGATGACGAGGACTGCACAGCCGATCCCGAAGTGTGTCCAGCCCCAGGTGGTGTAGTCCACGTGCACGAGCAGATTGTTCGCCCCGACCAGGTAGTAGCGGTCGTTGAACACGGCCACCAGGCCCTCGATGATCTGGAACGCCCCGAGCATGATCATCGTGATGCCGCCGAAGACGATCCACCCGACCCAGCCGGTCGGCTCGGCCCGGGTGGACGCAGGCGGCGCGGCCTCGCCGTGCCGGCCAATATCTGTGCTCATCTCTCACTCCTGCCTTTCTGGACCGCCGGTGAGCCGGAATGGCCCGGGCCTGACGGTCCGCCACTCCCCACAGTCGGAGTTACTGCGCGCGGGAGCCTCCTCCCGCGTGGGTGGTTCCGCGATCGCCCGGCTGCAGGCCGGCCGCCGAAGTCCCCTCACCGGGGGGAGGCGCAACCCGGAGCCGGCGAGCCAGGGTGGACAGCACCGGGCCGTCGCCTGACCGGCAGGCACGGGATCCCGGAGCGGGGGTGATCACATGGCTCAGCGAGACGGGGGCGGCGGCCCCCGCGCAGGTGTTTCCGGGGCTGTGGACGGAGCCGGCCCGCTGCAGGCTGACGAGCGCGCCGAACTCCAGCGGCTGCGCGCCGAAGTGGCGAAGCTGCACCGCCAGGAGGCGGCCAGGGCTCGCAGGCGGCGGATCGGCTGGCGGACTCCGGTCGCTAGCCTGCTCATCGTCCTAGGCTGCGTGCTGGCACCACTGTCGGTGGTGGGCGTGTGGACCGCCAACCAGGTCTCCAGCACCGACCGGTATGTGGCGAACGTCGAGCCGCTGATCAGCGAGCCGTCGGTGCAGCACGCGCTGACCGACCGGATCTCCACCGCGATCACGAGCCGGCTGGCCGTGCGGGTCCTGGTGAACCAGGCAGCCGCCGCCCTGGACAGGCAGGGCGCGCCCCGGGCCGGGGACCTGCTGGCCGCGACGTCGGGGTCGATCGCCAGCGGCGTGAACGGGTTCATCCACACCCAGATCGGCAAGTTCGTGGCCAGCCCGCAGGCGGCACGGCTGTGGACCCGCGCCAACCGCTCCCTGCACGCGCAGATGGTGAAAGTGCTGTCCGGGCAGAGCGGCTCGGCGATCACCGTGGCCAACGGCCAGGCGGTGCTGAACCTGGGACCGTTCATCGACCAGGCGAAAAAGAACCTGGCCGCTAAGGGACTGACGGCGGTCAACAAGCTTCCGCCGATCAACCCTACCTATCCGCTGTTCCCCTCGAAGTACCTCGTGCAGGCGCAGAATGCCTACCAGCTGCTGACAACCCTGGCGATCGTGCTGCCGATCGCCGCCCTCGTCTTCCTCGGCTTGGGCGTCTATGTGGCCCGTGGTCACCGCCGGGCCCTGATCGGCGCCGGGCTCGGCGTCGCCGCCTCCATGCTGGTCCTCGGCGCCGGCCTGGTCATCTTCCGCAGCGTCCTGCTGGGTGGCCTGCCGGCAGGCGTGTCCGCTGCCGCGGTCGGCGACTCCTACGACACCCTGATCCGGTTCATCAAAGACGGGCTGCGCGTGGTGATGGCCGTCGGGCTGATCGTGGCCATCGGCGCCTTCTTCACCGGCCCCTCGGCCACCGCGGTGCGCACCCGGGACGCGTTCAGCAAGGGCCTGGGCTGGCTGCGCGCCAGCGGCGAGAAGGCCGGCCTGCGCACCGGTCCGGCCGGCCGGTGGACCTACACCCACCGCAAGGGCCTGCGCATCAGCGCCGTTGCCCTCGCCGCTGTGATCTTCGTGTTCTGGAGCCAGCCCACCGGCCTGGTCGCCGTGGTCATCGCTCTCATCCTGCTGGCCGTGCTGGGGCTCATCGAGCTCATCGGCAAGCCCCCGGCGAGGCCGGCCAGCCCGGCCGGGACCTGAACAGCCAGCCGGTACGTCTTGTCTCAGCCCCGCATTCACCCCGGCGGAGGGAGGCAGCACCCCGACCTGGAGGGCGAATCTGAAGTGAGAAACGGCGCCCTGGATGGGCGCCCCGGGGGGTGAAACTCGAATGTATCCGCTGCTGGATGTGTTCTGGACGATGCTGTGGTTCTTCCTGTGGATCATGTGGATCTTCCTGCTGGTCCGGGTCGTCATGGACATCTTCAGAAGCCGCGACCTGGGCGGCTGGGGTAAGGCCGGCTGGACCGCCTTGGTGATCCTGCTGCCGTTCCTCGGGGTGTTCGTGTACCTGATCGCCCGCGGCAAGAAGATGGGCGAGCGAGATGTCGCCGAGGCGCAAACGCAGGAGCGCGCCTTCCGTGCCTACGTCCATGACGCCGCGCATGAGAACGGCAGCACCGCTGATGAGATCAGCAAGCTCGCCGATCTGCACGACCACGGCGTGATCAGCGACGCCGAGTTCGAGCGGGGTAAGGAGAAGATCCTCAGCCGGCCAGCTGCATGACCCTTCCGGAACGAAACTGGTACGGCCGTCCCGCTCGACGGGGGTGAAGGCGGTGTTCCGCCTTCACCCCCGCGTTTGCCGCCGCCACACGGGAACTGTTCAGAACCCGTGCGCCATGCGATCGAGACGTTTCCTCACGTGGTTGCCCATCGCGATGCCCGCGAGGAGCAGGGCCGCGCCGCTGAGGGTCAGCCCGAGTCTCCTGGCGAACGTGCCCAGCTGCCCCGCACCACGGTGGGACCCAGCCCGGCGTGGCAGGGACTGCCCCGAATGAGATCGGCCAGCTTCTGGCTTCTGTGGCGTCTGTGAGACCACGGCGGTTCACCCCCTGCCGAGATCGTCGGCCATTTGGCTGGTCATTGAACTCCTCCCGCAGGGGTGAATCCCGGCGGCACGGACAGGTGTCACGCTGCCAATTGAGGGTCTCTCGGCGGCCACAGGCGGGAACAGCCGCCGGGTGCCGTTGCCCGGTTCAGAGGGGGCGGAGCCGATGAAGCAGCGATGGCTCGCGCGTGGTTCATTTCTGCTGATGCTCGCTGCCGCCGTGCTGCTGATGGCGGTCGCCGGGTGGCGCAGCCTGACGATGATCCTGCTGACTGTGCTCGGCGTGTGTGCCGTGCTGGCGGGCGCGTACTGGTTCCTCGCCAACCGGGGCGTGCTCCGGTGGGTGGCGCTGGTGCTGGTCATCGCCGCTCCGGTGGGCATCCTGGTGCTGTTTGCCTGGCATCACCTGGTCTGGGTTGCAGTAGTGGCGGTGGCGCTGATGCTGCTGGCGGCCGGTACGGCGAGGATGGCGCTGGGCACTGCCGGCGGGGACGGGGCGATGCCCTGCCGCCAGGCGGTCCGCCCGCGGCAGCCGTTCCTGATCATGAACCCGAGGTCTGGCGGGGGAAAGGTCACCCGGTTCGGGCTGAAGGAGAAAGCCGAGGCGCTCGGCGCCACTGTCGCGCTGCTGGAAGGCCCGGGCACGACGGACGTCGCCGCGCTGGCCCGCAAGGCGGTCGCGGACGGCGCCGACCTGCTCGGCGTGGCCGGGGGCGACGGCACCCAGGCACTGGTGGCCGGCATCGCCGCCGAGCACGGCCTGCCTTTCCTGGTGATCAGCGCCGGGACCCGCAACCATTTCGCGCTGGACCTGGGGCTGGACCGGGACGATCCCGCCGCCTGCCTGGCTGCCCTGACCGATGGCGAGGAGACGCGGGTCGACCTCGGCGTCATCGGGGATCGCATCTTCGTTAACAACGCTTCGTTCGGTGCCTATGCCGAGGTGGTGCGCAGCCCGGCCTACCGGGACGACAAGCGGGGCACCACCTTGCGCATGCTGCCTGACCTCCTCAAGGGTCACCAGGGTCCCCGGCTGTCCGCCCGCGCTGGCGCGGTCAGCATTGAAGCTCCCCAGGCCCTGCTGATCAGCAACGACCCCTACGGCATGGGCGACCTCGCCGGGCTTGGCAGGCGTGCCCGGCTGGACGCCGGCACCCTGGGCGTGGTGGCGGTCCAGGTGGCCAGCGCGCGGCAGGCCATCGAGCTCATCCGCCGGGGGCACGGCCAGGGCCTGACCACCCTCACCGCCGCAGAGGTCACCGTGAACGCCGACGCGCCCATGATCGCGGTCGGGATCGACGGCGAGACGGTCACCATGCGGGCACCCGTTCACTGTGCCATCCGGCCGCGAGCCCTCCGGGTGGTGCTCCCCCGGCAGCGGCCTGGTGTCCGCGCTGCCCGGACGGCATTCGACTGGGCGCGGCTGCGCCAGCTCGCCCTGTCATCGCGCGATGCGGGAAAGGGCTCTTAGCCGGAATCCGCCGCCGGTATCCGCCCGGATGATCTCGGTGCAAATCCCCCAAACTTACCCTGCGCGGGTGGGGCGGCTGCGATGCGGCGGCGGCACCGTTGGCATAGGCACGCGGCCGCCTTGCGCGCGCCGCGCCAGGGCGGGGACACAGGGGAGAAGCCAGATGGACCGCTATCCGGATATCAGCAAGCACGGTCTCATCGGCGATCTGCAGACGGCAGCGCTGGTAAGCACGGACGGGACGGTGGACTGGTTCTGCTGTCCCCGGTTCGACTCCCCGAGCGTGTTCGCCTCGCTGCTGGACGCCGACCGGGGCGGGTACTTCCGGGTGGCCCCCGACACCACCGAGTACGTCAGCCGTCAGCTGTATTTCCCCGACACCGCGATGCTGATCACCCGGTTCATGACCGAGGACGGGGTCGGCGAGGTCACCGATTTCATGCCCATCGCAGGTGACAAGCCCACCCAGCGGCACCGGCTGGTGCGCCTGCTGCGCACCGTGCGCGGCACGATGCGGTTCGTCGTGGAGATCAAGCCCCGGTTCGACTACGGGCGTGCCGCGCACAAGCTGGAGCTCACCGACGATGGCGCGGTGTTCTCGGCTGACGGGATGGAACTCACCCTCAACCCCGTGGGCAGCCAGTCAGCCCCGCTGGGCGAGCAGGGGCTGACAGTCGAGCGGCTGGGTGATGACCTGCGCCTCACCCGGACCCTGCGCGAGGGCGAGACCAGTGGCGTGGTGCTCGAATCAATGGGCGGCCGGCCACGGCGGGTGCCGCGCGCCGAGCTGGAACTGCTGACCGCTGACACCACCCGGTTCTGGCGGCAATGGGTGGGCCGCTCGGCCTACCGGGGACGGTGGCGGGAGATGGTGGCGCGCTCGGCGGTGACACTCAAGCTCATGACCTACGCGCCGTCTGGCGCCCTGGTGGCAGCGCCCACCGCCGGGCTGCCTGAGCTCACCGGCGGGGAACGCAACTGGGACTACCGGTTCACCTGGATCCGCGACGCGTCTTTCTCCGTGTACGCGCTGCTGGGGCTCGGCTATGCCGAGGAAGCCGCCGTGTTCGGGCGCTGGCTGCGCGACCGTGCCGAAGAAAGCGTGGGCACCAGCTCCGGGCCACTCAAGATCATGTACCGGGTCGACGGCTCCTCCGATCTGACCGAGGAAACCCTGGACCACTTCGAAGGCTGGCGCGGCTCCGCACCGGTCCGCATCGGCAACGGGGCCGCCGACCAGCTCCAGCTCGACATCTATGGAGAGGCCATGGATGCCATCTACCAGGCCGACATCCACGGCCTGGGCATGGCGCATCAGGGCTGGACGGACCTGGCCCGGATCACCGACTGGCTGTGCGACCACTGGGACCAGCCGGAGGAGGGCATCTGGGAAACCCGCGGCGGCCGCAAGGACTTCACCTACGGCCGCTTCCAGTGCTGGGTCGCACTCGACCGGGCAATCCGGCTGGCCACCGCCCGCGGACGGCCGGGCAGCACCGGCCGGTGGGCCGCCGAACGCGACAACATCTACAACCAGATCATGGCGCGCGGGTGGAACGCTGCCAAGCACACCTTCACCCAGCACTACCAGACCGACGTCCTGGACGCGTCGCTGCTGCTGATGCCGCTGATGGGCTTCGTCTCCCCGACCGACCCGATGTGGCTGTCGACGCTGGAGTCGATGGATCGTGAGCTTGTCTCCGACAGCCTGGTCTACCGGTACAACCCCAGCGCGTCCCCGGACGGGCTGATCGGGCACGAGGGCACTTTCTCCCTGTGCACCTTCTTCTACGTGGACGCCCTGGCCCGGGCGGGCCGGCTCACCGACGCCGAGCTGACGCTCCAGAAGATGTTCACCTACGCTAACCACCTCGGCCTGTACTCGGAGGAAATCGGCCTCACCGGCGAGCAGCTCGGCAACTTCCCCCAGGCCTTCAGCCATCTCGCCCTCATCAACGCGGCGATCAACCTCGACTACCAGCTCGATCACGGCGCGGGGAACGTGGCAGCAGTCCTGGCGAGGAGGTAGCCGGGGACTCAGACACCTTCGCGTGCTTCCAGCCGCCCGGCGCTGACGGCTTTGGTGAACTCCTCGTAGTCCTGCTCGTTCTGGTCGGCGTAGCGCTGCGAGAAGTCGGTGACCGACCGGTCGAATTCGTCGCTGCGGCCGAGGTATCCGGAGATGGCGACCGGGTCCCCGGACCGGGCGTGTGCG
>JBLMWU010000224.1:0-39819 GCA_050257395.1 Gemmatimonadota bacterium | reverse complement strand
CCGGGCCGCTCGAGCCCGCCGTCTTCCCTCCTCGCTCCTCGCTGCGCTCGTCGCTCGTCAGTCCAGACGGCGGCGCGGCCCTTCGGCTCGCTCCGGCCTGGGCGCACCGCGCCCCCCTGCGGCTGGGCACCCGTCAGACCCACTGGCTCCGCTGGCAGGCGGGCGAGCAGACTGCAGGGCCGGCCCCGCGGTGCGCCGCCGGTCCTGCCCCGGTCATAACCCGCTGTTCAGCTCGCTGCGCACGCGCAGCTGCTGGTTGAGCGCCCGGCTCAGGCTCCGCTGTGCGCGGCTGGCCCGCCGGGATGCCCGCTGCAGCCTGCGCAGCCGCTGTGCCTGCCGGGCCAGCTGCGCCTGCGCAAGCAGGTCCTGTTGTCGGTCCCGGACGAATCCTGTGGGTGAATACATCGCTGCCGCCCTCTCGCTGATCTGCCACCCCCGGCCGGGGCTGGCCTACGCTGCCACTTCCGTCTTGCGGGGACGCCCGCGCGGCCGCTTGCGCGGCACAACCTCGCCGCGCAGGAACAGCTCGCCGCCCCACACGCCCCACGGCTCCCGTCGCTCCATGGCGCCGGCCAGGCAGGACATCCTGACAGGACAGTCGCCGCAGAGCGTCTTGGCGTACTCCACGTCCTCCGGCGACTCGGCGAAGAACAGCTCCGGGTCATCGCGGCACGGCAGCTCCCTGCTGCTGCGTGCCATCGGCAGCAGCGCCGGGGCCGCCGGGACCCGCTGGCCCGCTGCGGCCTGCTTCACCGCGGTGCCCGCGGTGCCGAACTGCCGCGGCGCGGGCACGGACCCGCCCTGACCCGTCCCCGGACGTGCTCCCCTGGACGCGGTTTCTGCCTCGAACCCCGCCGTGCCCACTGCAACGGCGCTGGTGCCGGGCCGGCACATCGCTCCATCCCCTCTCGTGGTGGTCGTCCTGCTCGTCGTACGGTCTCTCAGTCGTCTGACAAAACGGTGGTCTTGCATGACGAAGGCCGCGGACCCGGTTCCGGGTCCGCGGCCTTGAGGGGATCCAGGCCGGTCTTGCTAGACCGGATCCCAACAAGCCTGGTGCAGACCCGAGGCGTCGCCGTTGGCGGCGGCGATGCCATTGCTGTACGCGAACTTCTGGAGGTTGTGCTGCTGCGGGGTGTCCTGCCGCGCGAGAAGGACATGGGTCCCCCGCGGTCGCGGCTTGGCCTCATCCACAACGGCACGCAGGCGCGTCGTTGTGGGCGCGCCGGTGCCGGGGAGCAGGACGGCAGCCATGCCGTTTGGCGTGCAGGCACCCTCCATGGCGACGGCCAGGGCAGGCGGCATCACGGCAGCCTGAACGCCGGACATGCTGTTCTCCACGGTGGGCACCTCCTTCCGCACGGCATCAGCCATCCAGGGACATGTCAGCAGCCTACGAGTGGCACCACGCCGGGGCAACAGGTTTTTCCGCCGGTTCCTGCGGACAGCCGGATTTTCTGGCGGCGTGATCGGACCGGCCAGCGATTTCCACGTGCTGACCTGCGGAGTGCGGCGGCGCCCGGGCGGCGGGCCGGCCGGGTTTTCGCCCGTGGCAGATTCCGTCAGTCCCCGAGGGGGGTGCGCAGCAATCCCTCCTGGACCACCGACACCACCAGGTCGCCCTCCTGGGTGAAGACCTCGCCCCGGGCCAGGCCGCGGGCGCCCCATGCCACCGGCGACTCCTGCGCGTACAGCAGCCACCGGTCGGCCCGGAACGGGCGGTGGAACCACATGGCGTGGTCGAGGCTCGCGCCGGAGGTGCGGCCGTCCGCCCAGGACCGGCCGTGCCGCAGCAGCACGGTGTCGAGCAGCGTCATGTCGGACGCGTAGGTCATCAGGCACACGTGCACCAGCGGGTCGTCCGGCAGTTCCCCGTCTGCGCGCAGCCACACCAGGTTGTGGTCCGACCGCAGCGACGGGTCGCGCTCCGCCTCGAACGTGAGCGGCCCGATGAACCGCTGGTCGATCGGGTTCCTGCGGAACAGGTCATCGGCTGGCACGCCGAACAGCTTCTCCAGCCGCTCCGGGGTGGGTGCCACCGACTCCGGCGCGGGCACGTCCGGCATGGCCCTGGCGTGCACCAGCCCGGGCTCGGGCTGGTGGAAGGACGCCGACAGCGTGAAGATCGTCTGGCCGTGCTGGATCGCGGAGACCCGGCGGGTGGTGAACGACCGGCCGTCCCTGACCCGGTCCACCAGGTACAGCAGCGGCACGGTGGGGTCGCCGGGCCGGATGAAGTAGGCGTGCAGCGAATGCACCGGGCGGTCCGCTGGCACGGTCCGGCCCGCCGCGACCAGCGCCTGGCCGGCCACCTGCCCGCCGAACACCCGCTGGCGCCGCTCCGCCGGGCTGCGGCCACGGAAGATGTCCGCCTCGATCTGCTCCAGGTTCAGCAGCTGCAGCACCTGGTCCAGCGCGTCGCTCATCTGTGGCTCCCGTCCGGCTGAGGTCCTGCGCCCGCGCTGGCGCACATGTCCACCACCGCGGCACCGTACCGGGCGAGCTTGGCCGGGCCGGCGCCGGGGACGCCGGCCAGGTCCGCGACGGTGGCCGGGCGGCGGGCGGCGATCCGGCGCAGGGTGTCATCGGTGAATATCACGAATGCGGGCACACCCGCCGCCTTTGCGGTGTCCCGCCGCCACGACCGCAGCCGGTCCAGCAGTGCCTCGTCCACCGGCCCGGCGGTGCCGGCGGCCGGCCGCCGCAGGCCGTCCAGGAACCGGGACGGCCTGCGGGTCCGCCGCCCGCCCGGCTCGCGGGCCAGGGACCAGGACAGGAACAGCCGCTCGCGGGCACGGGTCACGCCCACGTACAGCAGCCGCCGTTCCTCCGCGATGTCACCGTCGGCCTGCGCGTGGATGATCGGCAGGTTGCCGTCGGTCAGCCCGGGCAGGAACACGGCGTCCCACTCCAGGCCCTTGGCCGCGTGCAGCGATCCGAGCGTGACGCTCTCCAGCTCGGGCGGGTGCTCGATGGCCATCCGCTGGGCCAGCTCGGCCGCGAACCCGGCGAAGCTGGGCGCCGGGCTGGCCGCGCAGTGATCTTCCGCCAGCTGCGCCAGGGCCGCCAGCGACTCCCAGCGCTCCCGCGCCGCCCCCCGCCCGGCCGGCGGCGCCGGGGTCAGGCCCAGGGCCGACAGGATGTGCCGCACCTCCGCCACGACGGCCTCGCCCTCGCGGCCGGCCTCCGGGCCTGCCGCGGCCGGCTCATCGCCGGGCGGGACGCGGGCCGACTTGACCGCCGCCCGCAGCAGCCCGGCGGCCTGGCGCACCTCCGGCCGGGCGAAGAACCGTTCCGCCCCCCGCACCTGGCAGGGCACGCCGGCCTGCCCGAACGCCTCCTCGAAGACCGCGGTCTGCGCGTTCGTGCGCACCAGCACCGCGATCTGCCGGGGCGGCACCCCGGACCCGATCAGCTGGGCCGCCCGGGCGGCCACCGCGGCCGCCTCCGCGCGCTCGTCCCCGTACTCGGTGAACTCCGGCGCGGGCCCGGCCGGCCGCTGCCCGGCCAGCGCCCCGGCCTGGCCGCCGCCCGTTTCGCCGGTCAGCCGGTTGGCCAGGGTGACCACCTGCGGGGTGGACCGGTAGTTGCGCACCAGCCGCACCACGGTGGCGTGCGGGTACTCGGCGGTGAACCCGGTGAGGTAGGCGGGGGTGGCGCCGGTGAAGGAGTAGATGGTCTGCCGGGGGTCGCCGACCACGCACACGTCCTCCCGGTCGCCCGCCCAGGCGTCGAGCAGCAGCTTCTGCAGCGGGTTGACGTCCTGGTACTCATCGACGACGAAGTAGCGGTACCGGTCCCTGACCTCGGCCGCCACCGCCGGGTCACCGTCCAGCACCGCCGCGGTGAGCTCCAGCACGGACTCGAAGTCGACCAGGTGACGCTCCCGGCACAGCTCCTCGTAGCGGGCGTACAGCCCGGCCACGAGGTCGGGCGCCAGCGGTGTGGCGCGGCCCGCCCTGGCCGCCGCGGCCGGGTAGTCACCGGCCCGCACCTGGGTGACCTTGGCCCACTCGATCTCGGCGGCCACGTCCCGCAGCTCGGGCTGGCCGGCCCTGACCCGCTGCGCCCGGGCCGCCTCCGCCAGCAGCGTCACCTTGGAGTCGAGCACGGCGGGCGGGCGGCCACCCACCGCCCGCGGCCAGAAATGCGTGAGCTGCCGCAGCGCGGCCGCGTGGAAGGTCCGGGCCTGCACCCGGTCCAGCCCGCCGCCGGGGCCGCCGAGCTGGTGCAGCCGGCCGCGCAGCTCCCCAGCGGCCCGGGTGGTGAAGGTGACCGCCAGCACGTGGGCGGGATCCACCACGCCGGTGTGCACCGCGTAGGCGATGCGGTGCGCGACCGCCCGGGTCTTGCCGGTGCCCGCGCCCGCCAGCACGCACACCGGCCCCCGGGTGGCCAGGGCGACCTCCCGCTGCTCCGGGTCGAGCGCGGCCAGGATCCGTTCCCCGCCCTCGCTCATGGTTCTCCTTCTCCTGGCCCTCGCTCGCCTCCGGGCCGCTCGAGCCCGCCGTCTTCCCGCTCTCTTCTGGCCCTCGCTCGCCTCCGGGCCGCTGGAGCCCGCCGTCTTCCCTCCTCGCTCCTCGCTTCGCTCGTCGCTCGTCAGTCCAGACGGCGGCGCGGCCCTTTGGCTCGCTCGGGGCTAGAGGCCGATGACGGAGCTGAACTGCTCGGCGCGGATGGAGTTCTGGACCGGGGTCAGCCGCTGGAAGGAGTGGGCCGACGCCAGCAGCTCCGGCGGGGGGAACACGTAATCCTGCCCGGCCAGGGCCGCCGCGGCCTCGCCGGTCCAGGCGTCCGCGCCCGCGACCGGGCAGATGAACAGCTGGGACACGGCCAGCCGGGCGGCGACCTCGGGTTCGTAGTAGTAGTCCATGAGCTGCTCGGCCTCGCCCGGATTCGGGGCGGGCTCGAGGATCATCATGTTGTCGGTCCACAGCATGCCGCCCGCTTCCGGCAGCGTAAAGCGCAGCTCGGGATGGCGCCGCCCCTCCTGCAGCAGGTCCCCCGCCCAGGCAACGCAGGCGGCGATGTCCCCCCGGATCAGTGCGTCCCGGTAGGTGTTGGTGACGGTCCGGATCTGGCCGGCCTGCACCGCCCGGTTCAGCGTCTCCAGCGCCAGGTCGAACTCGCTGTCGCTGAAGCAGGCCGGGTCGTGCCCGTGGTCGAGCAGGATCAGCCCGATGTCGTCGCGCATGTCCAGCACCAGGCTCACCCGCCCGCGCAGATCCGGCGCGGTCAGCAGGTCCCGCATCCCCCGGATGGGCCGGCCGGTGACGGCCATGTTGTACCCGATCCCGGTCAGGCCGCCCTGCCAGGGCAGCGAGTAGCCGAGCACGCCGGCCAGCGGCGACTCGCGCAGGGCGGGCAGCAGGTTCGCCGCGTGCGGGACGGCCCGCGGATCGAGCTCGCGCGCCCAGCCGAGGCCGATGAACTGGTCAACCATCCAGTCCGACAGCACCACGAGGTCGTAGCCGGGATTCTGCCGCAGCGCCAGCGGCACCCCGATGCTGCTGAAGAACTGCTCGTTGCCGGTGATCGGCTCGCTGTAGTCCACGGTGATCCCGGTGCGGCGGGTGAATCCGGCCAGGGTCGGGAACCGGGAGGGGGCAGCCGGATCCCGGTCGATGTAACCGGGCCAGTTCGCGAAGCTGACCCGCCGGGGCGGGGCCCGCCCGCCCGCCGGCAGCGGGACGGTGCCAGGCACCAGCCCGCTGCGCGCCCCTGCGTGCATCCGTCACCACCCTGCTACTGTCCGTAGTTGCTGCTGAACATAACGTATATGAGCGCCGTGCCAGCCCGGTCTCACGCCCCGCCAGCAAGGGCCGTCCGTACCGGGCGGCCGTGCCGCCACCTGAGTAACGTCAGAAGAGAGGGGGGAGAACACCATGGCTGACACGAGCTCCATCGCCACCCCGGACATCCGGGTCACGATCGGCGGCAGCATCGCCGAGGATGTGGCCGGCGGCATCACCGCGGATGTCCAGCGCCGGGTGGGAACCGTCCTGGATCATCTCCGGCAGCCGGTGCTGTCGGCCCGGGTGCGGGTGACCCGCCACGAGGATCCGGCCGCCACCAACCCGTTCACTGCACAGGCGAACGTGGACCTGAACGGCCAGCTGATCCGGGTGCAGGTAGCGGCGCCTACGCCCGGCGAGGCACTGGCCCAGCTGTCGGAGAAGCTCCGCCGCGCCACGGAACGGGTGGCGGCCCGCTGGAAGGACCGGACCGACCGCAAGTCCGCGCCGGCCCCGCACGAGTGGCGGCACGTCTTCGAGGCGTCCCAGCGCCCGTCCTACTTCCCGCGCCCGCCCGAGGACCGGCGGGTGGTGCGGCACAAGTCGTTCGGGCTGGGGATCTGCACCGCGGACGAGGCTGCCTTCGACATGGACGAACTCGACTACGACTTCTTCCTGTTCACCGAGCTCGGCAGCGGGCAGGACAGCGTCCTGTACCGGGCCGGGCCGGACAGCTACGCGCTGGCCCAGCTCGCCCCGGAGCCCGGCAAGGTGACCCCGGGCGCCATCACGGTGGCCGTCAGCGATCAGCCAGCGGCCGTGCTCACCGAGGCGGAGGCGGTCAGCAGGCTCAACCTGTCCGGCGAGCCGTTCCTGTTCTTCCGTGAGCCGGACGGGCATCACCGGGGGCGGGTCCTGTACCGCCGCTACGACGGGCACTACGGCCTGATCGGGCCGGCGGACTAGCGGCGGCCGGGCCGTCACAAGCCGACCGTGGTGGCGTAGGCGTTGCTGTAGGCCGCGCTCCGGGCCGGGGGCAGCAGCATGAAGTAGCGGCTGCGGGCCAGCAGCTCGTGGCTGGGGAAGATGTACTGCTGGCTGGCGAGCGCGGGATCGATCGTGCGCATGACCGCCTGGGTGCCCTGCACGGGGCAGATGTACAGCTCGTACGCGGACAGCTGGGCGGCGATCGCGGGCTCGTAGTAGAAGTTCATCAGCCGCTCGGCGTTCAGCTTGTGCCGGGCGAAGGCCGGGATCACCATGTTGTCGGTCCACAGCAGGCCGCCGGCCCCCGGCAGCGCGGTCTGCAGCTGGGGATACTTCGGCTGATAGAAGACGATGTCGGAGGGCCAGGCGACGCAGGCGGCCAGCTTCCCGGTGCGCAGCTGCGGCACGTAGTCGGCGGTGACGCTGCGGATCTGCCCGGACACCACGGCCCGGTCGAGCCTCTTCAGCGCGGCACCGAATTCGGCGTCGGTGAAGGACTCCGGGTTCACGCCCATGTCGAGCATGATCAGCCCCATGACGTCGCGCATCTCCGGCACCAGGCCCACCTTGCCGTGCAGGTCGCGGGCTGTGAGCAGGTCAGCCATGCTGAGCACCGGGCGGTGGGTGACGTCCTGGTTCCAGGCGATGCCGGTGAAGCCGCCCTGCCAGGGCAGCGAGTAGCGGGCCACGTCGGGCAGCGGGTGGTTGCGGAACTCCGGCACCAGCCGGCCGGCGTTGGGCACGGCCTGCGGGTTCAGCTGCTGCGCCCAGCCGATGCGGGCGAGTTCGGCCACGATCCAGTCGGTGAGCACGAGCAGGTCGTAGCCGGAGGAGCGGCCTATCGCGAGCGGTATCCCGATCTCGCCGACGATCTGCAGGTTGTTGCTGATGGGCTCGGTGTACCGGACCTGGATGCCGGTCCGGCGGGTGAACTCAGCCAGGGTGGGGTGGCGGCGGCGCTTGCCCTGCCCTTCCGAGTCCACGTAGTCGAACCAGTTGGCGAAGTTCACCACGTGCTGGGTGCGGGACTCATCCGGGGTGCGGGTCTGGAGGGGCACCGGGGCGAGCCCGGGGCCGCAGGCGGCCAGCGCCCCCGCGCCGAGCGCCAGCCCGCCCCCGCCGAGCCCGCGCAGGAAACGGCGGCGTGGCAGCCGGCCAGCGGGGGTCATGACCGGCCCTCGCCGCTGCCGCCGCGCTCCGGGGCCGCCGCCTGGCCCTCCGGCAGCAGCGGCAGCGGGACGGTGACGGTCGTGCCCTCCCCCTCCTGTGACTGGAGCACGATCTCCCCCTGGTGGTTGTCGACGATGGTCTTCACGATCGCCAGCCCCAGGCCGGTCCCGGGAATGGACGTGGTGGAGACGTTCGAGCCGCGGAAGAACCGGGTGAACAGGGACGGCTGGTCCTGCTCGGGGATGCCGATCCCGGTGTCGGCGATGCTGACCGCCGCATGGCCGTCCTGGCGGCCGGTGGTCACCGTGATGCTGCCCCCGTGCGGGGTGTACTTCACGGCGTTGCCGAGCAGGTTGACCAGCGCCCGGTCGAGCTGGTCCGCGGAGCCGCTGACCATGAGCCCTTCGCCCGGGCCCTCGATGCCGAAGCCGATCCCTTTCGCCGCCGCCGTGTCCCGCATCTCCCCGGCGGTGTCCCGGGTCACGGCCGCCAGGTCCACGGGGCGCAGCACGGTGCGGTACTCGCCCATCTCGATCCTGGACATGGTGAGCACGTCCTCGATCAGGTTGCCCAGCCGGGCGGCGTTGCGGTCGATCGCGCCCACCATCTGGTGCTGCGCGGCGCTGAGCGGGTTGACCTGATCCTCGTCCAGCATCTCGGTGTAGCCGACGATGCTGGTCAGCGGGGTCCGCAGGTCATGGGAGACCGCGGCGAGGAAGTCCGACTTGACCCGGTCGACCTCCTTGAGCTTGGCCACGAGCTCCTTTTCCTGCTGGTAGAGCCGCGCGTGGTCGAGCGCCCGGCCCAGGTCCGAGACGATCGACTCCACGGCGACCCGTTCCGCCAGCGTCCACTCGCGCGCCGGATCGGTGCGCACCAGGGCGACCACGCCGAGCACCTCCCGCCCGGCACCGAAGGGCACGGCCAGCAGCGAGGCGGCGCCGATGCCCAGCAGCGTCCCGCGCACCGGCCCCGGCAGCTCCGCCGCCTGCTCCGAGCGCAGATCCTGCACGAGATAGCTGCTCCGCTGCTGGTACAGGGCCTCCGCCCAGCTCAGGTAGTCCGGGGGCACGCTGGCGACGGTCGCCTTGTGCAGGCCCCAGTCCTCCAGGTTGCCCGGCGGCAGCGTGAGGTGGCCGCCGCTGATCATGCCGATCCAGACGTACTGCGCCTCCAGGTGCTCCTCCATCCCCCGCACCGCCTCCCGGACCACCTCCTCGGCGTCCAGGTGCTCGCGAACCCGCATCGCGGCCTGCCGGACGAGCGCTGCCAGCCGCACCCGCTCCTCCTGCTCGCCGCGCAGCCGGTCGCTCTCATCGGCCAGGAAGTTGATGGAGGACGCGAGCTCGCGGATCTCCGCGGGCCCGACCGGGCCGGCCCGCGCGTCGTGCTCGCCGCTGGCCAGCCTGCGCACGACGCCCGTGGTGCTGTGCAGCGGTATCACGGTGCGGGCGACCAGCCGGGCGCCGATGACCACCGGGATCAGCAGCCCGCCCAGCAGCACGAGGCTGGCGCTGAGCAGCCCGATGCCCAGCGACTGCTGGCTCTGGCTGGCCAGCTGGGCGCTCAGCCGGGACAGCGCCGCCTGCAGCTGGTTACTGACAGTGACGAAGCGGTCGGACCACTGCCCTGCCAGCGCCAGCTGCTGCCGGGCCCGGGCGCTGCCGCGCGGGGCGGCCAGCCCCCGGTCGCCCGCCTGGAACGCCGCAGCGGCCAGCGCCGCCTCCCGGGTGATCCCGGGCAGGATGTCCTGCCAGGCGAGGCTCCGGGCCACCCGCAGCCGCTCGGCGACCGACACCCGGTCGGTGTAGTAGGACTGCAGGAACCGGTCCTGCCCGGTCAGCTGGAAGCCCCGCAGTGACCGCTCGGCGTCCAGGAAGCTGGACTGCATGCCGAGGTTGGTCAGCTCGAGCCGGTGGACCCGTTCGTTGGTCTGGATGGCGGTCCGCTGGTACGACGAGCCGACCACGACGAAGGCTGCCAGCGCCAGCCCGAGCACCACCTGGCCGGCGAACGCCGTCCAGGCATAGAAGACGAGGGAGCGGCGCCTGCGCACCACCCCGGGGGTGGTGTCCGTGGTGGCCATCGCTGCCCTCCCCGGCCGGGCCGGGCAACGCGAACCGCCCGGCCTGGCGCGCGCACCCGCCACCGCCCGCCCGTCAGCTACATAGCGTAACTAACTGCTCACGCTCAATATAAGCGGTGGCCGCCTCCCCGCCGTGCGGACGCCCGCCCCGGCGGTGGCCAGAGGTCCCGGGGTGGCGGGCAGAAGGACCCTAAACCGGCCCGCGGCCGCGGCGGAACCTGGAAAGAGGCACTGCTGGCCAGGTACGGGACCGGCAGGCAACCGGAGGGAGGTGAGGTCATGACCATCATCGACCAGTGGCCGATTGAGATCTCGCTCCGCGAGGTGGACCGGGAGACGCAGGCGGAGGCGCGGCTCATGCGGACCGACGGTTACCGGCTGGCCGGGCACGGCATCGCCCGCCGCAATCCGGACGACCGGGAGGTCACCGAGATCGGCGAGGAGATCGCCGCGGCCCGCGCGCTGTCCGACCTCGCGCACAAACTGCTCAGCACGGCCGCGGGCAGCATCGAGAGCATCACGCACGAGCGCGCCCACCTGCACATGTGAGCGTGCGGGCGCCGCTCAGGCCTGGTGCCGCTCGTCCCAGCGGGCCACCAGCTGCTCCAGGACCGGCGCCAGGTGGCGCAGCTCGTCAACGTGCGCGAGCGACAGCTTGGCGAGCCTCGCCTCGCCGTCAGCGGTCAGCCGCACCCGGGTGACCCGGCCGTCACCCGGATCGTCCATGCGCTCCACCAGCCCGCCGGCCTGGGCCCGGTCCACCAGCTCCACCGCGCTGTGGTGGCGCAGCAGCAGCGACGCGGCCAGGTCGCTGATGGCCGGATCCTGTCCGCCGGGATGCCCCTTGATGGCGACCAGCAGCTGGTGCTGGGCGGGCGTCAGGCCGACGGACCTGGCCTGGGTCTGGCTCCAGTGCAGGAAACGCCGCAGCCCGGTCCGGAACGCGAGCAGGTTCTGGAAATCCTCTGCGCTCAGCTCGTCCACTGCTCCCGCCCCTCCGCCGTCACGGCACGCCGCCAATTCTATCGTGCTACGATGTAGCTGGTCGCCAACCAGCCTGGGCTCTCCCCGCCAGCAACCCGGGGAGAGCCCAGGTGACCCGCGAAGGGAGGGAGCCGGCCTTCGCCGCGACATCATGAAACGCTTCCGGTACCAGGCCCTGGTCACGCTCTACCCGGTGCAGCAGGGAGGCCTGCCCACCAGTCTGCCCGCTGAGACGCGCTGCCTGGTAGTGCGGGCAGCGGACCAGCAGACCCACCGCAGCAAGCTGTTCAGCTCCGTGGTCATGACAGCCGACGACCAGCCGCTGCGGCCCGGTGACGTGCACCGCCTGGTCACCATGCAGGTGAACGGGGACGACGCCAGGCAGTTCATGCACCCGGGCGGCGAGTTCACCTTGTGGTTCGGCACGGACGTCGGGCGCGGGACCGTGTCACGCCAGC
The DNA here is from genome assembly GCA_050257395.1 of Gemmatimonadota bacterium. Taxonomy (GTDB): domain Bacteria; phylum Actinomycetota; class Actinomycetes; order Streptosporangiales; family Streptosporangiaceae; genus JAIRTY01. The sequence goes on along the minus strand of JBLMWU010000224.1, from coordinate 28,399 downwards.
TGCTTAACTGGGCGGTGACGGGCCCACGCTGAGATCAGCGACTGTGGAGGTGGCCGGATGAGTGCTGCTGAGCGCGTGCGCCTCGGCCGGGTCTACGACGGCCGGTCGGCCGCGGACGGCACCCGGGTGCTGGTGGACAGGCTGTGGCCGCGCGGCCTCAGGAAGGACGCCGGCCAGGTGGACGAGTGGCTCAAGGCCGTGGCCCCGTCCGATGACCTGCGCCGCTGGTACGGGCACGAGCCGGGCAGGTTCGCCGAGTTCCGCCGCCGCTACCGGGCCGAGCTGCGGGACGCGGAGCAGGCCGGCGCCCTGCGGCACCTGCGGGACCTGGCCGCCGCCGGGCCGGTCACGCTGGTGACCGCCACCAGGGACGTCGGCCACAGCCAGGCCGCCGTGCTGGCCGAGCAGCTGGGCGGGCGAGAGGAAGGGCAGGAATGAGCGAGGAGCGAGGGCAGCCGGCGCCCCGGGGCGCCCCGGAGGCGAGTGAGCGCGCCGAGCCCGACCTGCCAGGGGACCCGGCCTGCCTGCTGCGCCGGGTGTGCCCGGCCTGCGGCTCGGTCGCGGACCGCGACCCGCCCACCGTCTGCCCCCAGTGCCACGCGGAGCTGACCGGCGATTAGCCGGCCGGGAACCGCCGTGCATTGACACGGCCCGGCTGCGGGGAGACGCTCGGCGCGGGATCCGTTTCGCGGCCGGGCCCCGCAGCAGCCCCGGCCGGTGCTGTCCGGCGAGCGGGCCGAGACCGGCCTGGCCGGCGGGGACACCGCCGGCGCGGCCAGCCTGCTGTCGGCGATGCGGCACTTCTCCTCCGGCGTGGGCCTCGTCCCGGAACAGGCATGGGAGGACCCGGCCGTGCCGCCGTCGGCCTACGGGAGCGACCCGGCCACCGCCTCCATCGGCTTCACCGACGGCCGGGCCGCGGGTCCGGCATCCCCGCTGACCTGGGCACAGGCCCAGGAACTGCGGCTGATCGCCGGGCTGGGCGCCGGGCACCCGGTGGAGACCCCCGCCATCACCACCCGGCGGTACGTCAGCCACGGGCCGCCCGCGGCACTGCCGGTGACGATCACCAGCCCGGCGCCCGGCAGCACCCTCGGCACCGCCACCACCACGGTCACCGGCACCACCTCGCCGGGCGCCGCGGTGACCGCGCAGTCCGCCGACACCACCACCGGGGCGGCTGCGGCAGCCGCCAGCACCACCGCCGCGGCCGACGGCTCCTTCTCCGTCAGCCTGCCGGTGGGCTTCGGCGACGATGTGATCACCGTGGCGGCCGCTGAGCCCGGCGGGCGGGCCACCGGATACGCGCGGGCCGCCGTCACCGGCGAGGTGACCGGCGGGACAACCGTGCTGGACGTCACCGACCCCACGGGCGACGACAACGGGCCCGGCACCTACCAGTACCCGGGCGCCACCGACTTCCACCCGGGCGCGTTCGACCTGACCCGGTTCCAGGTGATCAGCGACGCCACCACCGTCTACCTGCGGGCCACCCTGGCCAACCTCGACCCCACCTTCGGGGCCGCCATGGGCGCCCAGCTGCTGGACGTCTACGTGCACGCCCCGGGCGGCGGCCCGGCCTCCACCCAGGCCGCCTACCCGTCCCGGAACTACGCCATGGCCGCGGCCGGGGCCTGGCAGCAGCGGGTGGAGGTGCAGGGATTCGCCGCCCCCGTGTGGGCTGGCCCGGCCGGCGGCTCGCTGGGCACGGCGGCTGTGGTCGCCGCGCCGGCCAGCCGCACGATCACCATCGCCCTGCCGGCTGCCACGTTCGGCACTCCCGGGCCCGGGGGGGCTTTCACCGTGGTGCTGACCGGGCAGGACGGGTTCAGCCCCGACCAGGCCCGCGGCTTCGCCGCGACCGCGCAGCAATACCTGTTCGGCGTGTGCGCGCCGGCCGGCACCGCGCCGGTCTGCTCGGCCAGCCCCGGCAGCGTGCCCAAGGCCATGGACGTCATCGCCCCCGCCGGGGTCTCCCAGGCCGCCGAGCTCGACCCCACCGCCGGCCCGGTCGTCATCCAGCCGGTCCCGGTGCCCTGACCCGGGAGCGGGTGCGGGCGATCGTCAGCGGGCCGGCGCTGGCTGGCCGCGGGCGGCCAGCAGCTGCCGGGCGGTTTCCGGCGGCAGCGGCTTGAGCGCCTCCCGCAGGGTGACGCCGGACACCTGGCGGATGCGGGGCGCCAGCCAGCCCGCCACCAGCCCGGGCCGGCGCCGGCCGGTGTCGCGCAGCACCCAGCCGATGGCCTTGCGGATGAAGAACTCCCGCTCGCCGAGCATCGCGTCGGCGTACCGGCTGAACCGGGCGAAGTCGCCCGCCCCCCGCCGCAGCGGGCCCAGCAGCGCGAGCAGCGCCGAGCGGCGCACCCAGAAGTCCGGGTCGGCGGCCCACCGGTCGAGGGTCGCGCCCAGCCCGGGCTCGCGCTCGGCGAGCGGGCCCATGACCGACGCCGCCAGCACATCCACCAGCGCCCAGGTGCCCGAGTCACGGATCAGCGCCTCAATCAGGCCGGCGTCCTCCGCCCGCAGCTGCCGCGCCCGGCCGGCCAGCACCATAGTGGCCGCCAGCCGGCATTCAAACAGCCCGCGCTGCCACAGCGCCCGGGCGAGCGCGGCGGCGTCCGCGGGCAGGAGCTCCGGGCCCGCCCGGAGCAGGTCGCGGACGATCCGGCGGGTGACCGGGACCGGCACGCCCGCGAACGGCATGCCGCTCTTGAGGTACGCCTGCTGGGCGGCGGCGCGGGCCGGGTCCCCGGCCGCGCGCAGCCGGCGCTCCAGCTCCCGCGCCAGCTCCCCCGGGTCGCGCCGCACCCCCGTCACGCTAGCGGCCGTCCAGCAGCCTGCGCAGGCCGGCGCGGCCGGTGATGCGGACGAACCGGAGGTGCGCGTTCGCCGGGTCAGCCATTGCCGCGGTGTACCGCTCCCGGTAGACGGGATAGTGCTGCCAGGCCCAGACGAGCAGCGACTCGCCGGGATCGCGGCTGAGCACCGCCCGCAGCCGCTCGCGGTTGCCGTTCCACAGCTCCGCCCGGCCCGCCACCCGGCGCAGCGTCCGCCACACCAGCCGCCGCATGACCGTCCGCCGCGGCAGGTCGAGCCAGATGACGGTGTCGGCGTGAGCCCAGATCAGCGGGCGGACCGCGCTGTAGTTGCCGTCGATCACCCAGCGGTCGGCGGTGACGGCGGCGGCGACCCTGGCCGTGAACTCCGCTGCAGGCAGCGGGACCCAGCCCGGCTGGTGGTAGATCGAGTCGAGCTCCACGTGCGGCAGGGCGAGCCGGTCTGCGATGGCCCGGGCCAGGGTCGACTTGCCCGCGCCGGAGGCGCCCACCACCGAGACCCGCTGCACCGCTCCCCCCCGCTGCCGCCGCTGCGGTGTCAGGCGGGGATCGCGGTCAGGCGGCCCGCGCCGCCGACGTCGCTGGCGGGCCGGTCCCCGGCATACGTGAGGTCGAGCACCCGCTCGGCCTGCGGCTCCGGCAGCTCCAGCGCGCCAGCGCCCGCGCTGGGCCGGCGCGGCCGCCGGGACGGCGTGCCCGCGCTGCCGCCCCGGCCGCGGTAGATGAGCAGCCCGTTGACCCGGTCAGGGACCGCGTCGAGCGCGGCCCGCACCACGGGCAGGCCGCGGAACTCCGTCCAGGACGCCTCGCCGGAGAAGCACACCTCGAAGACCACGCCCCAGCTGTGCCGGTGCCAGCCCCAGTCCAGCGCCCCGTGGGTCACGGCCGACTCGGCGAGCTCGGCGCCGTAGCCGTCCCGCCACCGGTCCGCGGACAGCTCCCCGTGAAAGACCTCGATTGACCACCACTCGGCCATGGCATCCACGGTAAGCCCGGGCCGGCCGGAAAGTCACCTGTGTTACCCGCGGCCGGGTTCGCTCCCAGCGATACCGGGCCGCCCTCAGCGCAGCGCCTCGCCGCGGCGCAGCCCAGCGGGCAGGAAGGCCGCCCCGGGGCCGCCGGTGCGGGCCCGGTCGCCCGGGTTGGAGAAGGCGCACCGCTGCAGCGAGAGGCAGCCGCAGCCGATGCAGGAGTCGAGCCCGTCGCGGAGCGCGGTGAGCGCGCCGATCTGGTCATCGAGCCGCCGCCGCCAGCTGCGCGACAGCCGCGACCAGTCGGCGCGGGTCGGGGTGCGGCCCGCGGGCAGCGACGCGAGCGCGGCGGCCACCTCCTCCAGGCTGAGCCCCACGTTGCGGGCGGCGCGGATGAACGCGAGCCGGCGCAGCGTGCTGCGCTCGAACCGGCGCTGGTTGCCCGTGGTCCGGGTCGCTGCCAGCAGGCCCTTGCTCTCGTAGAACCGGATCGCTGACTCGGCGAACCCGCTGCGGCGGGCTATCTCGCCGACGGACAGCAGATCGGTGGTGCGCATCCCGGTCCCCTTGACTTGAAGTTGACTTTAGCTACAAGTATGGCACGCAACCGGCCGCGCGGCAGCGGCCGGGAACCGACAAGGAGTCAGCCATGCCGACCGCTCTCATCACCGGCGCCTCCCGCGGGCTCGGCCGGGCCACGGCCCGGGCGCTGGCCGCCCGCGGCTGGTCACTGGTGGCCGACGCCCGTGATCCGGGCGACCTCGCCGCGGCCCTGGACGGCCTCGCGGGCGCCGTTGCCATCCCCGGCGACGTCACCGACCCCGCGCACCGGGCTCGGCTCGCCGGGACGGCCGCCCGGGGCGGCCGCCTCGACCTGCTGATCAACAACGCCAGCAGGCTGGGCCCCAGCCCGCAGCCGCAGCTGCGTGCCTACCCGGCTGACGAGCTCCGCCGCGTGTACGACACGAACGTGTTCGCCCCGCTGGCGCTCATCCAGCAGCTGCTGGCGCCGCTCACCGCCGCGGGCGGCACGATCATCAACGTCAGCTCCGACGCGGCCGCCGAACCGTACCCCGGCTGGGGCGGGTACGGCTCCGCCAAGGCCGCCCTGGACCAGCTCACCGCGATCCTCGCGGCGGAGGAACCGTCCGTGCGCTGCTACGCGTTCGACCCCGGGGACATGCGCACCGGCCTGCACCAGCAGGCGTTCCCCGGGGAGGACATCTCCGACCGCCCGGAACCGGAAACCGTGGTCCCGGCGCTGCTGCGGCTGATCGGCGAACGGCCGCCGAGCGGCCGCTACCAGGCATCCGCCCTGGGCACCCCCGCGGTGACGTCATGAGAGTCGCCGCCGCCGCACCGCCGGAGGAGCGCGGCCTCACCCGCGACGGGGTCCGGCTGCTGGTCGCCGCCCCGGCCGGGCTCACCCACGCCCGGTTCACAGACCTGCCCCGCTTCCTGTCCCCCGGCGACCTGCTGGTCGTCAACACCTCGGCGACGGTCGCCGCCGCCATCGACGGCCTGCGCCCCGGCGGCGAGCCGGTGGCCGTGCACGTGTCCGGCGCCCTGGACGACGGCAGCTGGCTGGTCGAGCTCCGCCAGCCCGCGCCGCGGGCCGGCCGGGTGACCGCCGCGGCCCCCGGGCAGGTCATCACGCTGCCCGCGGGCGTGCCGCTCACGCTGCTGCGCCGGTACCCGGACGCGGAGAGCACCCGGATGTGGGCAGCGTCCGCCGCCGTCGAGGGCGGCGCCAGCGCCTACCTCGCCCGGCACGGCAGGCCGATCCGCTACTCCTATGTGCCCCGGCCGTGGCCGCTGCCCGCGTACCAGACCGTGTTCGCCCGCTCCCCCGGCAGCGCGGAGATGCCCAGCGCGGCCCGCCCCTTCACCGCGGAGCTGGTCACCAGCCTGGTGGCCGCCGGGGTGGTGCTCGCCCCGATCACGCTGCACGCGGGGGTGGCGTCGCTCGAGGCCGGCGAGCCGCCGCTGCCGGAACGCTTCCGCGTACCGGAGCCGACCGCGCAGCTGGTGACCATGACCCGGGCGGCCGGCCGGCGGGTGGTGGCCGTCGGCACCTCCAGCACCCGGGCGCTGGAAAGCGCGGCCGGGCCGGGCGGCGAGGTCCGGCCCAGCCAGGGCTGGACCAGCCTGGTGCTCGGCCCGGACCGGCCGGCCCGGGTGGTCACCGGCCTCATCACCGGCTGGCATGACGCGGAGGCCTCCCATCTCGCCCTGCTGGAAGCGGTTGCCGGGGCCGGGCTGGTGTCCGCCGCCTACCGGCAGGCGGAGTCCGCGGGGTACCTGTGGCACGAGTTCGGCGACAGCTGCCTGCTGCTGCCAGCCAGCGGGTGACCACCCGGAAGGCCGGAATGCGCCGCTATGGTGGAGCCCGGGCCGAACGGCCGGTCGGGAGGCGGGCATGCAGGATCCGGGCGTGCGCGGGGGAAAGCGGCGGACCGTCATCGCAGTGATCGCGGTCGTGGTGGCGGTGGTGCTGACGGCGGGCGGCGTGGCCGCCTACCTGGTGCTGCGCACCCAGGGCACGCCCCAGCAGACGGCGGCCAGCTACCTGTCCGGCTGGCAGCGGGGCAGCTACCGGGCGATGAACCAGGTCAGTGTGAACGTGCCGCACGGCGGGCTGGCCGGCCCGATGAAGCAGGCAGCGGCTGACCTGGGGCTGCGCAGCATCCGCCTGTCACTCGGCCCGGTCACCTCGGGCGGCGGCACGGCGGTGGCCAGGTACACCGCGCACGCCGACCTGGCCGCCGGGCACGTGTGGACCTACCAGGGCCGGCTGCAGCTGGTCGACCGGAACCAGCACTGGTGGGTGAGCTGGAGCCCGGCCGCGATCTACCCGGCGCTGCGGGCCGGGGAGCGCTTCTCGCTCAACGCGGTCTGGCCGGCCCGGGCACAGGTGCTGGCGGCGGACGGCACCGTGCTGAGCTCGCCCGCGACGCTCGCCGAGTCGGGTTCACTCGCGCTGCTGACCGGCAACGTGGTGAGCGCCACCGCGGCTCAGGCGAAGCGGCTGGGCGCGCCGTACCAGGCGGGTGACCAGGTCGGCCAGGGCGGCATCGAGGAGGCCTACCAGTCACGGCTGGCAGGCAAGCCGGCCCTCAGCATCCGGATCGTGGGGCCGGGCAGCAAGGTGGATGCGACCGTTGCCAGGTTTGCGGGCGCACCCGGCCAGGCGGTGCGGACCAGCATCGACATGAACGTCCAGCGGGCCGCGTCGGCGGCGGTCTCCGCGGCGGGCACGTCCAAGCCGGTGGACCTGGTCGCGATCCAGCCGTCCACCGGCCATGTGCTGGCGGTGGTGGAACGGCCCGGCGGGTTCAACCGGGCGCTGCTGGGCACGTTCCCGCCCGGCTCCACGTTCAAGATCGTGACCGCGTCCGCCCTGGCGGAGACCGGACTGCGGCCCGCCAGCGCGGTGCAGTGCCCGGGCACCACCAACATCGGCGGCCGGACCTTCCACAACTTCGACAACGAGACGCTGGGCGCCACCAACCTGCTCACGGCTTTCGCGGTGTCGTGCAACACCACCTTCGCCAGCCTGGCCAACCAGCGGCTCAGCGGGAACGCGCTGGCGGCCATGGCGCACACCTTCGGCTTCAACGCCGGGCCGTCGCTGGGCATCCCGGCCACCCTGGGCCGCTTCACCCGCCCCACTGACCCGGTCGGCCTGGCGGCTGATGCGTTCGGGCAGGGCACCGACCTGGTGAACCCGCTCAGCCAGGCGAGCGTGGCCGCGGCCATCGAGGACGGCAGCTGGCGCCCACCGGCGCTGGTGACCGATCCCGCGCCCAGCCCGGCCGCCCAGCCGCATCGGCTGAGCGCCGCCATCCTGAACACGCTGCGGCCGATGATGCGGGCGGTGGTCACCATCGGCACGGCCTCCCACGTCGGCCTCCCGCCCGGCGTCTACGGCAAGACCGGCACCGCCGAGTACGGCACCGGCAAGAACCCGCCCGCCCACGCCTGGTTCATCGGCTACCGCGGAAACCTGGCGTTCGCGGTGCTGGTGGAGGGCGGTGGCCTGGGCGCCGACGCCTCCGGGCCGATCGCCAACGCCTTCGTCCGCAAAGCCTGAGCACATGAGCAGGAAAGACAGCCGACGCGGCCAGCTACCCTGAAGCAAGCGGCGGTAGGGGCCGCCGCGACGCCGGCCACGCGGGGGGATGAGTGGTCACAGCGCCGGTCCCCCGCCGGGACAGTGCCGCGTACGGCATCGCCCTGCTGCGGGGGTTGCTGACCAGCCTGCCTGCGGCTGTCGCCTACCTGGCCGGGCCGGATCTGGTCATCGAGTTCGCCAACGACATCTACTGCGAGCTGGCGGGCAAACGGGACCTGCTGGGGCGTCCCCTGGCGGAAGCGGTGCCCGAGGTCGCCGAGCAGGGGCGGCTCGACCTGCTGCACCGGATCCTGCGCACCGGCGAGCCCGCCCGGGGCAGCGAGACCGAGGTGCGGGTCCGCCGCGACGGGCAGCCGGAGCGGCTGTTCGTGGACTACGTGTACCAGCCGGTGCGCGACGCCGACGGGGCAGTGGCCGGGATCCTGCTCTACGCCGCCGATGTGACGTCGCACGTCCGGGACCGCCGCCGGGCCGAGGCCGCCGCCGCCGAGCTGGCCGCCACCGAGGAGCGCTACCGCGCCCTGTTCGAGACCATGCCGCAGGGCGTGATCCACTACAGCGCCGGCGGGACGGTCATCGACGTCAACCCGGCGGCCAGGCAGATGCTGGGCCTGGATGCGGCCGAGCTGACCCGCTGGCCGCTGCCGATGGCCCCGCAGGCGGTGCGCGAGGACGGCTCGCCCTTCCCCCGTGATGAGCTGCCGATCATCGCCGCCCTGCGCACCGGGGAGATCGTGGCCAACGTGGTGGCCGGGGTCCCGCACGGCCGGACCGGCGAGCTGCGCTGGCTGCGGATCACCGGGGTCCCCGACGCCCGCGATGCCAGCGGCAGGCCGCAGCGCGCCTACGGCCTCATGACCGACATCACCGAGCAGCGCCGGACCGAGGCTGAGCTGCGGGAGAGCACCGCGCTGCTCGGCCGGCTCCGGGACGCGAACGTGCTGGGGGTGATGGTGGCCACCGAGGACGGCATCCAGGAAGCCAACGACGCCTTCCTCGACATGATCGGCTACGCCCGCGCGGAGGTCGAAGGCGGGCGGATGTCCTATGAGACGCTGACCCCCCCGGAGTGGGCGGCCACGGACCGGGAGGCGGTCGTCCAGCTCCGGCGGACCGGCGCGGTGCCGCCACTCGAAAAGGAGTATCTGCACCGGGACGGCCACCGGGTGCCGGTGCTGGTCGGGGCGGCGGTGGTGGACCGTCACCCGCTCCGCTGGGTGACCTTCGTCATCGACCTCAGTGCCCGGCAGCGCGCCGAGCAGGAACGCGCCGCGCTGGTGGAACGGGAGCGGGCCGCCCGGGCCGAAGCGGGCCGGGCCCGGGAACGGCTCACGTTCCTGCTGAACGCCGGCGCCCTGGCCGCGGCCACCCGGGACCGGCAGCAGCTGCTCGACCAGCTGCCCCGGCTGGTGGTGCCCAGCCTGGCCGACTACTGCGTGGTGTTCCTGCCGGCCGCGGACGGCAGGCTCCAGGCGGCCGCGCTCGCCCACCGCGACCCCGGCCGGGCCGCGGTGCTGAGCCGGCTCCGGGAGATACCGCTCCCGGCCACCGGGCCGCTGATCGCCTCGGAGGCCTACAGCAGCGGCACCACCCGGCTCCTGCGCGATTTCCGCGCGGACCTGCCGCGCTGGTCCGCAGCCCAGCCGGGCCTGGCCGATGTCCTCACCCAGATGCAGCCGCAGAGCGCCATCGCCGTGCCGCTGACAGCCGCGGAGCAGCGGCTCGGCGTGATGGTCCTGACCCGCGGCAGCGGCCGCCCGCGCTTCGCCGCGACCGATGTCCAGGTGGTCGAGGAACTGGCCCGCCGCCTGGCCGCCGGGCTGGCGAACGCGGACACCGCCGCCCGCGAGCATACGATCGCCGAGACCCTGCAGCGGTCGCTGCTGCCCACCGGGCTGCCCGAGATCCCGGGCCTGGACCTGGCCTGCCGCTACCTGCCCGCCACCGACGGCGCCGACGTGGGCGGCGACTGGTACGACGCCTTCCCGGTAGGCGAGGGCCAGCTCGGGCTGGTCGTCGGGGACGTGGTCGGCCACAACATCGCCTCGGCGTCGGTCATGGGCCAGCTGCGCAGCATGGTCCGCGCCTACGCCATTCACCACCCCGACCCGCGCGCCGTGCTGCGGCGCACCGGCATCGCGGTGGCCTGCCTGCTGCCGGGGGCGCTGGCGACGGTGGCCTGCGCCATGCTGGACGTGGCCACCGGCGAGTTCCGCCTCGCCTCGGCCGGCCACCCGCCGCCCCTCCTGATCGGCGGCGACGGCCGCCCCGTGTTCATCGATGACGCCAGCGGCATCATGCTCGGCGCCACGGACGACTGCCGGCTCCTGGCCTGCCGCCGGCGGCTGGCGCCCGGGGCGGCTGTGCTCTTCTACACCGACGGCCTGATCGAAGACCGCGGCCGCGACATCGGCGAAGGGTTCGGTGCGCTCGCCCGGGCACTCGCGGGCCCCGCCAGCCGGACAGCCGAGCAGATCTGCGCCACCGCCGAGGACGCCCTGCTGGGGACCGGGTCACGCGCCGACGACGTCTGCCTGCTCGCCGTCCGGCGCGAAGCCTGAGCCCGCACGCCGCTGCCCCGCACGGGCACACTGGGCGTATGCGAACAGAGGATCAGCGGTGACCGGCACCCCGGGACCGGCCACCACCGGCGTCGCCGTGGTGACCGGAGCGGGCTCCGGGCTTGGCCGGGTCATCACCCACGCGCTGCTCGGCGCCGGCTGGCGGGTGGCGGCGGCCGGCCGCCGCGCGGGCGCGCTGCGGGAGACCCTGGACCAGGCGGGCGCCCCGGCCGGGTCCGCGCTGGCGGTGCCCACGGATGTCACGGCGACCGCCTCGGTGGCGGCCCTGTTCGCGGCGGTCGGCCGCGAGTGGGGCCGGGTGGACCTGCTGGTCAACAACGCGGGCGTGTTCGGCCCGGCCGGCGCGGTGGACGAGATCTCCCCGGCCGACTGGGAGCAGACGGTGGCGACCAACCTCACCGGCGCGTTCCTGTGTGCCCACCACGCGGTCCGGATGATGAAGGCGCAGTCGCCGCGCGGCGGCCGGATCATCAACAACGGCTCGATCTCCGCGCACAGCCCGCGCCCGGGCACCGCCGCCTACACCGCCACCAAGCACGCGCTGACCGGCCTGACGAAGTCGATCTCCCTGGACGGACGGCCGTTCGACATCGCCTGCGGCCAGATCGACATCGGCAACGCCGCCACCGACATGACCCGGCACATGAGTCACGGCGCGGCGCAGGCCGACGGCTCGGTGCGGCCCGAGCCCACGTTCGACGCCCGGCACGTCGCCGCGGCCGTGGTGTCCATGGCGTCGCTGCCGCTGGCCGCTAACGTGCAGTTCATGACCATCACGGCCACCAAGATGCCCTTCATCGGGCGGGGCTGACGCAACGGCTGGGCCCGGGCGCCAGGCGGCCGGGCCAGCCCGTCCCCCCGGGACGCCGGAAGGCGGCCTCAGCCGCCGCTCTTGCGGCGGAACGACCGCCGGCTCGGGGCCGGGCCGTGCGGGCCGTGAATCTTGCCCTGGCCGGTCCCCTGACGATCTGTGCCCTGCTCCGCATGCTGGGCGCGCTTGCGCTCCAGCGCTTCCCGGAACTTGCGCTTCAGGTCGTCGTCGCCGGGATCCGGCTCACCGCCGGCCGTCTCCGGCTCGGCGCCCGCTTCTGCCATGACAGCCTCCCACCCCGATGGATACACCACCAGGGTCCCACGCCCGCCCCGCCGGTGCTGCGGGCCGGCCCGCTCCTGCTTACCATCCCACCGGTGCCCGCCGCGCCACCAGTGGTTTTCGGGCTGGCGGCGGGCGCCCCCGGGCTCAGGCACGGCGATCCGCGGCCTGGCCCTGGTACCCGGGCTCCGCTGACCCAGCCGGCGCAGACTCGGCGGCCATCGGCCCGGCTGATGCGGGCTCCGCCGGTGCAGGCTCCGCCGGTGCGGGCTCTGCCGGTACGGGCTCCGCCGCCACGGGCTCCGCCGGTGCAGGCTCCGCCGCTACGGGCTCCGCCGGTGCAGGCTCCGCCGCTACGGACTCTGCCGGCGCGGGCTCCCTGGCGGTCCGCTCCGCCGCCGGCGGCTCCTGGGCCTGACTCGCCGTCCCGTCGCCGGGCTCCAGCAGCGCGTTGAACAGCGACCGGCAGCGCAGCAGCGCCTGCCGCAGCTCCTCGGTGCCCACCCGGCCCGTCTCCGCGCGCTGCCGGATCCGGTAGGCGTACCGGTAGTCCTCCACCAGCTCCGGGTGATCGACCGACACCAGGTCCGCCCGCTCCCCGAAGCCGCCCGCCGGGTACCCCCGCGCTTCCATGACCCGGGAGACGAGCCGGTCACCGGCCACCACCGCCTCCGCGGGCTCGTCCACGAACTGCTCCTGAACCGCGCGCCATTCCCCGGCGAAGCCGGCCTTCATGCCCTCCGGCAGCGGCCGGATGTCCAGCGCCGCCCGCTGCTGTTCCCGGCTGCGCAGCTCGGCCTCGGCGGCCCCCTGGTCCGCACGCGCCTGCACGGCCCGGTCGTACTCGGGGCCGAACCGCTCACGCAGCGCCGCCGTCCGGCGCTCGCGGGCCCGCCTCGACGCCGACACCGCCACCAACCCGGCGACCACCAGCACGATCACGGCGATCAGAACCCACACCCAGGCAGTCATCGCAACTCCCGTAGTCGGAAGAAAGCCACCTACCCAGCTGTCCCGGGGCAAACGGCCCGAAGCGTGGCGGAGTGCCAGCAGCGGCCGCCGCCCGGGCACCGGACCGGGCGGCCGTGCCCGCCGCCCCGGCCGGTCAGCCCAGCCGGGCGGCCCGGTGCTCGCTGGCGAGCGTGTCCGCCAGCTCGCGCAGCCGGCCCGACACCCGGACACCGGGCGGCACCGGGCCGGTCAGGTCGAGGGCGGCGGCGGGCAGCGCGGCGAGGTCGCGGTCCAGCCGGCCGCGGGCGGCCCGCACCGCGTCCGCCGCCGCCAGCTGCCCGGGGCCGACCCTGACCCCGCCGGTCATCACCGGCACCAGCAGCGGCTCGCGGCCGGCCGGTGCCGGTTCGTCCCGGGCGGCCAGCAGGTCCTCCCTGACCTGCTGCTGCCGCCAGGCCTGCTTGGGGCCGGGCAGGGTGGCCTTGCCCGCCGACAGCTTCATGACCGGGCGGCCGTCGTAGGCGACCAGCTTGTAGGCACTGTCCAGGTACGGCGCGTCCGCGGACACGCCCATCTTGGTGCCCACGCCCGCGGCGTCCACCGGCGCGCCGGAGGCTCGCAGCCGGGCCAGGTCGTACTCGTCCAGCCCGCCGCTGACGAAGATCCGCACCTGCGGCAGCCCCGCCTCGTCCAGCATCTGCCGGGTGGCCACCGCGAGCCCCGCCAGGTCGCCGCTGTCCAGCCGCACCCCGAGCCCGCTGCTGAGGCCGAGCTCGCGGATCACGCCGATCGCGGCCCGCACCCCCGCCAGCGTGTCATAGGTGTCCACCAGGAACGTGGTGCGCGCCGGCAGGTCCTCGGCGAACGCGCGGAACGCCGCCGCCTCGTCGGCGAACGCTTCGATGTAGGAATGCGCCATGGTGCCCGCGGCGCGCAGCCCGTACCGCCGGGCCGCCTCGACGTTGCTGGTCGCGGCGAACCCGGCGATGGCCGAGACCCGGGCCACCGCCAGCCCCGCGGACACCCCGTGGGTGCGGCGCAGCGCGAAGTCCACCAGCTCGATGCCGCCGGCGGCCAGCCGGCACCGGGCCGCCTTGGTCGCGATCGCCGTCTGGAACGTCACTTGGTTGAGCAGGAACGTCTCCACCAGCTGAGCCTGCGGGAGCGGCGCGGTGACCTCCAGCAGCGGCTCTCCCGGCAGCACCACCCGGCCCTCCGGGACAGCGTGCACGTCCCCGGTGAACCGCAGCGTCCCGAGGGCGCGCACTGCGTCCTCCGGGAAACCCGCCCCCCGCAGCCAGCCGAGATCCTCACCGGTGAACGAGAACGACTCCAGGTAGTCCAGGCAGTCCGCCAGGCCCGCAGCCGCCAGGAAACCCCGCCGCGGCGGCAGCGCCCGCACGAACAGGCTGAAGGTGGCCGGCGCGGTCATGCCGCGCCGCAGGTAGCTGGCGGCCATGTTCAGCTCGTACAGGTCGGTGATCAGCGCCCCGCCCACGCCGCCCGCTCCCCCTCCCCGTTGCTGCCCGGGCTGGCCGGGCCGGTTTCCGGCGCGGCCTGGCCGCCCGCAGCCGCGCTGACCCCCAGGTCGCGCAGGACCGCGTCCGCGACCTCCGCGGGCGGCCGGGAGGTGTCCACCTCCGTGGCTGTCGGCCACGGCTCCAGCGACGCGGCCAGCCTGCGCACGACCCCGACGGTGGCGTCCGAGGCGTCCCCCGCCGACCGGCCGGTGATCCGGCGGATGATCAGCTCCAGCGGCAGCACGCACCGGAACTCGGACAGGTCCGCGCAGGTCTCCTCGGCCACGGCCCGGGCCGCCTCCCGCCACACGGGATCGTGCCAGGACGCGTCCGCGATCACGCTCTGCCCGCCGGCCAGCGCAGTGCTGGCCCGGCGGAGCAGCTCCGCGTAGGTCGCCCCGGTCATTTCCGGGGCGTACAGGCCCTGCCCGAACCCGGCGGTGGCTGGTGTCGCGGGATCCAGGCCCGCCAGCTGCTTGCGCAGCTCGTCGGTGCGCAGCAGCGCCGCGCCGAGCGCGGAGCCGAGCCGGGCCGCCAGGGTTGACTTGCCGGTCCCGGGCAGCCCGCCGATCAGGATCAGCCGCACCCGGCCCGCCTCCAGGTGCCGGGCGGCCAGGGCCAGCAGCTGCCGGGCCGCGTGGATGTGCTCTTCACGCTGGGGCGTGCCCGGCCCCGCCTGGTCCGCGGCCAGCGCGGTCACCTTGGCCCGCACCTGCGCCCGGTAGGCGATGTGATGGTGGGCCAGCGAGTCCGGCCAGTTGTCCCCCGCGAACTCGCGGTAGCCGGCCAGGAAGCGGCGGGCCAGGTCGGGCCGTCCCAGCCGCTCCAGGTCCATGGCCAGGAACGCCACATCGGCCAGCACGTCGTCCCAGCGCAGGCTGTCGTCGAAGTCGAGGCAGTCCAGCACCCGGGGCCCGTCGTTCAGCAGGAAAATGTCGTCCGCGAGCAGGTCGCCGTGGCCGTCCCGGGCGTGCCCGGCCGCTACCCGGGCCGCCAGCAGCGGCCCGCGGCCGGCCAGGTACCGGCGGGCCAGCGTGATCACCCGCTCGGCCAGCGCCGGATCGAAGACCGGCCCGGTGAACCGGGCCATCTGGGCCGCGTTCGCCTCCCAGCGCCCGGCCAGCGCGTCCCGGCCCGCGGCCGCCGCGATCTGCGGCGAGGTGCCGGCGCGCGCGTGGAAGGCGGCCAGCAGGTGGGCGAGCCGCCGCAGGTCCGCCTCGACCGGCAGGCCGGCCGCGGCGAGCGCCGAGAGCCGGCGGGCCGCCGGGAGCCGGCGCATCACCACCAGGTGCTCACACGGCTGGCCGTCCGGGCCGGTCACGTCGGCGACGCCGAGGTAGACGTCCGGGGCCAGCCGCCGGTTCAGCTCGACCTCGCGATGGCAGGCGGCCGCCCGGGCCTCCCGCTGCCGGAAGTCCAGGAATCCCAGGTCCACCGGCTTTTTCAGCTTGTAGGCGCGGTCCCCGCAGAAGAACACCACCCCCGAGTGGGTTTCCGCGACGGCGGCCCCGTCCTCAGGCGCGGGCATGAGCGGGCGCCAGGTGGCGGATGAACCAGTCGCGGGCGAGACCGGCGGCCTGCTCGAGCGTGCCCGGTTCGGAGAACAGGTGGGTCGCCCCTGGCACCACGGCCAGCTGGTTCTCGCACACCAGGTGCTCCTGCGCGGTGCGGTTCATCTCCAGCACGGCCGCATCCAGGCTGCCGACGATGAGCAGGGTGGGCGCCTGCACCCGCGGCAGCCGCGGGATGGCCAGGTCGGGACGGCCGCCCCGGGACACCACCGCCGCCGCCTCGCTGCCCGGCTCCGACGCCGCCCACAGCGCCGCCGCGGCGCCGGTGCTGGCGCCGAAGTAGCCGATCCGCAGTCCCGCCACGGGCGGCTGCTGGCGCAGCCAGCCGGTGGCCGCCGACAGCCTGCGGGCGAGCAGCCCGATGTCGAACACGTTGCCGCGGTCGCACTCCTCGTCCCGGGTGAGCAGGTCGAACAGGAGCGTGCCGAGGCCTGCCCGGCTGAGCACCCCGGCCACGTACTGGTTGCGGGGGCTGTGCCGGCTGCTGCCGCTGCCGTGCGCGAACACGACCAGCCCGGCCGGGTCCTTCGGCACCGTCAGATGCCCGGGCAGGGCCAGCGGCCCGGCCGCCACCGTGACCTCACCGTCCCACCCCCCGGTGCTGCCAGCGGGCCCGGGCCCGTCAGCCGGGCTGGCCGCCGCGGCCTGCCAGGCCTGCGGTCCCTGCCACGCCCCTGACGCCGGGTCCGGCCCGTCCGCGCCGTGCTGCAGGAGCCTCACCACTTCCTGGTCGCTGGTCTGGGAGAAGTCCTCGTACCACTCCCCGATGGCGGTGAAGTAGTCCGGGGTCTCCAGGCAGATCACCTCGTCGGCGTCGGCCGCCAGGGACGCCGGCGCGGACGGCGGCGCGACCGGCACCGCCAGCACCACCCGGGCCGCACCGCGTGCCCTGGTCACCTGGCAGGCGGCCCGGGCGGTCGAGCCGGTGGCGATGCCGTCGTCGACGATGATCGCGGTCCGCCCGGCCACCGGCGCCGGCGGGCGGTCCCCGCGGAACCGCTGCGCCCGGCGCTCCAGCTCATGGCGCTCCCGCTCTTCCACCTCGGCGATCTCGTCCGCGCTCACCTGCGCCATCTGCACCACGTCCGGGTTGATGACCCGGATCCCGTCTTCGCCGATGGCCCCCATGCCCAGCTCCGGCTGGACCGGCACGCCGAGCTTGCGGACGACGACGACGTCCAGCGGCGCGTGCAGGGCACGGGCCACCTCCGCCGCCACCGGCACCCCGCCCCTGGGCAGGCCCAGCACCACCACGTCCTGGCCGCGGAGCTTGAGGAGTGCGGCCGCCAGACGGCGGCCAGCGTCGATGCGGTCGAGGAACGGCATAGCGTCCTCCTTCCCGTGAATCAAGTCTCGATTCACGGGAAGCCGCCGGCCAGGGACGATGGTCCTGGAAGATCGTCACTATCTGTGACGAAGCTGACGTGGCCCGCCGGGCCCCTCAGGTGAGCAGCGAGCGGAGGAACTCGCGGGTGCGGGCGGCGTCGCCGCCCCTGGCGTACTCCAGGGCCACGAAGTCGGTGACCCCGGTGTCAGCGAGCCTGCTGACCTGCGCGCCGACTGCCTGCTCGTCACCCACGATGGCCACGTCCGCTGGGCCGGCCGCACCCTCCCGGTCCAGCATCGCCCGGTAGGCCGGGAGCTGCCCGTAGATGCTGAAGACCCGGGCCGCGCGCTCGCGTGCGCCGTCCGGGTCGCCGGTCACGCAGACCGGCAGGATGCACACCACCCGGGGGTCCGGGCGCCCCGCCGCCTGCGCGGCGGCCGTAATGGCGGGCACCACGTGGCTGGCCACGGTGGCAGGGCCGGTCATCCACAGCACGGTGCCGTCGGCGTGCTCCCCGGCCAGCTTCAGCATCCGCGGGGCGAGCGCCGCCAGCAGCAGCGGCACCGGGCCCGGCACCGGCACGGTGAGGGCGAGGTGGCCGCTCAGGGTCTCGCCGGTGAAGTCCGCGGGCTGCCCGGCCAGCAGCGGCCCGAGGACGGCCAGGTACTCCTGGATGTGCCGGGCGGGCCGGTCATAGGAGTAGCCGAACATCTCATCGATCACGATCTTGTGGGACGGGCCGATGCCCAGGGTCAGCCGCCCGTCCAGGGCGGCCGCGGCGGTCAGCGCCTGCTGGGCGAGGGCGGCGGGGTGGCGCGGGTAGGTCGGCATGACCGCGGTGCCCAGCTCGATGCCCGGCACCCCGCGGCCCGCCACCGCCAGCGCGGTCAGCGCGTCCAGCCCGAAGATGTTGCTCAGCCAGCCTGACGCGAAGCCGTCGGCAGCGGCCTGCCGGATCTGCTCGCTGAGCCCGCCAAACGGGTCCGGGCCCGCGCCCTCCGCCAGCCCCACGCCGATACGCATGTCAGTCTCCTCGGTCGAAAGCTCAGTCCGGCGCCAGCCGGGCCAGGCACGCCATCATCCCGTACCGGGCGGCTCCCCGGCGTGGCCCCGCCAGTAGGCGGCCGCCACCTCGGCGGCCAGCCCCGCGTTGTCCTCGATGAGCTGCCGGTTCACCGCCGCGCTGCGCCCGCCGGTCAGCTCGTGCACCAGGCTCAGCACGGCCGGGGTGACCGCCTGGCCCGTCAGGCCCCGGGCTTCCACCCGGCTGACCGCCTCGGCCAGGACCGG
Organism: Gemmatimonadota bacterium; assembly: GCA_050257395.1. Lineage (GTDB taxonomy): Bacteria > Actinomycetota > Actinomycetes > Streptosporangiales > Streptosporangiaceae > JAIRTY01. The sequence goes on along the minus strand of JBLMWU010000224.1, from coordinate 10,122 downwards.
CTCGATGTCCAGCTCCGGGTCTGGCGGCCGCCCCAGCAGCAGCCCGGACGCCCCGGCCAGCTGCCAGTGCGCGGCGGCGACAGCCGCCGCCTCGTCAGCGGTGCTGACCACCGCGGACACCGGCGGCCCGCCCGCCGCGGCGTAGAACAGCGGCAGCGTCGGGGTCCGCCAGCCGAGGACCGGCACACCCAGGGTTTCCAGCAGTTCCGCGGTGGCGCCGGTGTCCAGGATGGACTTGGCGCCCGAGGACACCACCACGGCCGGTGTCCGCGCGAGCTGCGGAAGGTCGGCGGAGATGTCGAGGCTGCGGGCGAACCCCCGGTGCACCCCGCCGGTCCCGCCGGTGCCCATGAACCGGATCCCGGTCAGCCGGCACACCGCGAGCGTGCCGCCCACCGTGGTGGCGCCCAGCGCGCCCTGCACCACGCAGGCGGCCAGGTCCCGGCCGGAGACCTTGCGCGCGGATTCCCCGGCCGCGGCGAACCGGGCCAGGTCCGCCTCGGTCAGCCCGGCCGTGAGCACGCCGTCCACCACGCCGACGGTCGCGGGGACCGCGCCGGCCGCCCGCACCCGCGCCTCGGCGGCCAGCGCCACCTCCAGCCCCTGCCGCCCGGGCAGGCCGTGCGACACCAGGGTCGTCTCCAGCGCCACCACCGGGTGCCCGGCCGCCAGCGCGTCGGCGACCTCCGCCGCCACCTGCGGTGTCACCATCAGGGCATCGCTCCCATCTTCGACACGGCCCGGGCCGCGGCGGCGAGCCCGGCGCTGATCCCGCCGACCAGGTAGCCGGCCGCGAACGCGTCCCCGGCGCCGGTCGTGTCCACCGCCCGGGCCGGGTGGGCGGCGTGCCGCACGCCGCCGGCGCGGACCCCGCGCGGCCCCAGCTTGACCACCATCTCGCAGCCCGGCACGTCGCCGGCCAGCGCGGCCTCGGCCTCGGTCCCGAAGATCACCAGCGGTGCCAGGGTGGTGAGCAGCCGCCGGAACGCCGTCACCCCGTAGCCGCGGATGGCGGCCGTGGAGGACAGGTCCACGCTCACCCGCGGCACCGCGCTGGCGGCCGCCAGCGCCGCCTCCCTGATGGGCTCGCGGACCAGGCTGTACGCGGGCAGGTGCAGCCAGCCGCAGCCCGCCAGCCAGCGGTCCTCGAGCGCGGCGGCTGCCAGCAGCGGGCCGACCCCCGGGTCGGTGAGCATGGACCGCGCCCGGCCGCCCTCGGACAGCGAGACCACCACCCCGGTGCGGCCGCCGAGCACCGGGCCGGCCAGCTCGACGCCCCGGCCCGCGAGCTCCCCGGCCACCAGCCGCCCGGCCAGGTCGCCGGCCCGGGCCGCGATGAGGCGGGCGCGCCCGCCCAGGGCGGTGACCCAGGCCGCGACGTTGGCGGCCTGCCCGCCGGCCCCGGCCGCGGTCGCCGCGGGGGTGTCGGTCTCGGGCGCGACCGGCCCGGCCAGGCTGACCACCACGTCAAGGTGTGCCTCCCCCAGCACGCAGATCAGCCCGCCTGCCGCCGGCCCCCGGCTGGTCCCCATGTGCGCGGCCTCCCCCAGGCACCCGCCGCGGCCAGCCGCGCACAAGATCACGCCGCGTGCTCGCCGGGTGCCGAAAGCGCCAATCCATGATCAAGGGAACATGGGCCTCAATACGCTACCGCTTCCCGGCTCCGCAGCTCGCGGGGCCCAGCATGGGGGAGGCGAGATGCCCCTTTTCGGCAATGCGCCCAGCACCGGTGTCACCCAGTGGGAGCCGCAGGCCGCCGACAGCCGGCTGGCTGGCACCGCCGGTGCCGCACCGGGCGGGGTGTTCACCTCTGACCTGTCGGTGTCGGAGTATGTCCTGCTGGGCGAGGCGGGCTTCGAGCCGCTGGGCTTCGTGGTCGGGTCCAACTACGTGTGGGGCGTGCACGCCACGAGTTCTTCGCCACCGGCACCGCTATCCGGCGGCTGAGCGCCGATCACCGGCTGCCGGACACCTCGCCGAAGCCTGCCTTCACCCTCACGCTCGACCAGTGACCCGCCGGGGGCGGAGCGCCATCCCGCCCCTATGGGTGAAGATGGGCGTATGCGTGCCGTCTGCGTGTTCTGCGGATCGAATCCCGGCCGCCGCCCCGAGTACACCGAGGCCACCCGGGACCTGGGGCGCCTGCTGGCAGGGCGCGGGATCAGCATCGTGTACGGCGGGGCCCACGTCGGCACGATGGGGGCGCTCGCCGACGCGGCGCTGGCGGCCGGCGGCGAGGTCATCGGGGTGATCCCCCGCCACCTGGTGGACGCCGAGGTCGCGCACGAGGGGCTCAGCAGGCTCCACGTGGTCTCCTCCATGCACGAGCGCAAGGCGCTGATGGCCCAGCTCGCGGACGGGTTCATCGCGCTTCCCGGGGGGCTCGGCACGCTGGAGGAGTTCTCCGAGGTCACCACGTGGTCGCAGCTGGGCCTGCACGCCAAGCCCACCGGGCTGCTCAACGTGCTCGGCTACTACGACCATCTGCTGTCGTTTTTCGACCACGCCACGGCCGAGCGGTTCCTGCGGCCAGAGCACCGCCGCCTCATGCTCGCCGAGCCGGACGCGGCCTCGCTGCTGGTGGCCATGGCCGCCTGGCAGCCGGCCGGGGCGCCCAAGTGGATCGATGCCGACGGCTCCGACCTGGCGATCCGGCGGCGGTCGTGAGCGGGAATGACCGGGGGGACCCGGCGGTTTTATACCCCTGAGGGTATCGAAGGCGTACCCCGCAGACTTCTGGGAGGAACCCATGGCAACGGTCGAGCTGACCGCTGAGAACTTCGAGTCCGTGATCGGCGAGGCCGGCCTGGCCCTGGTCGACTTCTGGGCCTCGTGGTGCGGCCCGTGCCGCATGTTCGGCCCGGTCTACGAGCGGGTGTCCGAGCAGCACCCGGACGCGCTCTTCGGCAAGGTCGACACCGAGGCCCAGCAGGCGCTGGCCGCTTCCTTCGGCATCTCCTCGATCCCGACCCTGATGATCATCCGCGACAACGTGATCCTGTACGCGCAGCCCGGGGCGCTGCCCGAGGCCGCGCTGGAGGAGCTGATCACCAAGGCGCGCGAGCTCGACATGGACGAGGTCCGGGCTAGCATCAGCCAGCAGGAGAACGCCAGTCAGGCCTGATCCGCGGCTGGCCGCGGCGCGGGAGGGCACGGCATGCAGCAGGACCAGTGGGACCAGCGCTACGCCGCCACGGAGCTGGTCTGGACGGCCGAGCCGAACCGGTTCGTGGTCGAGGAGCTGGCCGGGGAGACCCCCGGCCGGGCCCTCGACCTGGCCACGGGCGAAGGCCGGAACGCCATCTGGCTGGCCGAGCAGGGCTGGCAGGTGACGGCGGTGGACTTCTCCCCGGTCGGCCTGGCCAAGGCGGCCAAGCTGGCCGCGGCCCGTGGCGTGTCCGTGAACTGGGAGAACGCCGACCTCCGCCAGTACCACCCGGCGCCGGGCGGCTACGACCTGGTGCTGCTGGCCTATCTCCACCTGCCGCCCGGGGAGTTCGGCGCGGTGCTGACGATGGCGGCGGCCGCGCTGGCCCCGGGCGGGACGCTGCTGGTCGTCGGCCACGACGTGGCCAACCTCAGCGAGGGCTACGGCGGCCCGCAGGACCCGCAGATACTCCACCGGGCCGATGACATCGTGGCCGCCCTGCCAGGGCTCACCATCCGCCGCTCCGGCCAGGCCCGCCGGCTGGTCCGCACCGCTGACGGCGACCGGGCCGCCATCGACACGGTGGTCCGCGCCCGCCGCCCGGCCTGACCGCCCGGCTCTCCCCCGCTCACTCCAGCGGAGTGTTCTCCCCAGCCCGCCAGCGCGACCGCTGGCGGGCTTCCGCTTGATACCCCCACCCGTATTTGCCACGGCACCGCGCCGCCGGCTAGCGTGTGCCGGAGCATATACCCCCCCGGGTATCAAGAAGGAGTGATGATGGTACGCGAAGTGGACGTGCGCGCCTTTGCCGCAGCCCACCGTGACGGCGCCTTTGTCGTCGATGTCCGCGAGCCCCACGAGTACGCCGCCGGCCACGTGCCCGGCGCCGGCATGATCCCGATGGGCTCCGTGCACGCCCGGATGCGGGACCTGCCGCGCAGCGAGCCGGTCTACGTGATCTGCGCGAGCGGCAACCGCAGCCTCACCGCCGCCTCCTGGATGGCCTCGGCGGGCGTCACCGCCGTGTCGGTGGCCGGCGGGACCAGCGCCTGGGCCAGCGCGGGCGGCCCGCTGGTGAGCGGCCCGGCCCGGTCGTGACGGGAGAGGCAGGCGCCGCCGTGATCGAGATCCTCAGCATCGACACGCCCGCCCTGGGCGACCGCAGCTACCTGGCGACGGACGGGCAGGCCGCGCTCGTCGTGGACCCGCAGCGGGACATCGGCCGGGTGCTGGACCTGGCCGCAACGCGCGGCCTGCGCATCACCCACGTGTTCGAGACCCACATCCACAACGACTACGTCACCGGCGGCCTCGCCCTGGCCCGCCGGACCGGCGCCGCGTACCACGTGAACGCCGCCGACCAGGTGGCTTTCGACCGGACACCCGTCAGCGACGGCGACGTCATCCCGGTCAGCGCGGCGATGCGGGTACGGGTGATCGCCACCCCGGGCCACACGTTCACCCACCTGTCCTACGCGGTTGAGGACGAGGCCACCGGCCGGGTGGCCGCGGTGTTCACCGGCGGGTCGCTGCTGTACGGCTCGACCGGCCGACCGGACCTGCTGGGCCCAGCGCACAAGGTGGCGCTGGCCACGGCCCAGCACTCCTCGGCGCAGCGGCTCGCCGCCGAGCTGCCCGACGACACCCCGGTCATGCCCACCCACGGGTTCGGCAGCTTCTGCTCGGCGACCCAGGCCGAAGGCCGGGAATCGACGATCGGGAACGAGAAGCGGGTCAACCCCGCGCTCACGCTGAGCCAGGACCAGTACGTGGCCGAGCTGCTGGCCGGGCTGGATGCCTACCCCGCGTACTACGCCCACATGGGGCCCGCCAACGCGGCAGGCCCCGGCGCCGCCGAGCTGGCCCCGCCCGCCCGCGCCGGGGCCGCCGACATCGCCGCCCGCATCGCGGCCGGCGAGTGGGTGGTGGACCTGCGCAGCCGGCGCGCGTTCGCCGCCGGGCACGTCAGCGGGTCGCTCAGCTTCGAGCACGGCGACAGCTTCACCAACTACCTGGGCTGGCTCATCCCCTGGGGAACGCCGCTGACCCTGCTCGGTGACACTCCCGGACAGGTCGCGGCCGCCCAGCAGGACCTGATCAGGATCGGCATCGACCGGCTGGCCGGCGCCGCCACCGGCGGCCCGCACGACTGGGCCGGCGGCCAGCCGCTGGCCGCGTTCCCGGTGGCATCCTTCGCCGAGCTGGCGGCCGTCCGCCACCACCGCCCGGTCACCGTGCTGGACGTCCGCCGGGACCTGGAATGGGCCGGAGGCCACCTCGCCGGCGCCGCCCACATCCCGCTGCAGGACCTGCCCGGGCGCCTCGGTGAGGTGCCCGCGGGCGAGGTCTGGGTGCACTGCCGGTCCGGCTACCGGGCGGTCGTGGCCGCCTCGCTGCTGCAGGCGGCGGGCCACCCGGTGGTGGCCATCGATGACGACTTCAGCCAGGCCGGGCCGGCCGGCCTGGCGCTGGCCGGCGACGAGAACGAGGAGGAGGCCGCCTGATGGGCTGGCTGAGCAAGATCTTCCCCAGCAGGCCCAAGGTTGGCCCGGTGCAGGCGCAGGAACTGATGAGCCAGGGCGCGATCCTGCTTGACGTGCGGGAGAACGCGGAATGGCAGGCCGGGCACGCACCGAGGGCCCGCCACATCCCGCTGAGCCGGCTGCCGGGCCGGCTGAGGGACCTGCCGCCGCAGCGCACCGTGGTGACCGTGTGCCGGTCGGGCGCCCGGTCGGCGCGGGCGGCCGCGCTGCTGGCCCGCGAGGGCCGGGAGGTGGTCAACCTGACCGGCGGGATGCACGCCTGGGCCAGGGCCGGGCTGCCGGTCGTGGCCTCCGGCGGCCGCCCCGGCCGGGTGGTGTAGCCCGTGGCCCTGGTGGCCATCGGGATCGGCCTGCTCATCGGCCTCAGCCTGGGCGCACTCGGCGGCGGCGGCTCCATCCTGACCGTGCCCGCCCTGGTGTACCTGCTCGGCCAGAGCCCGCGTCAGGCGACCACCGCCTCGCTGCTGGTGGTGAGTGCCGCCGCGGTCGTCGGCGCGATCGCGCACGCCCGGGCCGGCCGGGTGCGGTTCGCCGCTGGCGCCGTCTTCGGCCTGCTCGGCATCGCGGGGTCCTACGCGGGCTCGCGGGCCAGCGCAGCGGTGCCGCCGCACGTGCTGCTCGCCGGGTTCAGCCTGCTCATGCTCGCCGCGGCCGCGGCGATGATCGCCCGCCGGCGCCGCTCCGGGCGGGCCGCGGCCAGCGGGGCCGCCCCGGCGGCGGTGCTGGCTGTCCCTGCCCCGGCTGCCCGGGGCCGGCCCTGGCCGGCACCGGCGGTGACAGCAGTTCCCGCGGACCCGGCAGGCCTGGCTGCTCCCCCCCAAGCCAGGCCTGCCGCAGGCTGGGCCGGCCCTGACCCCCGCCGGGCCGGCCCAGCCATCCTGCTCGCCGACCCGCCGGGCCCGGCCGCGGCCCGCTCCGGCCCCCCGGCCCCGGGCCCGGCCGGCCCGGACGGCCCCGGCTCCCCCGCGTCAGGCCGGCCGGCGCCAGCCGGCGGCCGGTGGCGCACCTGGCAGCAGGTGCGGCGGCCCGCCCTGATCGCCGCCGCGGCCACCGGGGTCGGGCTCGTCACGGGCTTCTTCGGGGTCGGCGGCGGATTCCTGGTGGTGCCGGTGCTGGTCCTGCTGCTGGGCTTTGACATGCCGGTGGCGGCCGGGACCTCGCTGCTGGTGATCGCCATCGACGGCGCCGCGGCGCTGGCCGCGCGGGCCGGGCACGGCGCCCTGGCGCTGGACTGGCCGGTCATCGGCGCGTTCGCCGCGACCGCGGTGGCCGGGACGCTGGCGGGCGGCCGGCTCGCCGGCCGGATCAGGCCGGAGCGGCTGTCCGCCGCGTTCACGGTGCTGGTCGTCGCGGTCGCCTGCTATACCTTGGCCCGCAGCCTTCCGGGACTCGTATGACCCCGCCGCCGAGTGGCCGCGAAGATACCCCAGCGGGTATACTGGGAACTCATCGAAAGGACAGCAGTATGAAGGTGGACGACGAGTCGGCCGGTGCTGTGCTCAACCGGCTGCGCCGTGCCCAGGGCCAGCTCGCCGGCGTGATCCAGATGATCGAGAACGGGCGGGAATGCCAGGACGTCGTGACCCAGCTCGCCGCGGTGTCCCGGGCGCTCGACCGGGCCGGGTTCAAGATCCTCGCCAGCGGCATGCGCCAGTGCCTCATCGCGGAGGGTGACGCCCCCCTGTCGGAGGAGCAGCTGGAGCGGATGTTCCTGACCCTGTCCTGACCTGCCCGGAGGGGGACGCATGAACTACGGGATGACGGTCACCACCCGGGCGCCGTTCGCGCAGACCGTGACCAGGGTGAAGGAAGCGCTCAAGGACCAGGGGTTCGGGGTGCTGACCGAGATCGACGTGCGGGCGACGATGCACGACAGGCTGGGCGAGGAGATGGAGGACTATCTCATCCTCGGCGCCTGCAACCCGCCGCTGGCGCACCGGGCGCTGTCCGCCGACCGCCGGATCGGCATGCTGCTGCCGTGCAACGTGGTGGTCCGGGCCGCCGACGGCCAGACGGTGGTGGAGGCGCTCGATCCGCAGACCATGGTCGCGGTGGCGGAAGAGGCCGGGCTGCAGCCGGTGGCGGACGAAGCCGCCCGGCGGCTGCGGGCCGCGCTGGAGACGCTGCGGGAGGACTGACCCGCGCCGGACGGCGCGCCCGCGCTCAGCCGGCCGGCGGCAGCGGCGTGGCCGGCCAGTCCAGCAGCTGCGCGCCGACCACCGCCACCTGGAGGGCCAGTGCATCGGCGGGCTGAGCGGGGTCGCGCCCGGTCAGCTCGCGGACCCGGGCCAGCCGGTAGGTGACCGCCCGCACGGACAGGTGAAGCTGCCGCGCCGCCGCGGTGGCGACCCCGCCCTGGCCGAAGTACGCCGCCAGGGTGGCCAGCAGCGGGCCGGCCCCGCCCCGGGCGGCGGCCAGCGGGCCGAGCGTGGTGGTGACGAGGTCGGTGATGGCCGGCCGGTCGCGCAGCAGCACCTGGTACACCAGCAGGTCGGCGGCGTGGGCCACCGGCTCATGCAGGCCGAGCCGCTGGGCCGCGTCCAGCGCCTCCGCGGCTTCGTCGTAGGAGCGGATGACACCCGCCGGCCCGGCATAGGGGCGGCCGACGGTGAGGCGCCACCGCCGCGGCCGCCCGTCGCCGCCGGGGGGCCGCCGGCTGAGGACCCGCCTGAGCGCGCCCGCCACCCGGTCCGCCTCGCCGCCGCCCGCGGCGCCGACGATCGCCACCAGCACCCCGCCCCGGGTCGCGGTCAGCGACGGCGCGGGCGCCGCGGCACCGGCGACCACCGCCGCCAGGTCCAGGTCAGCCAGCGGCAGCGGGCCGCCCGGTGCCCCTGGGCCCGCCAGCACCACCTGGTGGGGCCCGGCGAGCCGCAGCCCCAGCCGCTCGCCCCGGGAGATCAGGTCACCGGCCCCGCCCCGGCCGGACAGCAGGTCGTCGAAGAACTCCCGGCGTTCCGCTTCCTCCCGGCGGGCCGCTGACAGCCGGGCCTGCTCGAACCCTTCCGCGGCCGCGGCCACCGCGTCGTCAGCGGCCCGCAGCACCGCCAGGCCGGCGGCGCGGAGCGCGGCAGCGGGACCCTGGCCGCCCGGGCCCGCGGTTTCCGGGAGCTCCCGCCACAGCCGCCAGGTGGCCGACAGGTACAGGTCGACCAGCCCGCGCAGGGCGATGCCGCTCTCCGCGGCCCGCTCCCCGGCGGCGGCGTAGCCGGCCAGCTCGCCGCTGGAGAGGCGGCGGCCGCTGGCCGCCGCGCCGAGCACCGCGGCCAGGTAGCCGCCGAGCAGCCCCGCCGGGACCCCGCCGGCCTCCTGGCTCGCCGCCTGGGCGATCGCCGCCAGATCCGGCTGCCCACCGCCAGGTCGCGCCAACGCGGCTCGCCTCCCCCCAGGAAGCAATATTGCCGGACTCCGGCAACTTATAGCCCTTTATTTTAGCCCGCGACCGCCGATGACCTGCCGGTACCGGCAAGCGATAGTGGAATCTACCGGGCCGGGGCAAGGCCCGGGATGGGCAAGGAGTGACTCTGGTGACTATGACCCGCTCGCGCCGGACCACGGCGCCTGGCTCAGGGCCCGGGCCTGGCCACGGCCGGTCCGGCCTCCGGATCGCGGGCATCACGGTCCGGCTGACCACCGGGGCATACCTGCTCGCCATGGTGGTCGTGCTGGTCAGCGCGCTGACGCTGCCGGACGCCGCCCCCGGCTGGTCCGCGTACGCCTACCTGGCGGCCACCGCCGGGCTGGTGCTCGGATTCCTCGCGAGCCTGGCGGCGCACGAGCTCGCCCACGCCGTGGTGGCCCGCCGCCACGGCGCGGACACCACCGAGATCCGCATCGGCCTGTCCGGCAGCGCGGGCCACGGACGGCAGGAGTTCGCCACCCCGCGGGCGGCCTGGCGGGTGGCGGCCGCTGGCCCGGCCGCCAGCCTGGCGGTGATCGCCGTCAGCGCGGGCGCCACCCTGGGCCTCGCCGCGGCCGGCGCCGGGCAGCTCGCCGTCACCGCCTTCGCGGCACTGACCTGGATCAACATTGTGCTCACCGTCATCAACGCGCTGCCCGGCGCGGGACTCGACGGCGGGCGCATCGTACACGCCGTGGCGTGGGCGCGGTCGGGGGACCGGGCTCGTGCCGCCGTTACCGCCGGGCGGATCGGGCAGTTTACCGGGGCACTGCTCATCGCCGGCGGCGTCGCAATGCTCGCGCTGGGATACCTCGCCGGGATCCTGGCCGGGCTGGTAGGGCTGATGATGGCCGTCGTCTCCCGGGCCCAGGTCCGGGAGGTGCTGGCCATCACGGCCCTGGCCGGGCTGCGGGTCGGGGACGCCCTGCGCACCAACGGCGCGGCCGCCGCGGTACCGGCCTGGCAGACGGTCCAGGGGTTCCTGGATCAGGAGTTCGCCGACACCCCGGGGCAGGACATGGGACACGCGC
>JBLMWU010000223.1:0-51502 GCA_050257395.1 Gemmatimonadota bacterium | reverse complement strand
CTGCTGTTCTGGGTCGGCGAGGACAAGATGACCTTCGGCAGCGACTACGGCATCTGGGAGCCGAAGTGGCAGGTCGAGGGATTCGTCGACTGGGACTACCCGGACCGCGAGGAGTACTCGGACTACCCGGCGGTGACCACCGCCACCAAGAAGAAGATCCTCGGACTCAACGCTGCGAAGCTGTACGGCATCGAGGTCCCAGCGGAGTGCCAGCTGGCGGCCGGGCAGGGCACGCCGGCGGCGCAGGACGACGCGCAGCTGGTCGCCGGGGCATGACCGCCCGGGTGAGCGCAGGCCCGGTGACCGCCGGCCGGGGGGGCGGTGCCGCCCCGGGTGGGCACGCCACCGCCCGGGGCGGCGCCTCCGGGCCCGGCCAGGCAGCTGTGCGGCCGGGCCCGGCGGCGCCGGCCACCGGGCCGCCAAGCGCTGACCAGGTGCTGGCCGCGCTCGCGGCGGTGCGGGACCCGGAGCTGGACGAGCCCATCACCGCCCTCGGCTTCGTGACCTCCGCCGCCGTGTCCGCGGCGGGCGACGCGGTGGTGCGGCTGCGGCTGCCCACCTACTTCTGCGCGCCGAACTTCGCCTACCTGATGGTGGCCGACGCCTATGACGCGGTGTCGGCCGTGGCCGGGGTGCGCAGCGCGGCCATAGAGCTGGAGGACCATTTCGCGGCCGGCCCGATCAACCAGGGAGTGGCCGCCCGGGCCGGGTTCGTCCGCTCGTTCGACGGCGAGGCCGTCAGCGAGCTGGGTGAGCTGCGGGCTGGCTTCCTGCGCAAGGCGGTCATGGCCGGCACCGACCGGCTGTGCCGCCGCCTCCTCGCCGACGGTGCCGACCCGGCCGCGCTGGCGTCGATGACCGTGGGCGACGCGCCGCCCTCAGCGGAGCTGACCCGGCTCCGGCAGCGGCGGGCGGAACTGGGGCTGCCCGCTGGGGACGGCTCGCCGCTGGTCGTGGACCCGGCCACCGGTGAGCCGGTCCCCGCCGGGGCGATGCCCCTGCACCTGCGGCGGGCACATACCACCCGAGTCAGCATCGACGCGAACACCGGGATCTGCCGCGGCATGCTGCGGCACCGGTACCAGACCGCAGGACTAGGCGAGGAGAACCGATGAAGGCTGTCCGGCTGCACGAGTACCACTCCCAGCCCGTGGTGGAGGACGTCCCCGAGCCGTCCATCAGCGGCCCGCTCGACGTCATCGTGAAGATCGGCGGAGCCGGGGTGTGCCGCACCGACCTGCACATCATCGAAGGCCAGTGGGCCGAGCGCACCCAGACCGAGCTGCCCTACACCCTCGGCCACGAGAACGCCGGCTGGGTGCACGAGGTCGGACCCGGGGTCACCAACGTCGCCGTGGGCGACACGGTGATCCTGCACCCGGCGCCCAGCTGCGGCCTGTGCCGCGCCTGCCGGGCCGGCAACGACATGCACTGCGAGGCCGGTGCCTTCCCCGGCCTCATCAACCGGGACGGCGGCATGGCCGAGTACCTGCTCACCACGGCCCGGGCCTGCGTCAAGCTCGACCCGCAGACCCAGCCGCAGGACGTGGCCGCGCTCGCCGACGCCGGCATCACCGCCTACCACGCCGTGCGCAAGGCCATCCCGCTGCTGTACCCGGGCACCACCTGCGTGGTGACCGGCGCGGGCGGGCTCGGGCACATCGGCATCCAGTGCGCGGCCGCGCTCACCGCGACCACCATCATCGTGGTCGACCGCAACCCCGACGCGCTCAAGCTCGCCGAGCAGCTCGGCGCGCAGCACACCGTGGTCGCCGACGGCGGCCAGGTCGGCGAGGTCATGGAGCTGACCGGCGGGCGCGGCGCCGACGTCGTGCTCGACTTCGTGGCCGAGCAGGGCGCCGAGCAGGACGGGTTCGCCATGACGGCGCAGGCCGGCTCGTACTACGTGATCGGCTACGGCGGCGAGCTGCGCATCCCGACCCTCGACATCATCTCCACCGAGCGCAACATCATCGGCAACATCGTCGGCACCTACAACGACCTGGCCGAGCTGATGGTGCTGGCCCAGTCCGGCAAGGTCACCCTGCACACCCGGACCTACCCGCTGGACGCGGCCGCGGACGCGATCGCCGATCTGGACGCGGGCCGGGTGCGCGGCCGGGCCATTCTCGTGCCCTGACCGCGCCGGGCCGGTGCCCCGCTTCACCTGACCCAGCAGCCCGACACTCAACGGTGAGGAGCCCCCCATGGCCAAGGAACTGCGTTTCGGCCCGGACGCCCGCAGCCTGCTGCAGGCCGGCGTGGATCAGCTCGCCGAGGCGGTGAAATCCACCCTCGGCCCGAAGGGGCGCAACGTCATCCTGGAGAAGATCACCGGGTCGCCGGTGATCACCAACGACGGCGTGACGATCGCCCGCGAGATCCACCTGCGGAACCAGTTCGAGAACATGGGCGCGCAGCTGGTCAAGGAAGCCGCCATCAGGACGAACGACATCGTCGGTGACGGCACCACCACCGCGACGGTGATCGCCCAGGCGATCGTTCGCCAGGGCATGCAGGCGATCACCGAGGGCGCCAACCCGGTGCTGGTGAAGCGGGGCATCGACCTGGCCGTGGCCAGGCTGGTCGGGCACCTGCAGGACGCGGCCCACCCGGTCGAGACGGAAGAGGACTACCGGCGGGTCGCCGCGGTGTCGGCCAACGACGACGAGGTGGTCGGCGCGGTGATCGCCCAGGCCCTGCACACCGTGGGCGAAGGCGGCATCGTCACCGTGGAGGACGCGCCGCTGCCCGGCATGCGGGTCGACTTCGTCGAGGGCTTCGAGTTCGGCAACGGCTACCTGTCGCCGTACATGGTGACCGACCCGGCCAGCCTGGAGGCCATCGTCGAGGACCCCTACATCCTGCTGTGCAGCGAGAAGATCACCAAGGTCCAGCAGCTCATGCCGCTGCTGGACAAGATCATGCGGGCCCCGCGCCCGCTGGTCATCATCGCCGAGAACGTCGAGGGCACCGCCCTGTCCATGCTGGTGCACAACCACGTGAACAGGCTGTTCCAGTGCGTGGCCGTGCGGGCACCCGGCTTTGGCGACCGGCGGCTGCACAAGCTGGAGGACATCGCCACCCTCACCGGCGGCGCCGTCTACAGCAGGCACTCCGGCTTCACGCTGGAGACGATGACGCTGGAGCAGCTCGGCCGGGCCGGGCAGGTGCGGGTCAACGCGGACCGCACCGCGATCATCGGCGGCGGCGGGCCGCGCGACGCGGTCGAGTTCCGGCTCGGCCAGCTGCGGGCGGAGCTGGAGCGGGCGACCTTCGGCGCTGACGAGGACGTGCTCACCGAGCGGATCGGGTCGCTGTCCGGCAAGGTCGCGGTGATCAAGGTCGGCGCCCCGACCAGCGCCGAGCTCAAGGAGCTGCGGCACCGGGTGGAGGACGCGCTGTCGGCCACCCGGGCCGCGATGGCCGAGGGCATCGTGGCGGGCGGCGGGGCGGCCCTGCTGCACGCCGAGGGCGCCCTCGCGGACCTCGAGGTCACCGGCGATTACGCGGTAGGGGTGGAGATCGTCCGCAGCGTGCTGACCGAGCCGGCCTTCCTGATCGCGCAGAACGCGGGCCACCCCGGGCGGGAGGTGGTCGCCCGGATGCAGGCGATGGGCCCGGACGGCGGCTTCGACGCGCTGGCCGGCCGGTACGGGAACATGATCGAGCTGGGCATCATCGACCCGCTGCGGGTCGCCCGGTCGGCGCTGCAGAACGGCGCGTCCGTGGCGGGGCTGCTGCTCACCACCAACACCCTGGTGGCCGAGGAGCAGACGCCGTGGGGCGGCAGCCGCGCGCTGATGACCGAGTACGGCTCCCTGGACGAGGGCCTGCACCAGCCCTCGCCCGATTCCAGCACCCCGCAGTCGCTCGGGCTCGGCCCCTCGGTCGGCTAGCGCCGGGCCGGGGGACTGGTGATGCTGCAGCTCAGGCCGCCGCACCGCGGGGTCGTGGAAGGCACAGCCGCGGCCGCGGTGCTGCTGCCGCAGCCCGCTTCCGGCAGCCCCAGCGCGCTGGAGGCGGTGCTCGCCCGCGGGCGGCTGCGCGCCACGCTCACGATGCTCGGCCCGGCGTTCGTCGCCTCGGTCGCCTACGTGGACCCGGGCAACTTCGCCACCAACATCACCGGCGGCGCCCGGTACGGCTACCTGCTGCTGTGGGCGGTGCTGGCCGCCAACCTGATCGCGATGCTGATCCAGTACCTGTCGGCCAAGCTCGGCATCGTCACCGACCGGAACCTGCCCGAACTGGTCCGCGACCAGTATCCCCGGCCGGTGGCCTGGGGGCTGTGGGCCCAGGCCGAGGTGATGGCGATGGCGACCGACATCGCGGAGTTCCTCGGCGCGGCGCTCGGCCTCAACCTGCTGTTCGGGATGCCGATGCTGCCCGCGGGGCTGCTCACCGGCGTGATCGCGTTCGGGATCCTGGAACTCCAGCGGCGCGGCTACCGCCGCTTCGAGCTGGCCATCGCCGCGCTGCTGGGGATCGTTTTCGGCGGCTTCCTGTACGAGACGCTGCGGATCGGGCCGTCGGCCCCGCTGGCTCTGCACGGGCTGGTGCCGGCGCTGGGCGGGTCCGGGTCGGTGTACCTGGCCGTCGGCATCGTCGGCGCCACCGTGATGCCGCACGTCATCTACCTGCATTCGGCGCTGACGAGCCGCCGGCTGCCCTGCCGCAACGACCGCGAGCGCGGCCGGGTGCTGCGCTTCGAGCGGCTCGACGTGGTCATCGCGCTGGGCCTGGCCGGGGTGGTGAACCTGGCGATGCTCGCTGTCGCGGCCCGGCTGCTGCACACCCCGGCGCTGGCGGGCGTGGGCAGCATCGCCGGGGTGCACGCCGAACTGGGCCGGCTCGCCGGCGGCGCCGCGGCGCTGGCCTTCGCCGTCGCCCTGTTCGCCTCCGGCGCCTCCTCCTCCAGCGTGGGCACGTACGCCGGCCAGATCGTCATGGCCGGGTTCATCAACGTCCGGGTGCCGCTCGCGCTGCGGCGGGCGGTCACCATGACCCCCGCGCTCGCCGTGCTGGCGGCGGGGGTGAACCCGACCTCCGCGCTGGTGCTGAGCCAGGTCGTGCTGTCCTTCGGTATCCCGTTCGCGCTGGTGCCGCTGGTCCTGCTCACCGGCAGGCGCGACGTCATGGGCGGCTACGTCAACCGGCCGCTGACCCAGGCCGCCGCCTGGGGCTGCGCCGCGCTCGTCACCGCCCTGAACCTGCTGCTGGTCATCCGCCAGCTCGCCGGCTGATTCTCTGGCTTCGCTCGCCTCCGGGCCGCTCGAGCCCGCCGTCTTCCCTCCTCGCTCCGGCTCCTTCGCCGCCTCGCTCGTCAGTCCAGACGGCGGCGCGGCCCTTTGGCTCGCTCAGGCGGGGGGGACGTTCCAGGAGGTGATGACGGGTTCGCCGTGCTCGGTGCCGAGGGTGGACAGGGTGCCGGTGTCGAGGCGGAACAGGCGCCCCTCCGCCGGGTCCAGCCGCAGCCAGCGGGCGGTGAGCACGCGCAGCAGGTGCGCGTGCGCCACCAGCGCCACGTCCCCGCCGTCCAGCAGCGGGACGGCCCTGCCCAGCACCGCGTCGGCCCGGGCACCGACGCTGGCGATGCTCTCCCCGGGGTGGGCGGCGTCGCCGGGGATGACCCCGTCGCGCCACAGGTACCAGCCGGGCCGCCCGGCGCGGATGGCTGCGGTGGTACGGCCCTCGTATCCGCCGTAGTCCCATTCCTGCAGATCGGCGTCTTCCTTGGCGGCCAGCCCGGCGAGCTCGGCGGTGCGCACAGCGCGCCGGGCCGGGCTGGTGAACGCCGCGTGGACCGGCCGGGCTGCCAGCGCGGGGCCGAGTGCCCGGGCGGACGCCTCACCGGCCGCGGTGAGCGGCACATCGGTCCGCCCGGTGTGCCGCCGGTCGCGGCTCCACTCGGTCTCGCCGTGGCGCAGCAGGATGAGCTCTCCCATGAGGCCTCATCTTCCCGGGCGCCGGGCGGCCACGCGCACGCGGGCCGCCCGCACCGCGGCGGCCGCTGGCAGGCACGACTTTTTCCCCGCAAAACGGCACAAAACCTGCCCAGATCATGGCCGGAAACTCGCACAGAGGTGCTGCTCAGCGGCGCCGCCCGGGGGACGCCGGCCCGCAGCCCGGCTGATCCTGCTGTCATACGCTTGTGCGGTGACTGCCCAGTTTCCCGGCGGCCTGCCAGCCGATGACGCCTACGGCCGCCCGGCCGGGCCGTCCGGGTTCGCGCCCCCCGACCCCCATGACGGGGGCGGGAACCATCCCGGCTACGGGGGCGCGGGCTACCCGGGTCACGCGGGCGGCGGCTACCCGGGCCCGGTCCCGCAGCCAGCGGCCGGAGGATTAAGTCCGCAGGTGACAGCCACCGGGACCGCCCGCCCGCCGCGGCGCGCGCTGCGCATGACGGTCATCGCCGCCGCCGGGCTCCTCTGCCTGGCAGCCGCGGTCGCCGGCGGCCTGGCCGCCCGCGCCGAGCTGACCCGCCCCCCGACCCGTGCCGAGCTGGCCGCGGCCGCCCGGGCCGCGGTGGCGCAGCGCTGGCAGGCCTGGCCCGCCGGGCGGATCTTCCCGGCCGGGCTCGGCTACACCACCGCCCTGCTCACCAGCGAGCGCGCGGGCCGGGTGGGCATCGACCCCGCGCACGGCTGCGCCGCGGCGCTGACCGGCGCGCTGGTGGCCGCCGCCCGGCAGGACGGCTGCCTGGCCGCGCTGCGGGCCACCTATGCGGACCCGCTGCAGGGCATCGTGTACACCACCGGCGTGCTGGCGTTCCCGAGCCAGGCCCGGGCCAGCGCGTTCGCCCGCACGGCCGCCGCTGGCCGGCTGCCGGCCGGGTTGCGCGCCTTCGCCCTGCCCGGCACCGGCAGCGCGCTGTTCACCGACGCCGCCCGGCAGGCGGCAGCGGCCCGGCATGCCGGGCCGTACGTGGTGCTCACCGTCGCCGGCTACGCGGACGGCCGGCCGAAGAACGCCGTGGGCCAGCATCGGGCCCCGGTGTTCGCCCCCGCGGGCCAGCTGGCCGCTGACCTGCTCCGGCCGCTGGCCGCCGCGCCAGCGGTGCGGTGCGGGCAGCCGGGGTGGGCATGCTGACCACGGGCCTGCGCGGGATCGCGGCCCTGCTGGCGCTGGCCCTCCCGCCCGGGGTGGCCGCGGCCGCCGGCGGGCGGACCGCCGGGCCGGCCGCGGGCGTGCCGTCGGCCCTGAGCGGCGCGGTACGTGAGGCCGAGCTGCCCGCGCTGCAGGCGGTGGGGGCGTTCGCGGCCTGGCGGCTGAGCCGCGGCCGGGGTGTGACGGTCGGCGTGCTCGACACCGGGGTCGGCGGGGGAGCGCCCGACCTGGCCGGGACGGTCACCACCGGGCCGGACTACACGATCGGCGTCAACCCGCCCGGGTATCACCCGCCGCATCTGCACGGCACGTTCATCGCGTCGATCATCGCAGGCCACGGCAGCGGCCCCGGCCGGGCGGGCGGCGTGATCGGGATCGCGCCAGCCGCCAGGATCCTGTCGGTCCGGGTGCTCCCGGACGACCAGGAACCGGGCCTGCGGGTCTACAACGACAACCCGCGCTACGCGGACGCGGTCAGCCGGGGCATCCGCTACGCGGTCCGGCACGGCGTGGGCGTGATCAACATGTCGCTCGGCTCCACCACCCCGAGCCGGGCACTGCGGGCCGCCGTCGGGTACGCGATATCCCACGGGGTCGTGGTGGTGGCCGCGGCCGGCAACAGCGGCGGGGGCGGCAGCCGGTTCAGCCCGTACTCCTATCCCGCGTCCTATCCGGGGGTGATCTCGGTCGCCGCAGTCAGCGGCCAGGGGAGCCGGGCCTCGTTTTCCGACCACAACGCGTCCGTGGTAATCGGGGCCCCCGGGGTGAGCATCGTCGGCGCCGCTCCCAGCGGCAGCTACATCCAGGCCGACGGCACCAGCCCGGCGTCGGCGTTCGTCGCCGGGGTCGCCACGCTGATCCGCTCCGCGTACCCGAAGCTGCCGCCCGCGCTGGTCGTGCAGGCGCTCATCATCTCCACCCGGCACCGCCCGCGCCGCGGTTACAGCCCCGACGTGGGCTTCGGCGAGGTGAACGCACCCGCCGCCCTGGCGGCTGCCCAGCGGCTGGCCGGGCGGCACCCCGCAGCCGGGGAGCCGCCGTCCGCCCGGGTGGCCGCCGCGCCCGGGCCGGTCCAGGTGGTGCACCGGGCCGCCGCGCGGATCTACGGGTACGGCGGCGCCGGCGCCGTGGCCCTGCTCGGGTTCCTGGTGGCGCTGACGGCGTTCACCCTGCTCGCCCGCCGCTCCCGGCGGGACCGGCGGGCGCTGGGCGTCCCGGCGGGCGGCGCGCACAGCATGCCGCCCGGCGGCCGCCACGCCGCCCCGGCCCCCGGTCCCGGCAGCGGCTACCCGGGCAGTGGCTATCCCGGCGGCGGCTACTCAGGCGGCGGTTATCCCGGCGGCGGGTACGCGGGCACCGGCTATCCGGGCGGCTCCCCGGCCAGCGGCTACCCGGGCACCGCATACCCAGGCACCGGCTATCCGGACGCTGGCTCCCCGGCTTATGGCTCCTCGGGCACCGGCTATCCCGGCGGCTCTCCGGCCAGCGGCTACCAGGGCACCGCATACCCAGCCACCGGCTATCCGGCGAGTGGCTCCCCGGCTGGCAGCTCGCCAGGTAGCGGGTACCCGGGCGGCGGCTCCCCGGGCGATGGCAACCCGGGCACCGGCTACCCCGGCCCTGACCCGGCCGTCCCCGGCTACTCCGGCCCTGACTCGGCCGCCCCTGGCTATCCGCCACCGCCCAGCCCTGGCACGGGCCAGGCCAGCCCCGCCCCCGCGCCGTCCTGGCCGCCTCCGGCCGATTCACCCGGGTCGGCCCAGCCAATCGATCCCTGGTGGTTCGGGAACGAATACCGCGGCGCTGACGACCCGGGACCGCCTGGCCCGTAACCGCACGGGAACGGCGCGGACGCGAAGCCGCGTTTGCACCGAGACCATAACGTGACCGGATAAGTCAGGATTTGGCAAAAGCTGCGTTCTACGGTGTGACCGTGCCTGATCACCTCCAGGATGCGGCGCCAGCGGGCGATCCGGCAGCGGCTAACGCGTTCCCGCCGCCCGCGGGCCCCCCGGCGGCGTTCCCGCCGCCCGTGGGGCTGCCGCTGGCCGGGCCCCCGCCGCCGGTGCAGGCGCTCCCCGCGCCGACCCCGCCGGCGCGCCGCCCCGGCTGGCCCGGCCGCCTCCTGTTAATCCTGCTGCTGGTCGCCGGGCTGGCGGGGGTGGGCGGCGGCGGCACCGGCCTGTTCATCGAGCTGACCAGGCAGCCGACCAGAGCCGAGGTGACCGCCGCCGGGCAGGCGGAAGTGGCCTCGCGCTGGCAGCGGCTGCCGGCCGGGCAGCTCTTCCCGGCCACCATCAGCTACATCACGTCCGACGCGACGGCCACCAGCGCGGCCCGGGTCGGCATCGCCCCGGAGGCCTCCTGCGCGGCCGCGCTGGACGCCGGCATCCGCGGCCTGTTCCAGCGTTACGGCTGCAGCGGCGTGCTGCGCGCCACCTATCTCGACGCGTCGGGCACGGTGGCCGGCACGGTCGGCGTGGCGATCATGCGGAGCCCGGCCGCGGCCGCGGCGGTGGCGGAGCGGGTGCCGCCCGGCGCCGGCCTGCGGGCCGTGCCGTTCCCCGGGACCCGGGCGGCCCTGTTCGGGAGCCAGGACCGGGGCCTGCCCCTCGACGTCCGGGCGGAAGGACCCTACGTGCTGCTGTGGGCCGGCGGCGCCACCGATGGCAGGCCAGCGGCAGACCTGCCCGCGGGCGTCTCGGTCGACATGGGGTCCGGAATCGTCGCCCGGGAAACCGACATCCTGACCGGGAGGCCGCGGCCCTGCGCGCGCAAGGACGTCCGGTGCTGACCCGGCGGGCAGTTGCCGCGGCCGCCGCCGCGGTGTGCCTCGCCGGCGTGACGGCGCTCGTCCCGGCGGCGCAGGCAGCGCAGGCGGCACCGGCTGTGCCCGCGGCCGCCCGGCCCGGCGCGCCCAGGATCAGCCCGGTCGCGTGGTCGCAGCTCATCAAGGACCTGCGCGGAGCCTGGCAGATCACCCACGGCGACGGGGTGACCGTCGCCTTCGTCGGGGCCGGGATCGATCCGGCAACCCCCGGCCTGCGCGGAAAGGTGACCGCCGGGCCGCGGTTCGGGCGTGGCCGCCTGGGGAGCATGCTCGAGGACAGCCTGATCGCGGCCTCCGTCGCCGGGCAGGGGCCCTCTGGCAACGCGTTCGGCACCGTCGGGATGGCACCCAACGCCCGGGTACTGTCGCTACGGGTGCCGTGGGGTGCGCCGGACGGTGTCTGGCAGAGTGATGAGGCCCGGGCCATCCGGTATGCCGTGAAGCACCACGCCAGCGTCATCTTTCTCGACTCGCTCGGCACCGGTGACCAGCCAGTCCTGGACAGCGCTGTGCAAGCGGCCCAGGCCCGGGGCGCGGTGCTGGTCGCCGCCAGTTACCGCTGGCGCGGGCTGTCACACGGCGCCGCCATGTTCCCCAGCAGCCTGCCCGGCGTGCTCACGGCCACCCCGAAGACGCTGCCGAGCCAGCCGGGTAGCTGCCCCGGCGGCTATCCGCTCCCGGCCAGTGGCTCATTCCTGGTGGTCGCGCCATCGGGTGGCATCGCGGTGTCCTCGGCCAGCGGCAGCCAGTACGAGCTCTGCGGCCCGACCGCGGACGTGTGGCTGACCAGCACCGCGGCGCTGATCAAGTCGATGTACCCGCGGCTGGCGCCCAGCCTGGTGGGGCAGGCCATCGCCAGGTCCGCGCGCGACGAGCCGCGCGGGTTCAGCCCGGCCATCGGCTTCGGCGTGATCAACCCGGTCGGTGCGCTGCACGCGGCGGCCACCCTGCAGCACGTGTCCGTCGCGGCGCGCCCGGGACCGGGGAGCGCCGATCCGGCGGCCCGGCTCGGCGGCGGCCCCGCTCCGGGGCCGGTGCGCGCGCTGCGCCATCCGCCGCTGCGGCTGGGCGCCTGCGGAGGGGCCGTGGCGGCCGGGGTGGTGCTGCTGGCGGCGGCCGCGATGCTGGCCCGGCGGCGGCGTCAGGCGAGGGTGAGGATCTCGTAGCCGTCGGCGGTGACCACCAGCGTGTGCTCGAACTGGGCGGTGCGCTTGCGGTCCTTGGTGACCACCGTCCACCCGTCCGGCCAGATGTCGTAGTCGATGGTGCCGAGGGTGAGCATCGGCTCGATGGTGAACGTCATCCCCGGCTCTATCTGCAGGGTCGCCTCGGGGTCGTCGAAGTGGGGGACGACCAGGCCCGAATGGAACGTGCGGCCGATCCCATGCCCGGTGAAGTCCCGCACCACCCCGTAGCCGAACCGGCGTGCGTAGGACTCGATCACCCGGCCGATGACGTTGAGCGGCCGGCCCGGTGCGACCGCCCGGACGCCCCGCATCATCGCCTCCCGGGTCCGCTCCACCAGCAGCCGGGACTCCTCGTCCACGTCGCCCGCCAGGAAGGTGGCGTTGGTGTCGCCGTGCACCCCGCCGATGAAGGCGGTGATGTCGATGTTGACGATGTCGCCGTCCTCGACGACCGTGTCGTCGGGGATGCCGTGGCAGATGACCTCGTTCAGGGAGGTGCACAGCGACTTGGGGAACCCGCGGTAGCCCAGGGTGCTGGGGTAGGCGCCGTGGTCGCAGAGGAACTCGTGGCCGATCCGGTCCAGCTCGTCGGTGGTGACCCCGGGCTCGACATGCCGGCCCACCTCGGCCAGGGCCTGCGCCGCGATCCGGCCGGCGATCCGCATCCGCTCGATCGTGCCCGCGTCCTTCACGTCGGGCTCGCCGGTCTTCGGCCGCTTGCGGCCCACGTACTCGGGCCGCGGGATCTGCGCCGGCACCTGCCGGAGCGGAGAAATCCGGCCGGGCTGGAGCGTGCTGGTCATGGGATGAAAGTCTATGCGCATGAGCGAGCAGCACTGGTGGTACTGCCTCAAGCACAATGCGGTAGAACCGGACGCCGGCTGTCCCGGCAAGGACCGGCTCGGCCCGTACCCGACGCGGGAGGCGGCCGAGCATGCCCTGCAGACCGTGCGGGAACGCAACGAGGAGTGGGACGCGGCCGACCGCGACCGCGACTGATCAGCCGGGCGGAAATGACCTACCTGGCCCGGTTCCGCGCTATTAGGCTGGCAGCAGCGGCACCAGGCCGGAAGGGGGCGCAGTGGCGGGCGGAACCACCGGGGGCGGCCTGCCCTCCGCGGCGCGTGCCCGGATGGACGAGATCAGGCGCAGCGGCACCTGGGGCTCGGCGCTGTCCACCGAGGAGTTCGCGGCGATCCGCAGCGTGGGCTTCGAGCCGGCCGGCCAGGTCCTCGGCGCCGCCGTCTACAACCTCGGCTATCAGGGTGGGTATCAGTGTCCCGGCGTGCTGGGGGGCGGGTTCTTCGGCACCGGGCTCAGCCTCGGCGCCCGGACCCAGGTGTCCAGCCGCGGCGGCTGGGGCTCCTTCGGGCCGCTGACCCAGGCCATGTACGCGGCCCGGCGGACGGCGATCAGCCGCATGACCGAGGAGTGCGCCGCCCTCGGCGGGCACGGGATCGTCGGCGTGCGCCTGTCCATCGGCTCGTTTCCCGCGGGCGGCCTGGAGTTCCGTGCCATCGGCACCGCCGTGCGCGGCCAGGGCGCGGCCGCCCCGCCGCAGCCGTTCAGCTCGGACCTGTCCGGTCAGGACTTCGCCAAGCTGATCACGGCCGGCTGGGTGCCGGCCGGGCTGGCGCTCGGCATCTCCATCGGCGTCCGCCACGACGACTGGGCGACCCGCCAGGCGTCCAGGTGGGGCGCGGGCAACCAGGAGGTAGCCGGCTACACCGAGCTCGTCAACGAGGTCCGGCACGACGCACGGGTGCAGCTGCAGAAGGACGTCGCCCGGATCGGCGGCACCGGGGTGGTGATCGCCACCAACCACCTGCGGGTCAGCGAGCGCGAATGCCCCTCGATGGAGCACGCCCGGGACCACATCGCCGAGGCAACGGTCGTCGGCACCGCCATCCTCCCGTTCACCCGCAGCCAGCCGGCCAGCCAGCCCGGCAGCCTGGCCATCCTCTCGCTCGACCCGCAGCGCCGGCAGGCCGCCCGGGTGCGGCTCGGGCGCTGACCACCACGCCCACCCGAGGAGCACGATGACCGAGCAGACACCCACCGACCTGGGTGCCGCGGGCGTCCCCCAGGACGCCATGGCCCGGCTCGCCGAACTGCAGCCCGGCAAGCCCGGCTCGATCTTCACCTCAGACCTGTCGGTGAACGAGTTCCTGCTCGTGCGCGAGGCCGGCTTCCGGCCGCTCGGGCTGGTGCTGGGCACCTCGATCTACCACGTCGGGCTGCAGTTCGGCCGGTGGGGCAAGAACCAGGAGCTCGACGTGCTCTCGCAGGCGATGTACCACGCCCGCGAGCTGGCGATGACCCGGATGGAGGCGGAGGCGGACGCGCTGGGCGCGGACGGCATCGTGGGCGTCCGGCTGGACGTGGAGATGAAGGAGTTCGGCGCCGACATCGCCGAGTTCATCGCCGTAGGCACCGCGGTCAAGGGCGAGGAGGGCGCGGGCGGCGGCGGCGTGTCCAACTGGCGGAACAACAAGAACCAGCCGTTCACCTCCGACCTGTCCGGGCAGGACTTCTGGACGCTCATCCGGGCGGGCTACGCGCCGCTCGGCATGGTGATGGGGTCCTGCGTCTACCACATCGCCCACCAGCGGCTCGGCGGCGTGCTGTCGAACCTCGGCCGCAACGTCGAGATCGAGCAGTTCACCCAGGCCCTGTACGACGCGCGGGAGCTGGCCATGAGCCGGATGCAGGCCGAGGCCGAGGCGCTGCACGCGGAAGGCATCGTGGGCGTGCAGCTGCGCCAGCACAGCCACACCTGGGGCTCGCACACGACCGAGTTCTTCGCGATCGGCACCGCCGTGCGGCCGCTGCGCGAGGACCACGTCATCGAGCGGCCCACCATGGTCCTCAGCCTCGACGGCTGACCGCCCGGGCGTTGCGTGGCCCGCAGTGACCAGCGGCCCGCCCTGGAGGTGGCGGTGGGCCCCAGCGACCTGAGGCTGCGCATCGGCGCCTGTCCCGGCCCAGCCCCGGTGAGGGTGGAGGCGGCAGTCCGCCGCGGTGTCAGCCGCCGAAGGCCTGGCGGACGGCCTTGCGGCCGGGGGCGGAGCGGACGGCCCAGCCGTAGCTGCCCTGATCGAGCAGCTCCCTGGCCGCCTCGACGACGCCGTTGAATGCCGCCCACGCGAAGCCGCCGCCGACGGAGATGCGCTTCACCCCGGCTTCGGCGAGCTCGGCCACCGGCGGGACGCCCGGCAGCGCCAGCACGTTCACGGGGCGGTCCACCGAGGTGACCACGGACCGGATGTCCTCGATCCGGGTGAGGCCGGGGGCGTAGAGCACGTCGGCGCCGGCCTCCTGGTAGGACTGCAGGCGGGCGATCGTGTCCGCCAGGTCGGGGTTGCCGTGCAGGTAGTTCTCTGCGCGCGCGGTGAGGACGAGCCGGACCGGGCTGGCAGCCGCGGCTTCGGCGGCCGCGGCGATCCGCTCGGCCGCGAGCTGGCGGTCGTAGATCGGGCTGTCGTCGCGGCGGGTGTAGTCCTCGATCGAGCATCCCGCGAGGCCCGCGTCGACCGCCAGCCGCACCGTCTCGGCGACCTCAGCGGGCTCGTCCACGTACCCGTTCTCCAGGTCCGCGGACACCGGCACGTCGGTGGCGCCGGCCAGCGCGGCCGCGTGCACCATGGCCTCGTCCCGGGTGACCTGGCCGTCCAGGCGGCCCAGCGTGGCGGCGAACCCGCTGCTGGTCGTCGCCAGGGCCTGGAAACCCAGCGAGACGAGGAGCTTGGCTGAGCCCACGTCCCAGGGGTTGGGTATCAGCAGCGGATCGGGTCCCTGGTGCAGCGCGAGGAAGCGTTCGGCGCGCTCGGTCTGGCTGGTCACCGCTCGAATCTACGGCAGCTGCGGCCCCGGCTGCCAGCGCATTCCGGACCGGGCAGTCGTCACGCCATGGCCCTCCGGTAGCTGCGCGTTCCCGACCACAGCGCCATCGCCGCCACCGCGCCCAGGACCAGGAATCCCTCACCGACAGCGGGGGTCGCGATGGTCCCGGCCGCCAGGTCGCGGGCGGCCTCGACCGCGTAGTACATCGGGTTGACGTGCCCGAGTGCCTGCAGCCAGCCCGGTCCCAGCGACAGCGGGAGCAGGATGCCGGACAGCAGGGTGAGCGGCAGCTGCAGCCCGGTCACCACGGCCGCGAGGCTGCCGATCTGGCGGAGCGTCAGCCCGAGCGCCGACGAGGCCGCCGAGCAGCTGGCGGTGAGCAGGGCGAGCAGTGGCAGCAGCACGGCCAGCCCGCCCCAGCGCGCGTGGAAGCCGAACGGGACGGCGACCACGACGACCACCAGGGCGGGGATGGCGAACATGACGACGTCGCGCAGCACCGACCCCAGCAGCAGCGCGAACCGGCTGGCGGGCGTCACCCGCAGCCGCTCGGTCACGCCCGAGTCGAGCTCCCAGATGACGACCCACCCGGCGCCCATCCCCGCGCCGAAGGCCATCAGCGTCAGGATGCCGGGCACGAAGATGTCCAGCACTCTCCCGTGCGGGAACCCGGGACCGCCGGCCAGCGTGTGCAGCAGGGGAGCGAAGAGCGCCAGGTAGAGCAGTGGTGTGCTCAGCCCGGTGATGATCCACACCGGCTGGCGCAGCGTCTCCAGCAGCTTGCGGCGGAAGAACAGCGTGGTGTGCAGCGTGAAGTTCATGCCGCATCACCCATCCGCTCACCCGCGGCCGCCTGATCGGCGGCTGGCGGGCCGGCGTCGCGCAGCGACCGGCCGGTCTGGCTCAGGAAGACGTCATCCAGCGAGGGCTCGGCGACCGAGGCGCCGCGCACCCTGATGCCGCGGTCCGCGAGCAGGCTGAGGGCGGCGGCCATGGCCCGCGCCGGCTCGGTGGCGGAAAGCCGGATGGTGCCGCCATCCGTGCTGGCGCCGTTGCTGAACGGCCCGGCGGCCAGCGCGGCGGCCAGGGCCGGCAGCTCGGTCGCGGGCAAGGCGGGGGTGATGGCGACGGTGCCGCCCGGGGAGCGCTGCTTGAGCTCGCCCGGGGTGCCCTCGGCGATGACCGCCCCGTGGTCGATGATGGCGAGCCGGTCGCTGAGCTGGTCAGCCTCGTCGAGGTAGTGGGTGGTGAGGAACACGGTCGTCCCGGATGCCCGCAGGCCGCGGAGCTGCTCCCACAGGCTCGCCCGGTTCTGCGGGTCCAGGCCGGTGGTCGGCTCGTCCAGGAACAGGACCTGCGGGCGGTGCATGATGCCGAGCGCGACCTCGAGCCGGCGCCGCTGGCCGCCGGAATAGCTGCGCGCGACCCGGTCCGCGAACGAGCCGAGATCGAGCGCCCCGATCAGTTCTGCCGCGCGCTGCCGGGCGCCGGCCGCGGTCATCCCGTACAGCCGCCCCTGCAAGAGCAGGTTCTCCCGGCCGGTCGCCGAGCCGTCGGCGCCGCCGAGCTGGCCGACGTAGCCGATCCGCCGCCGTACCTGGCCGGGCTCGCGCCGCACGTCGGCGCCTGCGACCCAGGCTTCGCCGGCATCCGCGGGCAGCAGGGTGGTCAGGATCCGCAGGGTGGTCGTCTTGCCCGCGCCGTTGGGGCCGAGGAACCCGAAGATCTCCCCGGCCGCCACCGTCAGGTCGATCCCGCGTACCGCCTCCAGCTGCTGGCTCTTGACCCGGAATGTCTTGCGCAGCCCGCTGATCCGGATCGCGCTGGGGGGTGAATCTGTCACCGGCATGCCGAACTCCTTCATCAGGTGGGAGCGTCGGTGACCGGCATATCCTCGAAGTGCTGAGCCCAGGGTGCCGGCTGTGCCGCGCTCGGGGTTTCGCGGTCCCCGGGGTGCCCGCCCCGGGGACCTTTTCCTGTCAGTCCTGCGTGGGTTCCTCCAGGACGTCCTCCAGGGCGGGCCAGGGGAGTGAGCCGTCCCGCAGCTGCGCGGTGATCGTGCGCACCCACTCCAGTTCCGCCCGCCGCATCGCCTGCGCGTACTCCTCCTCGATGCCGAACAGCCGCGGGAAATCCGGCAGGTCCGCGGTGATCGCGCGCCGGAAAGCGTCAGAACGGGAGATCTCGGCCTCCAGGCCGGCGGCCCGCTGCTGCAGCGCGCTGATGGCACCTGCGCGGCCGAGCGCATAGATGAACATCAGCGGGGCGGCGAACTGCGGGTACTCCGCGGCCGGCTGGCTGGTCAGATCCTTCAGCCACACCATCAGCTCATCGCGGCCCGCCTCGGTGATCGCGTACACGGTGCGCTCGGGCCTGCGGCCCTCCCGGTTGACCTCTACCGGCTCGATGAACCCGCGGTCAGCCAGCCGGGCGACGGTGTCGTACACCGACGATTCGCGGATGGTGAACGCCCGGTCGTGACCGCGCTCCCGCATCATGGACCGCATCTCGTACGGGTGCATGGGCCGCTCGTTGAGCAGGTTCAGCACGGACAAGGCGATGGGCGTGCGGGGCAGCGGGCGCCGGCGGGACGGCCGGCCGCCGCCCGGTGCCGCCCGGAGCGGGGCTGAAGAGACTCGCGCAGGTTTACTCATCACCGATCACTCGGTCCCGAGTATATCGCCCAGCGCCGACTCACGCTATATCGCGTCTCTGCCGGACCGGAGGGGTGGCTGCCTGTATCCAGGAGCAGCAACGCGAGGGGGCGCGGCAGCGCCTGGGCCCGAGCGAGCCAAAGGGCCGCGCCGCCGTCTGGACTGACGAGCGAGGCGGCGAAGGAGCCGGAGCGAGGAGGGAAGACGGCGGGCTCGAGCGGCCCGGAGGCGAGCACGGGCCAGAAAGACAGCCTCTCAGCTGGAGCCGGGGGCGGGACCGCTCACGCTGTCCAGGACCCGGGCGAGCCAGGACCGGACGCCGCGCTCCCGCTCCGGCCGCGCCCCGGCCGCGGAGCTGACCAGGTGCTGCGCCGCGTCGAAGGACATCGGCGCCGCTGTGGGCCCGACCACCAGCGCCTCGTGGGCGAGATCCTCCAGCTGCGGGTCGCCGCGGTCCAGCGCGAGGATCACCGCGCCGCTGTGCCGCGCGTCGTTGACCCGCTCCAGCAGCGGATCCGGGGCCGTGTCCGGGCTGACCACCAGCAGCGACTCGCCGCGCCTGGCGGCTTCCAGCCGCTCCAGGGTCACGCTGAGGTGCAGCGGCGCGCCGGCCGGGGCCGACCACCGGACCAGGGTGGGGGCGAGTTCCGGGATGCCGCCGAGCCGGCTCTCCTCGTCCAGGTGGGCGGTGAGGTGCCAGGGCTCCTCGTCCGGGGTGCCGACGACCAGCAGCCCGCCGGGGGTGCGGGTGGAGGTCCGCAGGGCGCGGGCGAAGGCGGCGGCCCGCTCCACCCACCCGGTCGGCGCCAGCAGTTCGCGCAGCGCGGCCACCTGCTCGGCGTTCATGGGCCCATGGTGCCACGCCGCCGGCGGCCTCTGGCAGGATCGGGGCCATGGCTGAGCAGCGCGAAACCCCCGCAACCGGGCCGGATGTGGCGAACCTGACTGTCGCGGTGCTGGGCGGGACGGGTGACCAGGGCCGGGGCCTGGCCCGCCGGCTGGCGGCGGCCGGCAACCCCGTCATCATCGGGTCGCGCAGCGCCGACCGGGCCGCTGCCGCAGCCGCCGAGCTGGGGGACGCCGGCATCCGGGGGATGGCGAACCAGGACGCGGCCCGGGCCGGGGACGTGGTGATCGTGGCCGTCCCGTGGGAGGGTCACCGGGAGCTGCTGACGGCGCTGGCGGACAGCCTGGCCGGCAAGATCGTGGTCGACTGCGTGAACCCGATGGGGTTCGACAAGCGCGGCGCCTACGCGCTGCCGGTCGAGGAGGGCAGTGCCGCGCAGCAGGCGGCGGCCGTGCTGCCGGGCTCGCGGGTGGTCGGGGCGTTCCACCACGTGTCGTCCGTTCTCCTGCTGGACCCCGGGGTCAGCGAAGTGGACCTGGACGTGATGGTGCTCGGTGACGACCGGGAGGCCACCGACCTGGTGCAGGCCCTGGCGGAGCGGATCCCCGGCGTGCGCGGGGTGTACGCGGGCCGGCTGCGCAACTGCGGGCAGGTCGAGGCGCTGACCGCCAACCTGGTGTCCATCAACCGCCGCTACAAGGCACACGCGGGCCTGCGCATCACCGACGTCTACCCGGGCCCGCCGCCCCGCGGCGGGCCCGGGGGCCTGCCGCGGGACGGCCGGGGCTGATCAGCGGTAGGAGTGCTCGGGCCCGGGGAACTGCCCGCCCACGACCTCACCGGCGAACGACCGGGCTGCGCTGCCGAGCACGCCGGCCAGGTCGGCGTACTTCTTGACGAACTTCGCGGTGTGCGGGGTGAGCCCGGCCATGTCCTGCCAGACCAGCACCTGGGCGTCGCAGTCCGGCCCGGCGCCGATGCCGATGGTGGGGACCGAGACCGCCGCGGTCACCCGGGCGGCCAGCTCGGCGGGCACGCATTCGAGCACGATCGAGAAGGCACCCGCGGCTTCCAGCGCCTTGGCGTCCTGCAGCAGCTGCTCGCCGTCCTCGCCGCGGCCCTGGACCCGGTAGCCGCCGAAGGCGTTGACCGACTGGGGCGTCAGGCCGAGGTGGGCCATGACCGGGATGCCGGCCGACACCAGCTCCTCGGCCTGGCGGACCACCCGCTGGCCGCCCTCCAGCTTGACCGCGTGCGCGCCCGCCTCCTTGAGGAACCGGGTGGCGGCGGCCAGCGCGGCCGCTGGCGACGCCTGGTAGGAGCCGAACGGCAGGTCCGCGACGACCAGGGCGCGGCGGGTGCCGCGCACCACGGCGGCGGTCAGCGGCAGCAGGTCGTCCACGGTCACCGGGATCGTGGTGTCGTGCCCGAAGACCACCATCCCCGCGGAGTCGCCGACCAGCAGCACCGGGATGCCGGCGTCGTCGAAGACGCGAGCGGTCAGCGCGTCGTAGGCGGTGAGCATGGGCCACTTCTCGCCGCGGGCCTTGGCGGCGGCGAGGTCGCGGACGGTGACCCGCCGTCCGCTGCGCCCCCCGTAGAGCGGCTCGGGGGCCTGCTGTCCCGCGGTCCGCGCGGTGGTCGCGGCCATGCTGGGATCCTGCTGATTCATCTGTACCTCCACGTCTCGTTGCGCCCTTGCGGCGTCCCCGGACGTTTCGATGATGTCACGCCGGCGGCCGGCGGGGTAGCCCTGCGCGGCCAGCGGGAATGTTTTGCGAAACGGATCTGTTCCGTATCGATGGCTTCCCCGGGGGCGGCCCGCCGCTCCCGGGGTACACGGGCTTAACGCCGGTGACGGCGTGCAGCTTCCGCAGACCTCCCCGCGCTGAAAGGCACCATGGACCCGCAGTCGACCGAACGGCGCCGCTGGCTGATCCTCGGCGTCCTGGTCATCAGCCTGATGGC
Organism: Gemmatimonadota bacterium; assembly: GCA_050257395.1. GTDB lineage: Bacteria > Actinomycetota > Actinomycetes > Streptosporangiales > Streptosporangiaceae > JAIRTY01. The sequence continues at coordinate 31,060 of JBLMWU010000223.1, read as the reverse complement.
CATCGTCGTGGACAACACCGTCCTCAACATCGCGCTCAAGACCATCTCCGACCCCCGGGCCGGCCTCGGCGCGAGCCAGAGCCAGCTCGAATGGGCCATCAACTCCTACACGCTGGCCTTCGCCGGCCTGCTCTTCACCTTCGGCGTGATCGGTGACCGGGTCGGCCGCAAGCGCATGCTGATGATCGGCATGGCGCTGTTCGGGCTGTCCTCGCTGCTGTCGGCCTACGCCCACACCCCCGACCAGCTCATCTGGGCCCGGGCGGCGATGGGCCTCGGCGGCGCGGCCGTCATGCCGCAGACCCTGTCCATCATCAGCAACGTGTTCGACGCCAGGGAGCGCGGCCGGGCCATCGCCATCTGGGCCGGCGCGGTCGGCATCGGCATCGCGGTCGGCCCGATCCTGGGCGGGCTGCTGCTCGACCACTTCTGGTGGGGCTCGGTGTTCCTGATCAACGTGCCGGTCACCGCGCTCGGCGTCGCCCTCATCGCGCTGATCGTGCCGGAATCCCGCAGCCCGCACCCGGGCCGGGTCGACTACCTGGGCGTGCTGATGTCCATCGCGGGCCTGGTGCTGGTCGTCTACGGCATCATCCAGGGCGGCGACACCGGGTCCTGGCTGCGGGCCGACGTGCTGGGGCCGATGATCGGCGGGGTGGCGGTGCTCGCCGGGTTCGCCTGGTACGAGCTGCGGATCGACCACCCGTCGCTGGACGTGCGGCTGTTCCGCAACCCGCGGCTGTCGGCGGCGACCGCATCCATCGCGCTGGTGTTCTTCGCGCTCGCGGGCGCGTTCTTCTTCATCAGCTTCTATCTGCAGAACGTGCGCGGTTACAGCCCGCTGCAGGCAGGCCTGCTGACCATCCCGCTGGCGGCCGGGCAGCTGCTGTTCGCCCCGCGCAGCGCCACCCTGGTGCGCCGGTTCGGGGCACGCGCGGTCACCACGGGCGGCCTGCTGGTGGTCGCCCTGGCCCTGGCCGGCTACGAGCTGCTCGGCACGGCCACCCCGATCTGGGTGCTGGAGGTGGTCTTCTTCATCCAGGGCGCGGGCATGGCCAACGTCATGCCGCCCGCGACCGAGGCGGTCATGTCGGTGGTGCCCCGGGAGCGCGGCGGCGCCGGCTCGGCCCTCACCAACATCGCCCGGCAGGTCGCGGTGGCGCTGGGGGTCGCGGTGCTCGGCTCGGTGCTCGCCCAGGTCTACCGCGGGCAGCTCGCCCCGCACCTGGCGGGCCTGCCCGCTGCCGCCCGCGGCCCGGCCACCTCGTCGATCGCGGCCACCCAGGCAGTCGCCCAGCGGCTCGGGCACCCGGGCGCGGGCCTGCTGCCCGCGGCTGACCAGGCGTTCGTCCACGCCATGCACGTGACCTCGCTGGTGTCGGTCGTGGTGGCGCTGCTCGGCGCGGCCGCGGTGGCAGTATGGATGCCGGGCCTGCGGGCCGGGCAGGCCGCGGCCACCGCGGCGGGCCAGCCCGCCGCCGCCCAGGCCGCCGCGGCGCCGGAGCTCGCCGCGGCCGGGGCCGGGCACGGCGCGGGCGCGGCCGGCGGCCCGCCCGCCGCGGAGCTGGCCGGGCCGGTCATGGGGGAGGGGTGAGCGCAGATGCCGCCGGGAGCGCCCAGCGTTGCGCGCGACACCGCAGGCAGCGGCAGCCAGGCCGGGGCGGCGCGCCGCCCCGGCAGGCCGCGCAGTGAGCGGGCCGACCGGGCCATCATCGACGCGGCGCTGAGCCTGTTCGCCGAGAGCGGGCCCGAGGGGCTGTGCATGGAGAAGGTCGCCGCCCGGGCCGGGGTGGGCAAGGCGACCCTCTACCGGCGCTGGCACAGCAAGGAAGACCTGCTGCTGGCCGCGATGGCGGCGCTGAAGGCGCCGCTGCCGGAGCCTGCGGGCGGCCCGGTCCGCGATGACCTGGTGGAACTGCTCACCGTCATGTGCCGGGACGCGGCCGACCCGCGGCGGGCCCGCGAGTTCGCCCTGCTGCTGGGCGAAGGCGCCAGGTACCCGCGGCTGATGGCCCGGTACGTGGAGACGGTGGTGGAGCCGCGCCGGGAGGTGATCCGGTCGGTGCTGCGCCGCGGCGTCGCCAGCGGTGAGCTGCGGGCCGGCATCGACATCGACGCCGCGCTGTTCATGCTCATCGGCGCCGTGCTGGCGCGCGGCAGGTTCGACCCGGAAAGCATCCCGCCCGGGTATGCGGAGCGGGTCGTGGACGAGCTGCTGGCCGGCCTCGCACCCCGCTGACCTGCGCCCTCATCACCGGGGACCTTTGCCCCTGAGCGCGGCCGGGCCGCCGTGCGGAGCCTGGAGGCAGAGGGGACGGCTACGGGGGGTGACCATGAACGTGCTGGTCGGATACGCGAGCGAGCACGGGTCAACCCGGGGCATCGCGGAACGGGTGGCGTCCCGGCTGCGGGACCGCGGGCTGGCAGCCGAGGCCCGCCCGCTGGGGCCGGCCACCGACCCTGGCTGCTACCGGGCGTGCGTGCTGGGCAGCGCGATTCACTCCGGTGACTGGCTGCCCGAGGGCGCGGAGTTCCTGCGGCGCAACCTCAGCGCCCTGGCCCGCCGTCCGCTCTGGCTGTTCAGCGTCTCCACCGTGGGGGAGCGCAGCAGCGCCTTCCCGTCGGCGGTCGCGGCCCGGATGCGGCGGATCCTGCGGCTCCCGGCCGCGGTCAGCGGTGTCGCGGACGCGCTGCACCCGCGCAGCCATCACGGGTTCGCCGGGGTGGTCGCCGCGGACGACTGGGGCCTGGCCGGGCGGGTCTTCATGACCGGGCTCGGCGGCCGCTACGGCGATCACCGGGACTGGGACGAGATCGGGGAGTGGGCGGACAGCATCGCCGATGACCTGGCCGCCCGGGCGGCGCAGCCGGGCAGCCCGGCCGCTGCCGCCCGGCAGCCGACCGCCTGACCCGCCGGGCCCGCGATGTCCGACCCGGGTGGCAGCATCGGAGGCATGACCCCCCGTGACGAGTCGCTGCTGGCCGCGCGGCTGGCGGCGCAGCAGCTGGCCGGCCCGCCCGCGGCCACGGTGCTGGACGCGGTCCAGCGGCTGCTGGCGGTGCAGGGCCAGGACCTGCGGGGCGCCCGGCTCGCGGTGCGGGCCCGCACCGCCGGCCTGACCGCGGCGGACGTGGACCGGGCGCTCACGGTGGACCGGTCCGTGCTCGTCACCTGGCTGAACCGCGGCACGCTGCACCTGGTGGCGGCGGAGGACTACTGGTGGCTGCACGCGCTGACCACACCCCCGATGCTCACCGCGGTCACCCGCCGGCTGGGCCAGGAAGGCGTGCCGCCCGATGACGCCGGCCGGGGGGTGGCAGCGGCAGAGGCGGCGCTCGCCAGCGAGGGCCCGCTGACCCGGGCCCAGCTGCGGGACCGGATCGCCGCCGCCGGGGTGCGCACCGAAGGCCAGGCGCTGGTCCACATCCTGGCGCTGGCCAGCCTGCGCGGGCTGATCGTGCGCGGGCCGATAACCGGCCGCCAGCACGCCTTCGTGCTGGTGCGCGACTGGCTCGGCCGTCCGCCCCCGGCGCTGCCCCGCGATCTCGCCCTGGCCGAGCTGGCCCGCCGCTACCTGGCCGGGCACGGCCCGGCCACGGACCGGGACCTGGCGAAGTGGGCCGGGCTGCCGCTGGGCGACGCCCGGCGCGGGCTGGCGGGGATCGCCGGAAGCATCACCATCCGCGGTGAGCTCGCGGAGCTCGCGGGCCGGGCGGCCAGCTACGGCCTGCCGCCGCCGCGGCTGCTCGGCGCGTACGAGCCGGTGCTGCTCGGCTGGTCGTCCCGTGCGGACATCGTGGGCGCGCACGGGCCGGTCGTGACGGTCAACGGCCTGTTCCGGCCGTTCGCGATGGCCCGCGGCCGGGCCGTGGCCACCTGGAGCCTGGCCGGCGGCGAGATAGAGCTCTCGCCCTTCGGCGAGCTGAGCGAGGCGGACGCGGCGGCGCTGGCCGCCGATGCCGGGGACATCCGGCGGTTCCTGGGGCTGGCGGTCCCGGTGCGGGCAGCCGGGCGGGGCCGCGGCTGAGCCGGGCGCGGCAGCGCGGGGGCAGCCCGCGGCTGGCCATGGCTCAGGCCAGCCGCGCGCGGGTGCAGGAGGTCACGTAGGGCAGGGCGATGTCCGTGCGGCCCGCCAGCGCGGGGTGGGTGTCCAGCAGCCGCCGGACCGCGGCGAGGACGGCGGCCCGCTCAGCGGGCGGCCGGGTGATCACGTAGCTCCGCGAGGAGACCAGGTCCAGGAGCCGGTCCGCGGTGAAGTGGCTGACCCACCGCACCCGCAGCCGCTCGGGCCTGCCGAACGGCGGGCCCAGGTCCGGCTCGCGGTCGTGGTCCGGCTCGCCGCCGGGCCGCATGATCCGGCCCAGCTCCGCCACCCAGTCCGCGCTGTCGTCGCGGATGTTCCAGGCCAGGCCCAGCCAGCCGCCCGGCCGGAGCACCCGGGCCGCCTCCGGCAGCGCCCGCACCGGGTCGGCCCAGTGCCACGCCTGCGCCAGCAGCACCGCGTCCACGCTGGCGGCGGGCAGCGGGATCTCCTCCGCGGTGCCCGCGAGCACCGGCACGCCCGGCACCGCCCGGGCGAGCTGCGCGCGCATCTGGCTGACCGGCTCGACCGCGACCACGTCGAGGCCGTGGGCGCGCAGCTGGCGGGTGAGCTTGCCGGTGCCCGCGCCGACGTCGGCCACCCGCCGCGCGCCGGGCGGCACCAGCCAGCTGACGGCCCGCTCCGGGTAGGAGGGCCGGGCCCGCTCGTACGCGTCAGCGGCGGCGCCGAACGACAGCGCCTGGGCGGGGTCAGCGGCCATGCGGCCAGTCTCGCACCGCGGGCCCGGTCAGAGCGAAGCGTCGCCGCGGGTGACGACGAGGATCCGGGTGCCCGACCGGACGTCGGCCCGGCCCCGCCGGAGCTGGCCGACATCCCCGTACATCAGCCCGTCGCCGATGCGGCGGTAGCCGCGGCCCAGCAGCGCCAGCGCGGCCAGCAGGTGCGCCTTGGCCTGCTCGTACCCGGCCGGGACCGGGGCCTCGCGCATCGCCTCCGCCCAGCTGGCGATGTCCGAGGACACCTGGTAGGCGTCCTCGCCGAGCACCGAGAGGGGAACGCGCGGGTTGCGGCTGTCGCGGTTGAACACCGCCGCGTCGGACTGGAACACCCGGGCCAGCGGCCCGGTCTCGGCCTGCTTGAACAGCTGCAGGCTGACGCTGGCGGAGGCGGCCGGGGACGGCGCCGCGCCGGGCTCGGCCGGGCCGTACAGCGGCGTGCCGCCGCACCCGGCGGCCAGCACGGCCAGCGCCGCGCACATCGCGGCGGCCACCCCCCGGCCGGTGGTCGTCACTGCCGGGCCCGGCCGGCCGCCGGCCGGTGCTGCAGTAACCGCGGCCGGGTGCGCTGTATCCGCTGTGTGTCAGCACACTTACTTTTCGCAGTCACGGGCGAATGTTACCGAAGCGGGCGTCCCCGGCACAGCCCTTCCGGCGGTGCTGGTCAGCGCGCGGGCTGCAGGGGCCGGGAGGGCCGGTCACCGGGCCCGATGGCCCTGAATCCCCGTATTTCTGGGCGAAGTGGTGCAACCGGGCCAGCGTGCCGGGCAGCGGCCGGCCGGCCGCTGCGAGTGCCCCCGCATGCCGTCCGGGGGGCCGGCCGGGGCAGTACGCTCAGGCAGCGGACCAGTTCACGGGCGTGGCGGCGGGCCGCCCGCGCCCCAGGCACGCGCGTGCCCCGCGGGGCGCGTCCCGGGAGGAACTGTGGACCTGGCGGGCGAGTGGGGCGCGCTGCTGCGCCGGGAGGGCGCCGGGTACGCCCGGGTCGCGCTGGCGAACATCCGGCGTGAGTTCCCCTCCGGCATCTACCACACGATGACGGCGGCGGGGGACTTCCCCTACCGGCCCCGCGCCCGCACCCCGGTCTTCTACGGCAGCTACGACTGGCACTCCTGCGTGGAGATGCACTGGCTGCTGGTGCGGCTGCTGCGGGTGGCCCCGGACGCGGTGCCCGCGGCGGAGATCAGGGCCGCGCTCGACGCCCAGTTCAGCACCGTCGCGGTGGCGGCGGAGGCCGAGTTCATCAGCAGCCAGGCCGGCCTGGCGGAGCGCCCGTACGGCTGGGGGTGGGCGCTGGCGCTGGTCCACGAGGCCCATGCCTGGCAGGACCCGGACGGCCGGAAGTGGGCGGCCACGCTGGCGCCGCTGGCGGAGGCGGTCAGCCGGCGGTTCGTGGAGTGGCTGCCCCGGGCCACCTACCCGGTCCGTTACGGCGTGCACGAGAACAGCGCGTTCGCCCTGTCCCGGGCGCTGCCGTTCGCGCGGGACCTGGCGGCGGCCGGGGAGTCGTCGCTGCTGCAGGCGATCACCGCGAAGGCGCACGCGTGGTTCGGCGGCGACACCCTCTACCCGGGTAGCTGGGAGCCGTCCGGGCAGGACTTCCTGTCCCCGGCGCTGGCCGAGGCCGAGCTCATGGCGCAGCTGCTGCCGGCGGCCGAGTTCGCCGCCTGGCTGTCGATCTTCCTGCCGGGGGTCGCGGGCGGGGAGCCGGCCTCGCTGTTCACCCCCGCGGTGGTGTCCGACTCCAGCGACGGGCAGATCGCGCACCTGCACGGCCTGAACGCCAGCCGGGCGTGGTGCTGGCGGCGGATCGCGGAGGTGCTGCCGGAGGGGGACCCGCGGATTGGCCCGGCCACCGGCGCCGCCCGCACCCACGCCGAGGCGGCCCTGCCGCACGTGGTCGGCGACGACTACATGGTCGAGCACTGGCTGGCCTGCTACGCCGTGCTCCTGCTCGGCTAGGGGCCCAGGTCAGGCGGGCGGTGCGGCGGGCGGCTCGCGCCACTGGCTGGTGATCGGCAGGCGGCGGTCCCGGCCGAAGTTGCGCGGGGTGATCTTCGGCCCCGGCGGGTACTGGCGGCGCTTGTACTCGGCCCGGTCCACCATCCGGATCACCCGGTCGACCAGGGCCGGGTCGTGCCCGGCCGCGACCAGCTCCGCGGCGCCGAGGTCCTTTTCCACGTAGTCGTCGAGCAGCGCGTCGAGGACCTCGTAGTCGGGCAGGCTGTCGCTGTCGAGCTGGCCGGGCGCCAGCTCCGCGCTGGGCGGCTTGGTGATCGAGTTCTCCGGGATCGGCGGGGTCTCGCCGCGGCGGGCCGCCTCGGCGTTGCGCCAGCGGGCCAGCTCCCACACCAGGCTCTTGGGCACGTCCTTGATCGGCCCGAACCCGCCCGCCGAGTCGCCGTACAGGGTCGAGTAGCCGGTGGCCAGCTCGCTCTTGTTGCCGGTGGTCAGCACCAGGTGCCCCTCGGCGTTGGAGATGGTCATCAGCAGCATGCCGCGCACCCGTGCCTGCAGGTTCTCCGCGGCCAGCCCGGTCACGCCCAGCTCCGCCTGGTAGGCGTCCACGATCGGCTGCACCGGAATGGTCCGGTCGATCAGGCCCTGCCGCTTGGCCAGATCCTCGGCGTCGGACACCGAGTGACCTGAGGAGTACTGGCTGGGCATCAGCACCACGTGCACCAGCGCGGGCCCGATCGCGTCGGCGGCGATGGTCGCGGTCAGCGCCGAGTCGATCCCGCCGGACAGCCCGAGGATGACCGACCGGAAGCGGTTCTTCCGCACGTAGTCGCGCACCCCGGTGACCAGGGCCGTGTAGATCTCCGCGAGCGGGTCCAGCCGCGGCGGCACCCCGCCGGCCGCGGCGGCGCCCGGCCCGTCGCCGCCCGCCGGGGCCGGCCCGGGGGGAGCGGGCGAGCCGGGCACGGCCACCCGGTGGATGGTGATGGTGGTGCCGTCGCTCGCGTCGGCGGGCACGTCCGGGCCGCCCGCGTCACCCGCCGCGGCGGGCAGGTCCAGATCGGCGACGACCAGGGCCTCCTCGAACTGCGGCCCGCGGGTGAGCAGCCCGCCGTCCGCGCTGACGACGATGGAGTCGCCGTCGAAGACCAGCTCGTCCTGGCCGCCCACGAGGTTGACGTAGGCCAGGGCGGCGCCCGCCTCGCGGGCCCGGCGGGCGCACAGGTCCAGCCGGAAGCCGCCCTTCCCGCGCTCGTACGGCGAGCTGTTCGGCACCACCAGCAGCCCGGCGCCCGCCTGCCGGGTGACCGCCACCGGGCCGCCGTCCTGCCACAGGTCCTCGCAGATCGCGATGGCCACATCCACCGCGCCCGCGCCGGGCCCGCACGGCAGCCGGAACACCGGCAGCCGGTTCCCGGGCACGAAGTAGCGGTACTCGTCGAACACGCCGTAGTTGGGCAGGTGGTGCTTGGCGGTGCTGACCAGGACCCGGCCGCCGTGCAGGAGCGCCGCGGCGTTCTGGGCCGCGCTGGCCGGCAGGCCGACCCGCGGGGCCATCCCGGGGTGGCGGCCGAGGTAGCCCGCGACCACCGCCACGCCGCCCAGCCCGGCGTCCGCGAGCCGGGCCGCGGTCTCCTCAAGCGCCGCGAGCGACGCGTCCACGAACGAGGCCCGCAGCGCCAGGTCCTCCACCGGGTAGCCGGTCAGCATCATCTCCGGGAACACAGCCAGCCGGGCGCCCGCCGCCGCGGCCCGGCGCGTCCACCCGATGATCGTGTCGCCGTTCCCCGCCAGGTCGCCGACGGTGGAGTTGACCTGAGCAAGCGCGATCCTCAGCCTGGGCACGCTGTCACCCTACGCGGCGCCTGTCACGGGCCCGAGGCTGAGGCGGCTCCCGGATCACCGCGCTGCGCGCGCACGCGGGCTGCCAGCCGGCGGGTCTCGGCGGCGGGCAGCACGCCCAGGGTGCCCAGGCGGGTGCGGAGCCTGGTGTAGGCGGCCAGGGCGCCCGGCACGTCGCCGGTGCCGGCGTAGCGGCGGATCAGGTCGCGGCCCGCGTCCTCGTCCAGCGGGGCGACGGCGGCGCGCTGGCGCGCCCAGGACAGGGCGGCCTGCGGGTCCCCGGCCGCGGCGGCCTGCCCGGCCAGCGAGGCCAGCACCCGCGCCAGCCGTTCACTATGCGCTTCCCGGGCCTCGAAGGCCCAGTCGCCGTCGAATTCGTGCAGCAGCTCACCCCGGCACAGCGCGACCGCCTCGGCGAGCCGGCCCGTGTCGGCGAGCCGCCCGAACTCGGCCAGGTCCACGCTGACGCCCTCGTCGCGCAGGCCCACCGACTGCCGGTCGGTGACCAGGTAGGGCGAGCCGTCCGGCCCGAGCGCGGCCCGCAGCGACCACAGCGCACTGCGCAGGCTGGCCCGCGCCTTCGGGTCGGGCACCTCCGGCCACAGCCAGCCGGCCAGGCGGCCGCGCGGGTGCCGGCCCGGGTGCACGGCCAGCCAGGCCAGCAGGCCGCGGACCCGCCGCCCCGGCGGCAGCGCGACAGCCGCCCCCGCGATGTCGATCTCGAGCGCGCCCAGCGTCCGGATGCGCAGTGCCATCACTGTCGGCCCATCACTGTCGGCCCATCACCTCTGCCCCTTTGGTCACTTTACCTGCGCTTTCGGGAGCTGATTGACGGGCGGTTGACGGTGGCGGCGGAGGCTGGGAGCACGGACAGCCACTGACGGGGGGAACGAGATGTCCGGCGGGGGGCGTGTAACGCGCCGGAAACACGGAGGCGAGAGACTGTCCCGGGTGGAGCAGCCCGCGGCACGGGGGATACTGCCGTGGGTACTGACCGCGTTTGGTCGCGCAACAGCAAGGACAGGCAATCATGGACAGGCAGGAAGAGTTCGTCCTCCGCACGCTGGAGGAGCGTGACATCCGTTTTGTCCGGCTGTGGTTCACGGACGTGCTCGGGTTCCTCAAGTCGGTCGCGGTCGCGCCCGCCGAGCTGGAGGGCGCGTTCGCCGAGGGGATCGGCTTCGACGGCTCCGCCGTCGAGGGCTTCGCCCGGGTCTACGAAGCCGACATGATCGCCAAGCCGGACCCGGCCACCTTCCAGCTGCTGCCCTGGCGCGGGGAGTCCGGCGTGGGCCGGATGTTCTGCGACATCCTGATGCCGGACGGCTCGCCGTCCTACGCCGACCCGCGGCACGTCCTCAAGCGGGCCCTGAGCCACGCGAACGAGCTCGGCTTCACCTTCTACACCCACCCGGAGATCGAGTTCTTCCTGCTGCGGGAGAAGCCCGAGCCCGGCCACCCGCCGCGGCCCATCGACTCCGGCGGGTACTTCGACCACACCCCGCACAGCATCGCGCACGACTTCCGGCACGTGTCCATCCAGATGCTGGAGCAGATGGGCATCTCGGTCGAATTCAGCCACCACGAGGGCGCGCCCGGGCAGCAGGAGATCGACCTGCGCTACGCCGACGCGCTCACCACCGCCGACAACATCATGTCGTTCCGGCTGGTGATGAAAGAGGTCGCGCTCCAGCAGGGGGTGTACGCCTCGTTCATGCCCAAGCCGTTCACCGAGCACCCGGGCTCGGGCATGCACACGCACATGTCGCTGTTCGAGGGCGACCGCAACGTCTTCTACGAGGCCGGCTCGGAGTTCCAGCTGTCCAAGATCGGCCGGGCGTTCATCGCCGGCCTGCTGCGGCATTCACCCGAGATCACGGCCGTGTGCAACCAGTGGGTGAACTCCTACAAGCGGCTGTGGGGCGCGGCGGAGCGGACCGCGGGCGCGGGCGGGGAAGCGCCCGCCTACGTGTGCTGGGGGCACAACAACCGCTCCGCGCTGATCCGGGTGCCCATGTACAAGCCGCAGAAGGGGCACGCCACCCGGATCGAGTTCCGCTCCCTCGACTCCGCCTGCAACCCGTACCTGGCGTTCGCGGTGATCCTGGAGGCCGGCCTGCGGGGCATCGAGAACGACTACGAGCTGCCGCCCGGCGCCGAGGACGATGTGTGGGCGCTCACCCCGGCCGAGCGGCGGGCGCTGGGCATCCAGCCGCTGCCGCAGAGCCTGGACGAGGCGCTGACCGTCATGCAGGGCAGCGAGCTGGTGGCGGAGACCCTCGGCGAGCACGTGTTCGACTTCTTCCTGCGCAACAAGCGTGAGGAGTGGCGCGACTACCGGCACCAGGTCACCGCCTACGAGATCGACCGCTACCTGCCCGTTCTCTGACGCGCGTGGGCGGGCTGGACGGCGGGGCCGCGGCGCTGCCGGCCGGGGTCACGATCGGGCACTGGACCGACCCCGCCGCGCGGACCGGCTGCACGGTGGTGCTGGCGCCGGACGGCGCGACCGCGGCGGTGGACGTGCGCGGCGCCGCGCCGGGCACCCGGGAGACCGACGCGCTGCGGCCCGGCACGCTGGTGGACCGGGCCCATGCCGTGCTGCTGGCCGGCGGCAGCGCGTTCGGCCTGGACGCGGCCGGCGGGGTCATGCGCTACCTGGAGGAACGCGGCAAGGGCTTCGAGGTCGGGCCGGTGCGGGTGCCGATCGTGGCCGGGGCGGTGCTGTTCGACCTGCTCACCGGCGACCCGGCGGTCCGCCCGGACGCCGCCGCCGGGTACGCCGCCTGCCAGGCCGCGGGGCCTGACCCGGCCGCCGCGGGCCTGGGCGCCGTCGGCGCGGGCACCGGCGCCACCGTCGCCAAGGCGGGCGGCGCCCCGCCCGCGCCCGGCGGCCTCGGCGTCGCCTCCGCCCGCGCCGCGGGCGTCACCGTCACCGCGATCCTGGTGGCCAACGGCATCGGCGGGATCTGGGACGACGACCGGCACGAGTGGATCGCCCCGCTCACCGCGCCCGCGGCGGGCCCGGCCGCGCCGCCCGGCCCGGACCCGGGCGGCAACACCACGATCGGGGTGGTGGTCACCGACGCCGCGCTCACCCGGGAGCAGGCCACCCGGGTCGCGGTCGCGGCGCACGACGGGATCGCCCGGGCGGTCCGGCCCGCCCACACCCGCTACGACGGTGACACGATGTTCTGCCTCGCCACGGGCACCGCCGGCCCGGCGGGCCCGGACCCCGGCCTGGTGGAGGTGCTCGCGGCGGAGCTCACCGCCCGCGCCATCGCCAGCGGGGTGCGCGCGGCGGCCGGGACCAGCTGACCGGGAGGCAGGGAATGGCTGATCAGTTCGCCGCGGTCGACGCGCTCGCCGGGGCTTTCGCCGAGCGGGGCGGGCAGCCCGGGCTGGCCTACGGCGTGCTGGCCGGCGGCGAGCTGGTGCACGCCCGCGGGCTGGGCGAACGGCGGCTGGGCGGGCCCGCGCCGGACGCCGGCACCGTGTTCCGGATCGCGTCGATGACCAAGAGCTTCACCGCCGCCGCCGTGCTGCTGCTGCGCGACGAGGGCGCCCTGGCGCTGGCGGATCCGGCGGACCGGTACGTGCCCGAGCTCAAGGGGCTGGCGCTGCCGGGCGCGGACTGCCCGCCGGTCACGCTGCGGCACCTGCTCACGATGACGGCGGGGTTCCCGACCGACGACCCGTGGGGGGACCGGCAGCAGGGGCTGCCGCTGGCGGAGTTCGCCGGGCTGCTGGCCGGCGGGGTGGGCTTCGCCTGGGCGCCGGGCACCCGCTTCGAGTACTCCAACCTCGGCTACGCGATCCTCGGCCGGGTCATCACCGCGGTGTCCGGCCAGGCCTACCCGGAGTTCGTGGCGCAGCGGCTGCTGCGCCCCCTCGGCATGACCGCGACCGGCTACGAGGCCGCCGGGTTCGGCGCCGGCCAGCTGGCGGGCGGGTACCGGCACGGCCCGGACGGGTGGGAGGAGCTGGCCCCGGACCCGTGCGGCGCGTTCGCGCCGATGGGCGGCGTGTTCAGCTGCGTGGCGGACCTGGCCCGCTGGGTCAGCGGGTTCACGGCGGCGTTCCCGCCCGGCGGCCGCCGGGCCGGCCTGCCGCACCCGCTGAGCGCCGCGAGCCGGCGCGAGATGCAGCTGCCGCAGGCCGTCATCCCGCCGGCGGCGTTCACCCGGCTGCCCGGCGACCCGGCCGCCGGGACGGCGGGCTACGGGTTCGGCCTGTTCACCGAGGACAGCGCGGAGCACGGCCGGATCGTCCAGCACAGCGGCGGGTACCCGGGCTTCGGCAGCAACATGCGCTGGCATCCCGCGTCCGGCACCGGGGTGATCGTGCTGGCGAACAGCACCTACGCGGGCGCGTCCGGGCTGGCGGCACAGCTGCTCGGGGCGCTGCTGCGGCAGGCACCGGCCGCGGCCGGCGGGCCGGCGGTGCGCGGGCCCGCGCCGGCGCCGGGCGGCCCCTGGCCGGCCACGCTGGCCGCCCGGGACGAGGTCAGCCAGCTGCTGCAGACCTGGGACGACGCGGCAGCGGCCCGGCTGCTGGCGGAGAACGTGGCCCTGGACGAGCCGCTGCCCGAGCGGCAGGCGAAAGCCGGTCTCATCCGGGAGCGCATCGGCGCCTTCCGCGACGACCCGGACCGGCCCCCGCAGTCCGACAGCCCGGCGCACTGCCGCTGGTGGCTGACCGGGGAGCGGGGCACCGTGACGGCCGAGATCCTGCTCACCCCGGAGCTGCCGCCGCGCGTCCAGGCGCTGCGGCTGGCGGTCCCGCCGGCGCCCGGTTCCGCGCTGGGCGAGCTGCTGGAGACGCTGATTTCGCTGCTGAACGAAGGGGCTCCGGGGTGGCCGCCCGGCCTCGCGGCGGCCGCAACCGTGGACACCGGCCTGCTGCTGCGCCAGCTGCGGATGGCCGCGGCCTGGGCCGGCCGGTGCGCCCCGGGCGCGCTGCGGGCCGGCAACGGCGAGAGCACCGCCACCATCGAACTGGCCGGCGAGCACGCGACCGTGTCGCTCGCCGTCGCCGTCGACCCCGCCAGCGGCCTGCTCCAGCAGGCGGACCTGCTGCTGGGCCCGGCGCGCTAGCCCGGCGGTCCTGGCCTGCCTGACCCATGGCGGATGGCTGCCCGCCAGATGATGTACATGTACATAGAAGCCATGTACACTATTGCCTGTGCCAGGACAATCGGAAGTGCCCGTCACCGGGCTGGTGTGGCGGCTGTCGATGCGGTGGCGGTCGGTGATCGACCGGGCGATCGCGCCGCTGGGGCTGACGAACGCGCAGTACTCGCTGCTGGCGCCGCTGCGCGGGCTGGAGCAGGCGGGCCAGCGGCCCAGCCAGCGGGAGCTGGCCAGCTTCACCGGCCTCGAACCGCTCTACGTCTCCAAGCTCGCCCGGGGCCTGGAACAGGCGGGCCTCCTCGAGCGCACCGGCAACCCGGACGACAGCCGGGCGGTGCAGCTCTCCCTCACCGGCCGGGGGCGTGAGCTGACGGCACAGGCGGTGGCGCGGGTGGTGGCACTCCAGGACGAGCTCACCGCGCCGCTCGGCGGCCTGCACGATCCCCGGACCCGGGCACTCATCGAATCCCTGCAGATCCTGCTCGGCGCAGCGGGACCCCCTTCACAGCGAACAGGAGCGCCGTCATGACCGACATCCCCACTCTCACCGGCCAGGACATCGGGCAGGCCGAGAAGGCGACCCGGGCGGTGCTGGACCGGCATCTCGCCCAGACCGGCACCAGCTTCCACTGCTGGGTGGCGCTGAACCTGCTCGGCACCACCGGCCCGGCGCTGCCGGAAAGCGAACTGGCCGGCCGGATGAGCTACGGGCTCAAGATCAGCGACGCGGCCGCGCGGGCCGCGATCGGGGAGCTCACGGCGCAGGGGCTGGCCGCCCGCACGGCGGGCGCCGCGCCGCGGGTCGAGCTCACGCCCGCGGGCAGCGCCCGGTTCCGGCAGATCCAGGACGGGCTGGCGCGGATCACCCGGCACATCTACGGCGACCTGCCCGCCGCGGACCTGGCGACCGCCCACCGGGTGCTGGCGGCCGTCACCGGGCGCGCGAACGCGGTGCTGGCAGCGGGCTGAAACGAGGCGGGGCCGGGGCCTGGCGGCCCGGGCCCCGCCGCGTCCTGCGCCGCCGCTGGTCAGCCCTGCGACTGCGCCCGATGGTCGGTCTTGATCATGGGAATGACGTCGTCGGCCATGGCCGCTTCCCCCTGTCCCCGTCGCTGACAGCAAGCCGCCCCTCTACCCGGCATCGGCCGCCGCACACCTGCCTGACCTGCCGCCCCAGCCGGGGGATGGCAGGCGCCGGATGGGCCGTTACCGTGCAGGTGTGAGCATGCCGCGCAGGACCACCGCCGCTGGCCGGCTGGCCCGGCTGGGCTTCGCCGACCCGGCGCGGGCCGAGCACCTGGTGACCGTGGAGCTCGGGCTCAGCGCGGACGGGCAGGACGGCGAGCTGCTGGAAGCCATCGGAGCCGCCGCCGACCCGGACCTGGCGCTGGCGGCGCTGGCCCGCATGCCCCGGGACGCGGAGCTGATGGCGGCCCTGCGGGAGGACGCCGCGCTCCGGGCCCGGCTCATCGCGGTGCTGGGGACCAGCGCCGCGCTCGGCGACCACCTGGCCCGCCACCCCGGTCACTGGCGGGTGCTGCGCGGGCCCGCCGCACTGGCCGGCCCGCCCGCTGGCGAGGTGCGCGCGGCCGTGCTGCGGGAGGTCGGCGCCGACCCGCAGGCGCCGGAACCGGCCGCCGCGCCACCGGCTGGCGGGCCGGACGCCGCCACCCTGCTGCGCGTCGCCTACCGGCGCTGGCTGCTGCCGCTCGCCGCGCGGGACCTCACCGGGCAGGCGAGCCTGGACCGGGTGGCCGCGGAGCTGGCGGACCTGGCCGCGGCGGCGCTGGAGGCGGCGCTGGCGATCGCCCGGTCGCAGCTGCCCGCCGCGGCGCCCGCGTGCCGGCTGGCGGTGGTGGCGATGGGCAAGTGCGGCGCTGGCGAGCTGAACTACGCCAGCGACGTCGACGTGATCTTCGTGGCCGAGCCGGAAGGCGCCGACGAGGCGGCCTCCCTGCGCACGGCCGGGCAGCTCGCGGCGGGGATGATCCGGGTCTGCTCGCAGAGCACCCCGGAGGGGCCGCTGTTCCCGGTGGACCCCAACCTGCGGCCCGAGGGCCGGAACGGGCCGCTGGTGCGGACCCTCGCCAGCCACCGCGCCTACTACGACCGGTGGGCCAAGACCTGGGAGTTCCAGGCGCTGCTCAAGGCCCGCCCGGTCGCCGGGGACCTGGCCCTCGGCCGGGCCTACACCGAGGCGCTGAGCCCGCTGGTGTGGCAGGCCGCCGGGCGGGACAACTTCGTCGCCGACGTGCAGGCGATGCGCCGCCGGGTGATCGGCTCGCTGCCGGCCGGCGACGCGGGCCGCCAGCTCAAGCTGGGCCCCGGCGGGCTGCGCGACATCGAGTTCGCGGTGCAGCTGCTGCAGCTCGTGCACGGCCGCACCGACCACTCGCTGCGCGAGCCGGCCACCCTGCCCGCACTCGCCATGCTGGCCCGCGGCGGGTACGTGGGCCGCCAGGACGCGCAGCGGCTCGCCGCCGCCTACCGGTTCCTGCGCACGGTCGAGCACCTGCTGCAGCTCCGCCAGCTGCGGCGCACCCACACCCTGCCGGAGGACCCGGCGGTGCTGCGGGTGCTGGGCCGCGCGCTGCGCACCGCCAGGACCGGCCCGGCCGGCCTGCCGCCGGCGCCGTCACCGGCAGCGGCCGGGAACGGCCGCGCCGACCCGGCCGAGGAGCTGCTGGCCCAGTGGCGTGAGCACGCGGCCGAGGTGCGCCGGCTGCACGAGAAGCTGTTCTACCGGCCGCTGCTCGACGCGGTGGCCCGGCTGCCCGGCGACGCGGTCCGGCTCACCCCCGAAGCCGCCCGCGCCCGGCTGGAGGCGCTCGGCTACGAGGACCCGGCCGGCGCGCTGCGGCACCTGGAGGCCCTGACGGCGGGCGTGTCCCGGCGCGCGGCGATCCAGCGGCAGCTGCTGCCGGTGCTGCTGGGCTGGTTCGCTGACGCGGCCCAGCCGGACGCTGGCCTGCTGGCCTTCCGGCAGGTCAGCGACGCGCTCGGCAACTCGCCCTGGTACCTGCGGCTGCTGCGGGACGACCTGACGGTGGCCCAGCGGATGGCACGGGTGCTGGCCTCCAGCCGCTACGCCACCGGCCTGCTGCTGCGCCAGCCGGAGATGGTGGCCATCCTGAGCGAGGACGCCGAGCTCGAGCCGCGGCCCGCCGGCGCGCTGGCCGCCGAGGCGGCGGCGGCGGTGCGCCGGCACGCCCGCGCCGAGGACGCCGTTGCGGCCGTGCGCGCGCTGCGCCGCCGCGAGCTGCTGCGGGCGGCCACCGCCGACCTGCTGGGCCGGGCCGGCACGGAGACCACCGGGGAGACCCTGACTACCGTGGCGGCGGTGACCGTGGACGCCGCGCTGCAGGTCGCGGTCAGGACGGCGGAAGCCGAGCGCGGGCCGCTGCCGACCCGGATGTGCGTGGTGGCGATGGGCCGCTTCGGCGGCCACGAGACCGGCTACGGCAGCGACGCCGACGTGATGTTCGTGCACGACCCGCTGCCCGGAGCGGGGGAGCGGGAGGCCACCCAGGCGGCGCACGCGGTGGCCGAGGACCTGCGCGCGCTGCTGGCCGCGCCGCTGCCCGAGCCGCCGCTGCTGGTCGACCCGGGCCTGCGGCCGGAGGGCCGGCAGGGCCCGCTGGTCCGCACCCTCGCCTCCTACCGCGCGTACTACGAGCGGTGGTCGGTGCCGTGGGAGACGCAGGCGCTGCTGCGCGCCGAGCCCACCGCGGGCGACCGGGACCTCGGCGCGCGCTTCACCGCGCTGGCCGATGAGATCCGCTACCCGCCCGGCGGCGTGCCCGCGGCCGCGGTGCGGGAGATCCGGCGGATCAAGGCCCGGATGGAGGCCGAACGGATGCCGCGCGGCGTCGACCCCGCGCTGCACCTCAAGCTCGGCCCCGGCGGCCTGGCGGATGTGGAGTGGGTGGTGCAGCTGCTGCAGCTCCAGCACGCGCACGCGGTGCCGGTGCTGCGGACGACCCGCACCCTGGCGGGCCTGGCCGCCGCGACCGAGGCGGGGCTGATCGGGGCGGACGACTCGGCCGCGCTGGCGGCGGCCTGGCGGCTGGCCGCCCGGATCCGGGACGCGGTCGTGCTGGTGCGCGGCCGGGCCGCGGACGTGCTGCCCACCGCCCAGCCGACTCTGGCCGCGGTGGCGTCGGTGCTGGGATACGCCCACGACGGCTACCAGGATCTGGTCCAGGACTACCGGCGCACCGCCCGCCGGGCGCGCACGGTGATGGAACGCCTCTTCTACGGCTGAGCCGCCGGCTGGGCAGGGGGCAGCAGTAAAAATCGGCAGAAAATAGGACACTATAGGGTCGGCTGCGCAAAATGAATTACCCCGTGCGGGGTAATCCCGGGTTATTGCGGCTACCGTCCCGTAAGTGAAGCATCAGGCACTATGGTGGCTCCCTGATCCCCCTTTCATAAATGCCGCCGCCGCTCACCGCAGAGATGCTGATGCCTGAATCGAACCCGCCTGCCGGGCGCCGCGACGCCCACCGGCATGGTGCCCGCGGCCCGGGGGGCATGCGGGGCCTGCACCTGCTCATCTCCGTGTTCCCAGCCGCGGTGCTGGCCCTGGCCGGCGCCGGCATCGCGGCCTTCCTGCTGAGCGGGCCGCACCCGGCTGGTGTGACCCGCACGGTCCTGTTCTCCGCCGCTGCGGCGGCCGGGCTCGTGCTCGCCGCGTCCGTCTGGGGCGCGGTGGCGGCGACCCGCCGCGTGCGGAGCCGGCTGGCGGGCCTGCGCTCGGCGAGTGTCCGCAGCCAGGCCGATCTGCTGCTGCTGGCGGAGCGGGTCCAGCAGGGGGACCGCCCCGCCCTGCGCGCGCCGGACCCGGTGCCGGGCGCGGCCAGCGATCCCTTCGCGCTGCTCGCCCGCGACCTGCAGCAGGAGCGGCACGCGGCGCGGGAGGCCCTGCTGCAGGTCGCGGCGCGGGCCCCCGGGGGCCGGGCCGACCACCGCGCCGAGGTGTCCGGCAGCCTGGCCGCGCGGATGCAGGGCGTGGTCCAGCAGGCGCTGCAGCTGCTCGGCCAGCTCAAGGGCCAGGTGTGGGACCCCGCCGTGCTGCAGGGCCTGCTCGAGGTCGATCACCTCGCCACCCGCACCTACCGGCACCTGGAGAGCCTCGCGGTGGTCGCGGGCGCCGGGCCGCTGCGCCAGCGGGCCGGGTCGATGACCGTCCACGACGTCCTGCAGGCGGCCGCGGCGCAGGTCGAGCACCCTGGGCGGGTCACCGTGGTGCCGCCGGCGCACTTCATCCTGCGGGCCGGTGCCGCTGCCGATGTCATCCACCTGGTCGCCGAGCTGATCGACAACGCCACCAGGTTCTCCCCCGTGCAGGCGCGCACCCTGGTGCGGGCCGACGCGGTGGCGGCGGGCCTGGCCGTCGAGGTCGAGGACCGCGGGGCCATGGGGGCCTCGGACCGGCACCGGGTCAACACGCTGCTGAGCCATCCCAACCGGGCCGAGGCCAGGCAGCTGCTCAACGGCGGCCGCACCGGCATGTTCGTGGTCTCGGAGCTGGCCCGCCGCCACGGCATCGAGGTCCAGCTGCAGGGCAACATCTACGGCGGCACCCAGGCCGTGGTGGTGCTGCCGCAGCAGCTGCTCGACGACGGCTCGCCCGATCCGGCCGGGCCGCCGCTGCCGCGGGCCGAGCCCGCGGCACCCGCCGCCGAGGCGGCGGCCACAGACCCGGCGGCGACCGCGGACCCGGCGCTCCCCGGCATACCGGAGCCGCCCGCGGATCTCGCGGCGTCGATGGGCCCGGGAGCCGCGGCCGGGCCTCACCAGCCAGCGGGCCCGGCGGCAGAGCCGACGGCCGCGGAGCCGCCGCCGGCCGCCGGGCGGGTGAATGACGACACCCCGGTCATGTTCCGCCGGGCCGCGCCGCCCCCGGCCGCGCCCGCCTGGCCGGAGCCGCCGCCCCCGGCCGCACCCGTGTGGCCGGAGCCGCCGACGGCGCCCGCCTGGCCGGAGCCGCCAGCGGCCGGGGCCGCCTGGCCCGAGCCGCCGCCCCCGCTGGTGCCGCCGGACCCGCCGGGCGAGGCCGGCCAGCAGGCTGCTGAGCCGGAGGAGTCCCCGCTGCGGGCGACGAACGGCAGCGGCCCGTACTCGGCCCCGCCGCCCCGCGAGGAGCCCGCGGCCGGGCGGGAGGAACCGGTCGCCGACCGCATCGCGGATCTGATGGCGGCGTTCCGCAATCCCGCCGGGCAGGCTGACACGGACCAGCAGTGACGGCGCCTCTTCCGCTGTTTTCCGGCCCGGATCAGCTATGCCGGGAAACAGCGGTGCCGGGGGACGCGGAATGGGATCCGTCTATGGTTTATTTACTCTTTACCGTTCCAGGCTGAATGGTGGCGGGATGCGGTCAGCTCGCCTCGGCCATGGGCTCGGTGAACTGGCTGTTGTAGAGGCGGTGGTAGAAGCCGCGCCGGTGCAGCAGCTCCGCGTGGCTGCCCTGCTCCACGATCCGGCCCCCGTCCATGACGACGATGGTGTCGGCGTTGCGGATGGTGGACAGCCGGTGCGCGATCACGAAGCTGGTCCGGCCCTGGCGCAGCCGCGCCATGGCCTCCTGGATGAGCACTTCGGTGCGGGTGTCCACGTTGCTGGTGGCCTCGTCCAGGATCAGGATGCCGGGGTTGGCGAGGAAGGCCCGGGCGATGGTCAGCAGCTGGCGCTGGCCCGCGGAGATGTTCGAGGCGTCCTCGTCGAGGCGGGTGAGATAGCCCTCGGGCAGCGTGCGGACGAAGTGGTCCACGTAGGCGGCGCGCGCCGCGGCCACGATCTCCGCGTCGGTCGCCCCGTCCCGCCCGTAGCCGATGTTGGCGGCGATGGTGCCCGCGAACAGCCAGGTGTCCTGCAGCACCATGCCGAAGCAGGACCGGACCTGGTCGCGGGTGAGGTCGCGGTAGTCGGTGCCGTCGAGCAGGATGCGGCCCCCGCCGATCTCGTAGAACCGCATCAGCAGGTTGACCACGGTGGTCTTGCCGGCGCCGGTCGGGCCGACGATGGCGATGGTCTGGCCCGGCTCGGCGGCCAGCGAGAAGTCCTCGATCAGCGGGGTGGCGGGGTCGTAGCGGAACGACACGTGCTCCAGCTGCACCCGCCCGGCCACCGGTGCCGCGGCCGCCGCCGGCCCGGCCGGTGCGGTGACCGCCGGCGCGCCGGCCGCCTCTTCCGGCGCCTCCAGGAACTCGAACACGCGCTCGGCCGAGGCGAGTCCCGACTGGAGCAGGTTCATCTGCGCGGCGATCTGGGTGATCGGCATGGTGAACTGCCGCGAGTACTGGATGAACGCCTGCACGTCACCGAGGGAGATGGCGCCGGAGGCGACCCGCCAGCCGCCGAGCACCGCGATCAGCACGTAGTTGAGGTTGCCGAGGAACTGCACGGCCGGCTGGATCACCCCGGACAGGAACTGCGCCCGGAAGCTGGCGTCGTACAGCCGCCGGTTCTGCCGGCCGAACTCCTCGATCATCGGCCCTCGCCGGCCGAACGCCAGCACCAGCGCGTGCCCGGTGTGCGTCTCCTCGACCAGGCCGTTCAGGGTGCCGGTGCGCGCCCACTGGCGGGCGAACTGGGTCTGTGACCGGCGGGCGATGAGCAGCGTGACCGCCACCGCCAGCGGGATGGTGACCACCGACACCGCCGCCAGCACCGGCGAGATCCAGAACATCATCCCCATCACCCCGGCGATCGTCAGCACCGAGGTGAGGAGCTGGCTGAAGCCCTGCTGCAGGGTGGTGGTGAGGTTGTCGATGTCGTTGGTGACCCGGCTGAGGATGTCGCCGTGCGGGTGGCTGTCGAAGTAGCGCAGCGGCAGCCGCGCGAGCTTCTCCTCGACCTCCCGCCGCAGCCCGTACATGGCACGCTGGGTGATGCCCGCCATGAGATAGCCCTGGCCCCAGGTGAAGGCGGCGCCCAGCAGGTACACCAGCGCCGCCAGGCCGAGCCACTGGCCGAGCCGGGTGAGGTCCACGCCCGCCCCGGGGGTCACGTTCATCCCCGAGAGCATGTCCGCGAGCTGGCCCTGGCCGTGCGCCCGCAGGACCGCGATGGCCTGCGCCTTGGTCATCCCGGCGGGCAGCCGCTGGCCGACGATGCCGTTGAACAGCACGTTGGTCGCGTTGCCGAGGATCTTCGGCCCGGTCACCAGGAACCCCACCGAGACCACGCCCAGCGCCACCGCGGCGGCCAGCTGCCACCGGTCCGGCCGCAGCCGGGCCAGCAGCTTGCGCAGCGTCCCCCGGAAGTCCTTGCTGCGCGCTGGCGGCACGCCCATGCCCGGGCCCATGGGCCCCCGGGCCATCGCCCGCCCGTGCCCGCCGCCGCCGATCACGCCGCCGCCCCCTCACCGAGCTGGGAGGCCACGATCTCCCGGTACGGAGGGCAGGCCGCCAGCAGCTGGGCATGGGTGCCCAGGCCGGCGATCCTGCCCTCGTCGAGCATGATGATCTGGTCCGCGTGCATGATCGTGCTGACCCGCTGGGCGACGATGACGACCGTGGCGTCCCGGGTGTGCGCGCGCAGCGCCGTGCGCAGCCGCGCGTCGGTGGCGGCGTCGAGTGCCGAGAAGCAGTCGTCGAACAGGTACAGCCGCGGCCGCCTGACCAGTGCCCGGGCGATGGACAGCCGCTGCCGCTGGCCGCCGGACACGTTCGTGCCGCCCTGGTCGATCGGGGCGTCGAGCCGGCCGGGCATGCTGGCCACGAAGTCCCGGGCCTGCGCCACGGTCAGCGCCTGCCACAGCTCCGCGTCGGTCGCCTCCGGCCTGCCGAACCGCAGGTTGCTCGCCACGGTGCCGCTGAACAGGAACGCGGTCTGCGGCACCAGGCCGACCGAATCCCACAGTGACTCGAGCGCCTGCTGCCGCACGTCGAGCCCGTTGACCAGCACGGTGCCGCCGGTGGCGTCGAAGAACCGGGGGATCAGGTTGAGCAGCGTCGTCTTGCCGCTGCCGGTGCCGCCGATCACCGCGCAGGTCTGGCCGGGGCGCAGGGTGAAGTCCAGGCCGTGCAGGACCGGCTGCTCGCTGCCCGGGTAGCCGAAGGTGACCCCGCGGAACTGCACCAGGCCGGTCACGCTGGCCGGGGCGGCCGGGCGCGGGGGATCGGTGACCGACGGCTGGGCGGTGAGCACCTCCTCGATCCGCTCGGCGCTGGCCATCGCGCGCGGGACGAGGATCACCATCATCACGGCCATCATCACCGCGATGAGGATCTGCATGATGTAGGTGAGGAAGGCGGTCAGGTTCCCGATCGGCATCGAGCCCTCGCTCACCAGCCGCCCGCCGAACCAGAGCACGGCCACGCTGGACAGGTTCATGACCGCCATCAGCGCCGGCAGGGCGAGCGCGAAGATCCGGTTCACCCGCAGCGCGGTGGCTGTCAGGCCGGCGTTCGCCGCCTCGAAGCGCTGCTGCTCGGATGGCACCCGCAGGAAGGCGCGGATCACCCGGACGCCGGTGATCTGCTCGCGGAGCACCTGGTTGATCCGGTCGATCTTGCCCTGCATGGACCGGAACAGCGGCACCACCATGGTCAGCATCACGCCGAGCAGCAGCGCCATGGCCGGGACCGACACGGCCAGCAGCGGGGACAGCGCCGCCCCCTCCCTGACGGCCATGATGATCCCGCCGACGCTCATGATCGGCGCGATCACCATCAGGGTCAGGGCCATCTGCAGGAAGAGCTGGATCTGCTGCACGTCGTTGGTGTTGCGGGTGATCAGCGAGGGCGTCCCGAACCGGTTCATCTCCCGGGCCGAGAACGCCTGCACCCGGCCGTAGACCGCGGCGCGGATGTCCGCGCCCACCCCCATGGACACGCGCGACGCCCAGTACACGGCGACGATCGCGACCGCCCCCAGCGCCAGGGTGATGCCCAGCATCAGCCCGCCGGTCCGCCAGATGTAGCCGACGTCGCCCTTGATCACCCCGTTGTTGATGATGTCGGCGTTGAGGTTGGGCAGGTACAGGTTCCCCACGGTCTGGATCACCAGCAGCGCCGTCACCACCGCCACCCGGGAGGCGTAGGGGCGCAGCCGGGCGCGCAGCAACCGGGTCAGCATCGGCGGGCTCTCCTTTCTGGCCCTCGGCTCGCTTCTGGGCCGCTCGAGCCCGCCGTCTTCCCTCCTCGCTCCTCGCCGCGCTCGTCGCTCGTCAGTCCAGACGGCGGCGCGGCCCTTTGGCTCGCTCGGGCCGGGGCGTTCCGCGCGCCCCGCTGAACGCTAAGCCCGCGGCTGCCGGGCGGCGCAGAGCCCGAGGGCCCCACCGGGGCGGACCTCGGTCCCCGCGGGCGGGGGCGCCGGCCTGGCTACCCGGGCATCGGCTGCCACCCGCCGGGCGGGCCGGCCCGCGGGCGGGAGCGCCTGACGAGCAGCACCACCACGGTGATGATCGCTGCCAGGACCGCGAGCACCGCCGCCACCAGCAGCGCGATGGCCCAGGCCGGGATGCTGAGGGCGCCAGCCGCGCTGGTGGCGCCCAGGCCGGCCGGGCGCGGCCCGAACCTCGCAGCCAGCTGAGCGTAGGTCGCGCTCGCCACCTCGGCGGAGTGCGTCGCGCAGACCGGGCCGGCGCAGCCGCCGGACGTGTCGATGATGACCAGCTCCCCGAAGCGGTAGGGGAGGCTGTCCCAGACGACCCGCTCGGCCCGCGGCCCGTCCTGCCGGCTGTTCCCGGTGGGCCCCCTGGTGTAGGACACGCGGACCACCCCGTCGGGCGGCAGGCCCGACCCGGTCGTGATGTTCAGGCTGACGTCCCGGAAGCCGGCGTTCTGCAGGGCCGACGAGGTGCGGATGGCCGCGCTCACGAAGGAGCAGCCGGACACGGTGAGGGCGAGCAGCAGCAAGGTGGCCGCCAGGCCCGCGAAACGCCGGGGCCGCGCGGGGTGGTGCCCGTTCACGGGATGATGGTGGCACGGGTCATATCGCCAGGAACAGGACTTAACTGCCAATGAAGCGGGCCGCGGTCATCTTTCATCCCGAAAAGCACGAGGACCTGGTGGCGTTCCGCGCCGCCGTGCACGAGGTCATGACGGAGCTGGGCTGGGCGGAGCCGCTGTGGCGGGAGACCAGCGTGCAGGACGCGGGCCAGGGCCTGGTGGCCGCGGCCCTGCGGGAGGGCGTGGACCTGGTGCTGGCCAGCGGCGGCGACGGGACCATCGCCGCCTGCGTGGCCGCGCTGGCCGGCTCGGGGGTGCCGCTGGGCGTGCTGCCGGCGGGCACCGGCAACCTGCTGGCGCGCAACCTGGGCCTGCCGCTCTCCCTCGGGGACGCGCTGACGGCGGCCATGGCCGGGGCGGACCGGCTGCTCGACGTCGGCGTCGCCAACGGGCGGCTGTTCGCGGTCATGGCGGGCATCGGGTTCGACGCGGAGATGCTCGCCGGTGCGAGCGAGCAGCTCAAGAAGCGGGTGGGCTGGGTCGCCTACGCGCTGTCCGGCCTGCGGCGGCTGCGGGCCCGGCCGATGAAGGCGGTGCTGCACGCGGACGGCGCGCCGCCGCTGCGGTGCCGCGCGAGCGGGATCGTCATCGGGAACGTCGGCTCGCTGCAGGGCAACATCCGCCTGCTGCCGCACGCCCTGCCCGACGACGGGCTGCTGGATGTCGCGGTCATGCCCGCGAAAGGGCTGGCCGGGTGGCTGCGGCTGGCAACCGGCCTGCTGCTGCGCCGCCGGTCCGCCATCCTGCACCAGCTGACCTGCCGTGAGCTGCGGATCGAGCTCGACCGGGCACGGCCGTGGGAGGCCGACGGGGAAGTCGCCGGCGCCACCCGCCAGCTGGTCATCAGCGTCCGGCCGCGGAACCTGCTCGTCCGCGTGCCCGCCCGCGGCGCCGCCGGGTCAGGCGCAGCAGGATGACGATGCGCCGCTCGGCGAGCTGCTCGGTGTGGTAGCTGAGCCACCCGCACACGGCGGCCAGCGGGAGCTCCACCAGCACCGCGAGCACGAGTGCCCCGGCGCGCTGGCCGGGCGGCGAGGTGACCACGTCGAACCAGGCGTCCACCACCAGCAGCGCGGCCGCTGCGCTTGCCGTGGCCGCCAGATACCGGGACCGCCGGAGCGCGAAAAAGCCGGTCATGGCCAGCGCGCCGATCAGCAGGACGTCGAACCCGGCCCACGCGACGTCGTAGTCGGCTGACACCTGCCGGGTGGGCAGCGAATACGCCAGGTAGACGGTCCAGGGCACCATGACCAGGGAAAAGAGCGCGAACGCGGGACCTGCCCAGCGGACGATCCGGGCATCGTCCAGCAGGACCTCGTTCTCCGGTTCGGCGGCCGGGCCTGCCAGCTCGCCGAGCTTCTCCGCCAGCCCCTCAGCCCCTGACCCCGGTACCGCACCCATGAAGCCGCCTCCGCATATCCGGCTAACTCCCCGCAAAAACGGTATTCAGGTACCCCCGGGCCGGGCGGCCATTCCCCGCTCAGCGGCCGCCCGCGCGGGGACGGTCTGGCCAGACCGGCCGCAGGGTCCGCTCTGCCCAGTCGCCGGGCAGGCCGGAGGCAGCCAGGTAGCGCGCATAGAACGAGCCGATCAGCATGCTCGCCAGCACCTCGGGCTCGGCCGAGGGGGGGAGCTCACCGGCCGCGATGCCGTCGGCGAGTGCCTGCTGCAGCAGTGCCCGGCGCGGCTCGACGAGGCGGGCGCGGAAGGCGCCCAGCAGGTCAGGGTGGCGGCGTTCCTCGGCCAGCAGGGTGCCCACGACCGCCATAGCGCCGGGCCGCCGGAGATTGTCGTGGAAGTTCCGCAGGATGGCCAGGGCGCGGGCGCGCGGCGGCCCCGCGGCGGCGGGAATGTCCGCGATGCGCAGCGAGCCGATGACGGCATTGGCCAGCTCTGCTTTGCCGCTGAAGCGCCGCCGCACGCTGGGCACGCTGGTGCCGGCGGCGGCGGCGACCGACTCCAGCGACATCCGGGCGTAGCCGAGTTCGCGCAGCTGCTGCTCGGCCGCGGTGAGGATGGCGGTGTCCAGCGCGGGGTTACGCGGGCGGCCCGCCGCCCGGGTGGCAGCTGTCATGAGAACCTTCCTCTCCCGGTTCCGCCGTTCTATTATATTTCGATAGGATGCCATAACGTAATCCCGGCTGGAGGGCAGCATCATGACCCCTGCGCACCCGTCATCCCCGCCGCTGCCGGCCACCGCCGTGGTCCGGGTTTCCCGCGGCAGCTTCGACCCCGCCCGGTTCGCCGAGGTCCACGCCATGAGCGTCGCCACCGGCCGCTACCTGGTCCCAGCCATCACCAGGCTGCCCGGCCTGATCAGCTACTACGCCGCCGCCTCGCCCGACGGCTCGCTGGTACACGTCAGCATCTGGGACTCCGGCGAGCACGCGCAGCAGATGGGCCAGCTCAAGGAGATGATCGTGGACGCGCGCGGTGAGGCAGAGAAGGCGGGTGTCACGTTCGACCCCATCGTCAACCACCCGCTCGTCTGGTCCATCTGAGCACGGGCAGGGAGGCCGGCCATGATCTGCAGGCTGTGGCGGGGCTGGGCGACCAGGGACAACGCCGGCGCCTACGAGCACATCGTCCGGACCGAGGTGATCCCCGGCATCGAGGCGAGGCGCATCCCCGGGTTCCGGTCCATCGACCTGGTCCGCCGCGAGCGGGAGCACGATGTCGAGTTCATGACCCTGATGTGGTTCGACAGCCTCGCCAGCGTGCAGGAGTTCATGGGGGAGGACTACGAGGCAGCCCACGTGCCCGCGCGGGCCCGGGCTGTCCTCACCGGTTTCGACACCCGCTCAGCCCACTACGAGGTGCTCGACCGGCGTGAGCAGCCGGGGTAGCCCCGGTCAGCTGCCAGGCCGCCGGCCGCGGGCACGCAGGTCATGCAGGCAGGCGTTGAACGGGAACCGGCGGACCGGGCCGGGCAGCAGCCGGTTGGCCGCGGCGATCGTGCGCATCACGGCGTCGAAGTCGCGCTGGTCGCGGCCGGTCCACGGCAGGCCCATCTGCTCGCGGAACGGCGGCGGCAGGAACCCGGTGGTCAGGAAGCGGTTGAACGGGCCGAGTGCGTCGCCCAGCGGCCGCGGCAGGTACCGCAGCATGATGAGATCCAGCAGGTAGGCGCGCACGGGCGGGTCGATCCGGATGCCGGTGAGAGCGTCGTCCCAGTAGCGCCCGAAAGCGGCCCGGTCGGGTGGCCACAGGCTGGCGGGCATCTGCAGGGTGGTGCCGAGCCTGCGCGCCTCCTGGTAGATGGCGTCGGCGGTCTCGTCGTCAGCCGGGCCGCGCAGCCGGGCGTGCATGTCGCGGACGCCCTGGTAGAGGCACGCAGCCACCCACAGCTGCAGCTGCGGGTCGAACGCGCTGTAGGGGACCGGGCTGGCCGGGGTGGACCGGACCTGGACGTGTGAGCGGCTCACCAGCCGCCGGTAGGCCGTGCGCTCGGCCGGGGTGCCCATCAGCGCGACCGACAGGTAGGTCACGGTCGTCCGCCAGCGCCGCAGCGGGTGGCGCATGAGCTGGGCGCTCTCGACCGTGCTCTCCAGCACGCCGTACCCCACCCCGGGCCGGGCGAGCTGCATGATCACGTTCGCGGTGGCCGCCAGCAGTCCCGCACCTTCCGCCAGGTTGCGGGCGTCGAACGGCGGCGGCTCGGCGGCCTGCCGCTGTGCTGTCCCGGCCATGCTCCTTCAGCTTCCCGGCGATCAGCTTCCACCGTGCCGGCGGCCGGGCGGCCTGTCAACACCAGCCGGGTCACGCCCAGATGTGAGGGGGCAGCACCGCGACCGCGGACGCGCAGAGCGCCGGGCCCGCCGCCGTGCACAGCACCGCGACCCTGACGCCCCGGGTGACGGCCCGCGCCGTGGCCAGGCTGCCGGTCTGCCAGTAGGCGGTCGAAGTCCGCCTGCCCACGGTCACCGTCTGGCCGGTGCCGGTGGTGATGGTGATACCCGACGCGGACACGCTCGCGACGGTGCCGATCACGACCCGCTCTGAGGGATCCATGGTTCCCAGAATCCCCGGGCCGGCTGAAAGAACGGGGAGCACAGCCTGGGAGTTGCGTGTGACCGGGGAGCTGCCGTCCCGGCGCCGGCCATCCGAATGGGCACGCCTTTCCGGCTATTGCGGGGTTCCATACCGCCAATCCCGAAAGGCCTGGGCGGCCGGGAACAGGGCGGTTACGCTTGCTCTGCCGGAGCCGCGGCATGCCGCTGCGTGCTGGTGAGGGGGCACGATGAACGGCACAGGGACGCGGCGCTCACGCGGGCGGAGGGTAGGGCGGGGATTCCCGGTGATGCCGGGGCGCCCGGCTCCCCGCCGCCGGGACCGGAGCGGCGTCGACGAGCCGCAGACCTGGCGCCCCGGGCCGCTGATCTGGGCGGCAGCGTCACTGACCGGCTGCGCCGTGCTCGCCTTCCTGCTGTGGCTCGGCTGGTCGGTCTATGTGGTTGTGCACGGGGTGCCGTCCGGCTTTCCCTACGATCCGGACCGCAGGTGCGCACAACTCGGTTTTTCCTGCGGGGCCATTTCCAATTTCCTGACCTCCGGCCTGCTGCTCGCCCTGGCGTCCTTTTTTGTGCTCTGGCGGCTTTTCAGCGTGCTGCGCTGGTACCGGGCCAGGGCGCGATCGGACTCCCGCGAGCTGGTGCCGACCGCCGGGTCGATCATCGACGAGGTGGTCGGGCGGGACGAGCTGTGCAAGGTGGTGATGGCGGATCTGCGCGAGCGCCGGACGCGCCCGCACATCCTGGTCGGCGGCGTGGGGACCGGAAAGACCGCGGTGCTGGTCAGGCTGACCGAGTTGCTGGCCGACAAGCGCGCCGTCCCGGTCCCCGTCCGGCTGCGGGACGCCTCGGAAGCCCTGGACTTCGAGCGCCTCGCCCAGGAGCGTTTCCTGAGCGAGGTCAACCCCCGGCTGATCTCGACCGCCGAGGGGGAGACCGTCTGGCGGCGGCTGCGCAAGGACCGGCGGATCGTCGTGCTCGCCGACGGCCTGGAGGAAGCCCTCATCGGCACCATCGCCGAGCAGGAACGCGACAACATCATCCGCGCCGCCATCAGGCGGGCGCACCAGCAGCACCTGCCCCTGGTCATCGCCTCCCGCCCGCATGACCCGCTGCGGGCCACCGACGCCGCCATCCTCGCGCTGGAGCCGCTCAGCTACGAGGCGGCGCTGGCCTACATCGGCAGCGACGGCGCGGGAGAGGACGAGCGGCGGCTCGCCTGGATCGTGGAGACCGCCGACGCCGCGGAAGCCCCGCTGTACCTGCAGATCACCCGCGAACTGCAGGTCAGGGGCCTGCTGGACCCGAGCTCGGAAGGCCGGGACGGGGTGGTGGACACCCGCGGGGTGGACCGCTCACGGCTGCGGCTGGCCCTGCTCGAGACCTGGGAGCGGGCCCTCGTGTCCGGGTACCTCCGCGAGGACATCCCGCTCAACAGCGCCGAGCGCACCGCCGCGATCGAGTACCTGTCCGCCCTCGCCTGCGCCGGCCTCAAACGCGACCGGCTGGAGGTCGAGTTCGACGACCTCCGGACGGCCGCCGGTCTCACCGCAGAGGTGCAGGCCAGGCTCGCCCGGATCGACCAGGACACACCGCACGGCGGCAGGGTCTGGAACATCGACGTGCGGCTCGCCGCGGCCTGGGCCGCGCAGCTCGACATCGTCGAGCTGCGCGGGGACAGCGTCCGGTTCCCGCACAGCCTCATGCAGGCCTACCTCGGGTCGCGGCTGCTGGACGTGGCCCTGCAGGACCGGGCCTTCTGGCAGGAGGCGATGGAACGCCCGGGACCGGGCCGGGAGTTCCTGATCGCGCTGGTCCTCCGCTCGCGGGCGGCGGGCAGCAGGGACGGCTGGTGGCAGCACCAGGCCGGCCGCAAGGCCGCCGGCAAGGGGCGGCGGCCCCGCGACGGCGAGCCGCCGGCCGCGGCCCCGCTGAGCCCGGCCGTCCCGCTCCGGCAGGCTGCTGCGCGGCGGGACGACAACAAGGTCCTGGACATCTACGCGGCCGCCTTCGAGATCGACTGCGACGCGCCCGAGCCGGACCACGCCGCCATCGCCCGGGAGATCAGGGACCGGTGGACTGACATCCACGCGCAGGACCCCAGGACGCTGGAGGAGGGCAAGATCACGCTGGTCCGCCGGTTCGGGGAAGCGGCGCGCAGGATCGACGGCCGGCGGAGCAGGGACCAGCGCCTGGATGCACCCGCCTACCGGCAGCTCTACGACATCGCCTGCGCGGAACGGGCCTACAAGGTCCAGCTGGCTGCGGCGCTGGAAATCGGGTCCGGGGGTGACTCGGCCTACCTGGCGGTGAGCGACGTGCTCGCGGCGCCATGCCCGG
>JBLMWU010000222.1:0-9278 GCA_050257395.1 Gemmatimonadota bacterium | reverse complement strand
CGGAAAGCGGCGATCGCGGAGGTGGCCAGGGACTTTCAGTTGCGCAAACGGGAGGTATATGACGCAGTGGTCCGGTACACCCCGGACCGGCACACCCCGTAGCCTTGGGGGACAGGACCGCCAAAGAGCACCCCGGGTGCTCTGGATCGCGGCCCGGCCTGCCGAGGAGACGATGTGGAACTGACGGTGCTCATGCCCTGCCTCAATGAGGCGGAGACCGTCGAGGCGTGTGTGCGCAAGGCTGCGGGTTTCCTGGCTGAGCGTGGGATTGACGGGGAGGTGCTGGTCGCTGACAACGGCAGCACCGACGGCAGCCAGGCGCTGGCGGCGGGCGCGGGGGCGCGGGTGGTGGCGGTCGCCGAGCCGGGGTACGGGAACGCGCTGCTGGGCGGGATCACCGCGGCCCGCGGCGAGTACGTGATCATGGGGGATGCGGACGACAGTTATGACTTCACCGCCCTGATGCCGTTCGTGGAGGAGCTGCGGGGCGGGGCAGACCTGGTGATGGGCAACCGGTTCGCGGGGGGGATCGCGCCGGGGGCGATGCCGGCGCTGCACAGGTATCTGGGCAACCCGGTGCTGAGTTTCATCGGGCGGCTGTTCTTCCGGTCGCGGATCGGTGACTTCCACTGCGGGCTGCGGGGGTTCCGGCGGGAGCGGATCCTGGGGCTGGGGCTGCAGGCCTCGGGCATGGAGTTCGCCAGTGAGCTGGTGGTCAAGGCGACCCTGGCCCGGTACCGGGTCAGCGAGGTGCCGACCACGCTGTCGCCGGACGGGCGCTCGCGGCCGCCGCACCTGCGCTCATGGCGGGACGGGTGGCGGCATCTGCGGTTCCTGCTGCTGTTCTCCCCGCGGTGGCTGTTCCTGTACCCGGGGCTGCTGCTGCTGGCCGTCGGCCTGATCGTCGGCGCGGCGGTGACGCCCGGGCCGCTGCGGATCGGCGGCATCAACTTCGACGTCGACACCCTCGCGGTGGCCGCCGCCATGATCGTGATCGGCTTCCAGGCGATCCTGTTCGCCCTGTTCACCCGGGTGTACGCGGAAGCCGAGGGGTTCCTGCCCGCCACCGGCGCCCGGGTGCGGCGGCTGCTGTCGGTGTGGAGCCTGGAACGCGGGCTGGCCTCGGGCGGCCTGCTGGCGGTCGCGGGCCTGGCCGGGCTGGTCCTCTCGTTCGTCAAATGGCATGGCGCCCGGTTCGGTGACCTGAACTATGAAACGGCGCTGCGCGTGGTGGTGCCCTCGGTGACCGCGCTGATCCTGTCCTGCCAGATGGTCCTCGGCACCTTCTTCCTGTCCATCCTCGGCATCCGCCGGGCCCGGCACCCGGCCGCGGCGGCCGGAGCCGGCGGCGGTCTCGCGCCGGTCACCGCGGCGCCGCAGGCGGCCGCCCAGCATGACTGACCGGGGCGGCCCGCTCCCCCTCGCGCCGCAGCCGCGCCCGTAACCACAGCGGCCCGGGACCCGGAAACAGGCCCTAGGCTGGAGCCCATGTCCCCGACGAGCCGTCACATCCTCGCCGCGCCGGCCTGGCCCTACGCCAACGGCCCCCGCCACATCGGGCACGTCTCCGGATTCGGGCTGCCCTGCGACATGTTCGCCCGCTACCAGCGGATGGCCGGGAACAAGGTGCTGATGGTCAGCGGCACCGACGAGCACGGCACCCCGATCCAGGTGCAGGCCGACGCCGAGGGCGTGACCGCCCGCGAGCTCGCCAACCGCTACAACCGGGTGATCGCCGAGGACCTGCTCGGCCTGGACATGTCCTACGACCTGTTCACCCGGACCACCACCCGCAACCACTACGGGGTGGCCCAGGAGATCTTCAAGGGCCTGTACGACAACGGCTACATCTTCGCGAAGACCACCCGCGGCGCCGTGTCCCCCAGCACCGGCCGGACCCTGCCCGACCGCTACATCGAGGGCACCTGCCCGATCTGCGGCTACGACAGCGCCCGCGGCGACCAGTGCGACAACTGCGGCAACCAGCTCGACCCGGTGGACCTGATCAACCCGCGGTCCAAGATCAACGGCGAGACGCCGGAGTTCGTGGACACCGAGCAGTTCTTCCTCGACCTGCCCGCGTTCACCGACGTGCTGGGCAGCTGGCTGCAGGGCAAGAGCGGCCAGTGGCGGCCGAACGTGCTGAAGTTCTCGCTCAACCTGCTGGGCGACCTGCAGCCCCGGGCCATCACCCGCGACCTGGACTGGGGCGTGCCGGTGCCGCTGGACGGCTGGCGGGACCGGCCGGACAAGCGGATCTACGTGTGGTTCGACGCGGTGATCGGCTATCTGTCGGCGTCCATCGAGTGGGCGCGCAGGACCGGTGACCCGGACGCCTGGCGGGCCTGGTGGCAGTCACCGGACGCCGAGTCGTACTACTTCATGGGCAAGGACAACATCGTCTTCCACTCCGAGATCTGGCCCGCCATGCTGCTCGGCTACAGCGGCCGGGGCGCCCGCGGCGGCGAGCCGGGCTCGCTCGGGGCGCTGAACCTGCCCACCGAGGTGGTCTCCAGCGAGTACCTGACCATGGAGGGCCGCAAGTTCTCCTCCTCCCGGGCGGTCGTCATCTACGTGCGCGACTTCCTGGCCCGCTACGACGTGGACGCGCTGCGCTACTACGTGGCGGTGGCCGGCCCGGAGAACCAGGACACCGACTTCACCTGGAGTGAGTTCGTCCGCCGCAACAACGACGAGCTGGTCGCGACCTGGGGCAACCTGGTCAACCGGTCGGTCTCGTTCGCCGCCCGCAACATCGGCGCCATCCCGGAGCCGGGTGAGCTCACCGCGTTCGACCGCGAGGCGCTGGAGCGGTCCCGGCAGGCGTTCGGGGTCATCGGCGGCGAGCTGGCCCGCTCCCATTTCAAGGCGGCCATCACCGAGACCATGCGGACGGTGGCCGAGGCGAACAAGTACATGTCCGACCAGGCCCCGTGGAAGCTGCGGGAGTCTGACCCGGAGCGGATGAAGACCATCCTGCACGTGGTGCTGCAGCTGGTGGACGACGCCAAGACGATGCTCACCCCGTTCCTGCCCCGGTCCTCGGAGAAGGTGCACCGGCTGCTCGGCGGGGAGGGTGCCTGGTCGGGGAGCCCGCACATCGACGAGGTGGACGAGGACGGCGGCCCGTCGTACCCGGTGATCACCGGCGACTACGGCGACGTGGCGCGGTGGGAGCAGGTGCCGGTCCGGCCTGGCACCCCGCTGAGCCAGCCCGCGCCGCTGTTCACCAAGCTGGACACCTCGGTGGTGGATGAGGAGCTGGCCCGCCTGGAGAAGCGATGAGCTGCTCCCGGGAAGGCGGGAGGCGTTGACGGTGCCGCCGCCCGAGCCGCTGCCCGCCGGGGCGCTGGACGGGCATTGCCACCTGGACCTCATCGAGGAGCCGGTGGCCGACGTGCTGGCGGCCGCCCGGGCGGCGAACATCCGGCGGGTGCTGACCATCGGCGTGGACCTGGCGACCTCCCGCTGGTCGGCACAGTGCGCGGCCGATCACGAGGACGTGTACGCGGCGGTGGCCGTGCACCCCAACGAGAGCGAGCCGGAGCAGAACTCTGACCTGGGCCGGGACGGGGTGCTGGCGGAGATCGCCGCGCTGGCCGCGCTGCCGCAGGTGCGGGCCATCGGCGAGACCGGCCTGGACTACTACCGCGATTACGCCAGCCCGGGCATCCAGCGGGACTGGTTCCGCGCCCACATCGCCATCGCCAAGCGGGCCGGCAAGGCCCTGATGATCCACGACCGGGACGCGCACGAGGACGTGCTGGACATCCTGGAGGCCGAGGGCCCGCCGGGCAAGGTGGTGTTCCACTGCTTCTCCGGGGACGCGGCCATGGCCAAGCGGTGCGCGGAGGCCGGCTACGTGATGAGCTTCGCGGGCAACATCACCTTCAAGAACGCCCAGCCGCTGCGGGACGCCGCCGCCGCGGCGCCGCTGGACCTGCTGCTGCCCGAGACCGACGCGCCGTTCCTCACCCCGGTGCCGCAGCGCGGCAGGCCCAACACCCCGGCCATGGTGGCGCACACGATCCGGTTCCTGGCCGAGCTCAGGCAGGTGCCCCTGGCCGACTTCTGCGGGCAGCTGAGCGCCACCGCCGAGCGGCTCTACGGCCCCTGGTGAACGGCGGCGGCGGCCCCCGGCTGCTGGGGCCGGCGGAGATCCGCGGGATCGCGGCCCGGCTGGGGATCCGGCCGTCCAAGCGGCTGGGGCAGAACTTCGTGGTCGATCCGGGCACGGTGCGCCGCCTGGTCGCGCTGGCCGGCGTCGGCCCGGATGACGTGGTGCTGGAGGTCGGGCCCGGGTTCGGGTCGCTGACCCTGGGGCTGCTGGGCGCCGCCCGCCGGGTGATCGCGGTGGAGATCGACCCGGCGCTCGCCGCCGAGCTGCCGCGCACGGTCGCGGACCGGGCGCCCGGGCAGGCCGGGCGGCTGGCGGTGGTCACCGCCGACGCGGCCCGGGTCGGCGGCCTGCCCGGCGAGCCGTCCGTGCTGGCCGCCAACCTCCCCTACAACGTGGCCGTCCCGGTGCTGCTGCACCTGCTCGCCACCGTGCCGTCGCTGGCCCGCGGCCTGGTCATGGTGCAGGCCGAGGTGGCGGACCGGATGACCGCGCCGCCCGGCAGCCGGGTCTACGGGGTGCCGTCGGTGAAGCTGGCCTGGTTCGCCGGCGCCCGCCGGGCCGGGCCGGTGCCGCGGACCGTGTTCTGGCCGGTGCCGAACGTGGACTCGGGCCTGGTGGCGTTCACCCGCCGGGACCCGCCGCCCGGTGGCGGCCCGGACCGCGAAGCGGACCGGGCGGCCGTGTTCGCGGCCGTCGACGCCGCCTTCTCCCAGCGCCGCAAGACGCTCCGGGCGGCGCTGGCCGGCTGGGCCGGGTCGGCCGCGGAAGCCGAGCGGGTGCTGCGCGCGGCAGGGGTGGATCCGCAGGCCCGGGGCGAGTCGCTGGGGGTGGCGGAGTTCGCCCGGATCGCCCGGGCAGTTACGATCAACACATCGTGACCCCAGTGACCGCCGTGACCGCGCGGGTTCCGGCGAAGGTGAACCTCCAGCTCGCGGTGGGGCCTGCCAGGGCCGACGGATACCACGACCTGGTGACGGTGTACCACGCCGTCTCCCTGTTCGACGAGGTGACGGTCGCCCCGGCGGAGCGCGACAGCGTCTCGGTGACCGGGGAGGGCGCCGGCGAGGTGCCCGCGGACGGCGGCAACCTGGCCGCCCGGGCGGTCACCGCCCTGCTCGCGGCCGTCGGCACCGGGGTGCGGGACTCGCCCGGGGTGGCCATCCGGATCCGCAAGCGCATCCCGGTGGCCGCCGGGCTGGCGGGCGGCAGCGGCGACGCCGCCGCCGCCCTGGTCGCCTGCAACGAGCTGTGGCGGGCCGGGCTCAGCCAGCACGACCTGTGCGAGATCGCCGCCACTCTCGGCAGCGACGTCGGGTTCGCGCTGATCGGCGGGACCGCGGTCGGGACCGGCCGGGGCGAGCAGGTCACCCCGGCGCTCACCGCCGGCGCCTATCACTGGGTGCTCGCGTTCGCCCACGGCGGGCTGGCCACCGGCGAGGTGTACGCGGCGGCCGACCGGCTGCGGGCCGCCGGGAACGGGCCCGCGCCCGCTGCCCGCGCGTCCGGGGCGGCCGGGCTGGACGGGCCCGCGGAGCCGGACAAGGGGCTGATGGCCGCGCTGCGCTCAGGCGACCCGGTGGCGGTGGGCCGGCGCCTGTCCAACGACCTGCAGGCGGCCGCCATCTCGATGCGGCCCGGCCTGCGCCGGGCGCTGGCGGCCGGGGAGGAGCTCGGCGCGCTCGGCGCGATCGTGTCGGGGTCCGGGCCGACCTGCGCCTACCTTGCCCGCGACACAAGGCACGCGCAGGCGGTGGCGGTCGGGCTGACCGGCGCCGGGGTGTGCCGCAGCGTCGCGACGGTGGTGGGACCGGTGCCGGGCGCCACGGTGATCCCGGCCGTGGCGGAGCCCGCGTGAACCTGGTCAACCTGGAGAAGGCGGTCAAGGGGTTCGGCCAGCGGGTGCTGCTGGACGGCGTCTCGGCCGGGGTGGCGGCGGGCGAGGCGATCGGCGTGGTCGGCCGGAACGGGTCGGGCAAGAGCACCCTGCTCGCGGTGCTGGCCGGGGCCGAGCCGGTGGACGCGGGCCGGGTCACCCGGACCCGGGACCTGCGGGTCGGCTACCTGTCCCAGCAGGACCGGCTGACCGGGACGGTGGCCCAGCTGGTGACCGGGGACGCGCCCGAGCACACCTGGGCGGCCGACGCCCGCATCCGGTCGGTGATGGCCGCGCTGCTCGGCGGCATCGACCTCGCCGCGCCGGCGGACCGGCTGTCCGGCGGCGAGACCCGGCGGGTGGCGCTGGCCGCGGTGCTCACCGGCGACCACGACCTGCTGCTGCTCGACGAGCCCACCAACCACCTCGACACCGACGCCATCGACTGGCTGGCCCGGTTCCTGCGGGAGCAGGGCACCGCCATGGTGGTGGTCACCCACGACCGCTGGTTCCTGGACGCGGCGACCACC
Source organism: Gemmatimonadota bacterium (assembly GCA_050257395.1). GTDB lineage: Bacteria > Actinomycetota > Actinomycetes > Streptosporangiales > Streptosporangiaceae > JAIRTY01. The sequence goes on along the minus strand of JBLMWU010000222.1, from coordinate 2,755 downwards.
CGCACCTGGGAGCTGGCCGGCGGCCGGCTCCACGCCTACGACGGCGGCTACGCCGCCTACGTGCTCGCCCGGGCCGAGCGGGCCAGGATGGCGGATGCTGCCGAGCGGCGGCGGCGCAACCTGCTCCGCAAGGAGCTGGCCTGGCTGCGGCGCGGCCCGCCGGCCCGGACCAGCAAGCCCCGGTTCCGGATCGAGGCGGCCAACGCGCTGATCGCCGACGTGCCCGCGCCGCGTGACGGCGTGGAACTGGCCCGGCTGGCCACCGTCCGGCTGGGCAAGACCGTGGTGGAGGCGGAGGACGTCACGGTCCGGGCCGGGGGCCGGGTGCTGCTGGGCGGCGTCACCTGGCATCTCGGGCCGGGCGACCGGGTCGGCCTGGTGGGGCCGAACGGCAGCGGCAAGACCACGCTGCTGCGGGTGCTGGCCGGGCAGGCCCCGGACGGCCCGGGCCTGGCGGTGAGCGGGGACGTCACCGTCGGTAAGACGGTCCGGCTCGGGTACCTCACCCAGGACGACGCCGGGCTGGACCTGTCGCTGACCCCGCTGGCGGCGGTGGCCCAGGTGGGCGGCAACCTGGCGGCGGTGGGCCCGTCGTCGCCGGGGCAGCTGCTGGACCGGCTCGGGCTGCGCGGCGACGTCCAGTTCACCCCGGCCGGGGAGCTGTCCGGCGGGGAGCGGCGCCGGCTGCAGCTGCTGCAGCTGCTGGTCGGCGAGCCGAACGTGCTGTTTCTCGACGAGCCCACCAACGACCTGGACACCGACACCCTGACCGAGCTGGAGGACATGCTGGACGGCTGGCCAGGCTCGCTGCTGGTGGTCAGCCACGACCGGTACTTCCTGGAGCGGGTCACCGACCACGTGGTCGCCCTGCTCGGCGACGGCAAGCTGTCCTATCTCGGCGGCGGGATCGACGAGTACCTGGAGCGGCGGGCCGCCGCGGTGCCGGCGCAGGCCCGGCCCGCTGCCGCTGGCGGCGCCGGGGCCGTGGGCGGGGGCGGGGGCGGCGCCGGTGAGGCGGCCGGCCGGGGGCAGGCGGCCGCGCAGCGGGCGGCGCAGAAGGAACTCCAGCGGCTGGAACGGCAGATCGAGCGGCTCACCGCCCGGGAGGCGGACCTGTCCGCTGAGCTGGCGGCCCGCGCCGCCGACTACGAGGCCCTCATCGAGCTGGGCAGGCAGCTGAACGAGGTCCAGGCCGAGAAAGCCGGGCTGGAGGAGCGCTGGCTGCTGGTCGCCGAGGGCGCGCCCGGCTGACCCGCGGTTACTCCGCGTCGAGCGGGGTGAGCAGCACCCGGAGCAGGTCCGCGAGGGTGCGGCGCTCGGCGCTGCCGAGGCCTTCCAGCAGCACCCGCTCGCTGGCCAGCAGGTCGGCCAGGGCCGCATCGGCCCGGGCCCGGCCGGCCGCGGTCAGGGTGACCAGCACCCCCCGCTTGTCCTGCGGGTCGGGCTGCCGGCGGACCAGCCCGGCCTGCTGCAGCCGGTCGATCCGGTTCGTCATGGTGCCCGAGGTGACCAGCGTCGTGCGGAGCAGGGCGCCGGGGCTGAGCTGGTAGGGCGCCCCCTGCCGGCGCAGCGCCGAGAGCACGTCGAACTCCCACGGCTCGAGGTCGTGGCTGGCGAACGCGGCGCGCCGGGCCCGGTCCAGATGCCTGGCCAGCCGGGACACCCGGCTGAGCACCTGCAGCGGCTCGATGTCGAGGTCCGGCCTTTCCGCCTGCCAGGCGGCGACCAGGTCGTCCACCTCGTCGCGCGGCCCGGCGCCGGCAGGCTGCTTCATGAAACGCAGCCTATCTTGATATCGAGAATCTGCCCCCCCGGCGCCACTGTGGCGGCCTATGATGTCTCGTAACTAGAGATATGGTATCTCGTATACTGAGACGTTGGAGGCGCCGGTGTGGGATCCGGGTCAGTACCAGCGATTCGCCGGCGAGCGGAGCCGCCCGTTCTTCGACCTCACCGCCCGGATCGGCGCGGCCGGCCCCGGCTACGTGGTTGACCTGGGCTGCGGCCCCGGGAACCTGACCGCCGCGCTGGCCCGGCGCTGGCCGGGGGCGCAGGTGGTGGGGGTGGACAACTCCCCGGAGATGATTGCAGCCGCGGCAGCGGAAGCGGCCCGGGCACCAGGCCTCTCGTTCACTACCGGGGATATCCGGGCCTGGGAGCCGGGCCGGCCCGCGGACGTGGTGGTGTCCAACGCCGCCCTGCAGTGGGTGCCCGATCACCTGGCGGTGATCGCCCGCTGGGCCGGGCTGCTGGCCAGCGGCGGCTGGCTGGCGTTCCAGGTGCCCGGCAACTACGACCAGCCGAGCCACGCGATCCTGCGCGAGCTGGCGGGATCGCCGCGCTGGCGGCCGCTGCTGGCCGGGGCCGAGCTCAACCGGCAGTCGGCGGCCCCCGCCGAGTACCTGGACCTGCTCACCCGCGCGGGCTGCGAGGTCGACGCCTGGGAGACCACCTACCTGCACGTGCTGCACGGCGAGGACCCTGTGCTGGAGTGGTACCGGGGTACCGGGCTGCGGCCGGTGCTGGCCGTGCTGGACGAGGAGCACGCGCGGGAGTTCCTGGCGGAGTACGGCCAGCTGACCCGGGCTGCGTACCCTGCGCAGCCCTACGGCACGGTACTCCCGTTCCGGCGGGTCTTCGCCGTCGCGCACCGTCCGGCCTGATCAGCACCCGGGCCGGCCTGGCCCGGGCACCGGCCAGACACCCGGCCCGGGCATGACAGTGGCGGTGGCGCCCGCCGGGGGCGCCACCGCCA
>JBLMWU010000221.1:0-39435 GCA_050257395.1 Gemmatimonadota bacterium | reverse complement strand
CGCCGCGGCTGCTCTCGCTGACTGTCCGCGTCCGATCAGCTGCCCACCTGGACAACGGAGACCGTTGCACCGTCGAGCAGGTAGCTGCCTGCTCCGCCGTCCGAGTCGTAGCCGAAGGCGTAGACGTTGAGCGTCTCGCCGCCTGACGGCACGGTGATGACGCCCGACCCGCTGAAGTAGGAGTCGATCAGGTTCGACGGCAGTGGGCTGCTGGTGAACTGCTCCAGCGAGCCGTTGCCGATGTTGAAGAGGTTGTTGCTGAAGTCCGACCCTGTCTGCGGCCCGTTGTAGATCATCATCTGCGGGAACACCGCACCGCTGGTAGCGGCGTTCGGGGTCGCCTTGAAGTTCACGCTCACCAGGTACTTCCCGGCGGGGACAGACACCGTGCCGACCGGAGTCTTGCTTGTCGAGAAATGGCCGCCCGTGGCGACGCTGACAGGGCCAGAGGAAGGAAGCGCCGTGTTGCTCGCCAGGGAGCCGTTGACGTCGGGAACGGGGGCCGGGTCGTTGTCCGCCCCGTTGGGCCACACCACCTGGAAGGTGCCCTTCGGGCAGGTCAGGCCTGAGCCCGGGTTCGTGTAGACCCTCTCCAGGGTCCGGTTGGAGTGCAGGTAGACGCATCCGTGCGCGGTGCCGGGCGGCAGGGAGGTGGCCGCACCCGCGGACCCGAGGGCGAACATCCCGGTACCGGCGACCAGTGCGAGGGAGGGGACGGTCACCTTCACCCAGGCGGGCAGGGACCGAAGCAGCGAGCCGTTCAAAACTGGCCTCCAGTGGTGTTCGTGTCGCGAGAGAGCCGGGTTGGTGCGCGTGCGAGGGGGATGCGCGGCCTGGGCGGTGCCGGTCACGCTGCGTGCTGCGCCTCCTGTGAGAGGGGTTCCTGCCCGGGAAATCCGCAACTCTGATGCATTGTGCAAGCTTCTACAAGACGGCTGGCAGGCTCACCTGGATTACCCACCAGGCAAAATCAGGAAAACGCCCGCCGCCCGGGCGATCAGGCGCCCGGCGATCAGCCGGCCCCAGCGGCTCACCGGGCGCCGGGGGCGGCGGGTCAGGCGCCCTGGCGGGCGGATACCGCGGAGTCGCGGCCGCCCAGGTTCGCCTCCACCCATTCCACGATCTCGTGGGTGGGGGCCCCGGGGGTGAAGATCCGCGCCACCCCCATCTGCTCCAGCTCGGCGATGTCCGCCTCGGGCACGATGCCGCCGCCGAAGACCGTGATGTCCGTGGCGTCCTGCTCCCGCAGCAGCTCGAGCACCCGGGCGAACTGCGTCATGTGCGCGCCGGACAGGATGGACAGCCCGATCGCGTCGGCGTCCTCCTGGATCGCCGCGGCCACGATCTGCTCGGGGGTCTGGTGCAGCCCGGTGTAGATGACCTCCACCCCCGCGTCCCGCAGCGCCCTGGCCACGACCTTGGCACCCCGGTCATGTCCGTCCAGGCCTGGCTTGGCGATGACGACCCGGATGGTGCCCATGACTTCCTCCCGCGGGAACCTGGTGGTCAGGGCCGTGCCGGCACCGTGACGCTCCCCATCGTACGGATGCCGGTCACAGCTTCTCGATGGGGGCGTAGCGCAGGACCAGGTGCTTGACGCCGTAGTCGCCGCCGAAGTCGATCCTGGCCTCCGGGTCGTCGCCGCGCCGCTCCACCGACAGCACCGTGCCCAGGCCGTAGGCGTCGTGGGTGACCTTGTCCCCCGGCGACAGCGACGGCACCGGCCGGTTGCCCGCCGTCCGCACCCCGGGGCGGCGCGCCAGCCGCTCGGCCGCGGGCTGCGTCATGGCCCGTTCCTCCCGGCGCCACTGGATGAGCTGCTCGGGGATCTCCGCCAGGAACCGGGACTGCTGGTGGTACTCGGGCCTGCCCCACCAGGCCCGCGCCACCGCCCTGGTCAGGTACAGCCTCTGCTCGGCCCGGGTGATGCCCACGTAGGCCAGCCGCCGTTCCTCCTGCAGTTCCTTGTTGTCGCTGACCGCCCGCTGGTGCGGGAAGACGTTCTCCTCCATCCCGGTGAGGAACACCACCGGGAACTCCAGCCCCTTGGCGGTGTGCAGGGTCATCAGCGTGACCAGGCCGCCGTGCTCCTCGCCCTCCGGGATCTGGTCGGCGTCCGCGACCAGCGAGACCTGCTCGAGGAAGTCGGCCAGCGAGCCGGGCGCGGGCCCGGCCTCCCCGCCGCCGTCCTCCCCGCCCGCGCCGTCCCCCGCGGCGGCGCCGCGCAGCGCGTCGAACTCCCGCGCCACCGACACCAGCTCGTTCAGGTTCTCGATCCGGCTCACGTCCTGCAGGTCGCTCGACGCCTGCAGCTCGGCCAGGTACCCGGACCGCTCCAGCACGGCCTCGGCGAGCTCGGCCACCGGCTGCCCGGCCTGCGCACCGGCCCGCAGCCCCGCTATCAGCTCGTTGAACGACTCGATCGCCTTGACGCTGCGGGCCGCCATCGCGGGCGCGTCCGCCGGCCGCAGCAGCGCCTGGGCGAAGCTGATGCGGTCGCGCTGCGCCAGCGCGGCCACGCACGCCTCGGCCCGCTCGCCGATCCCGCGCCGCGGCACGTTGAGCACCCGGCGCAGCGACACCTCGTCGCCCGGGTTGGCGATCAGCCGCAGGTAGGCGAGCAGGTCGCGGACCTCGCGGCGCTCGTAGAAGCGGACGCCGCCGACCACCTTGTACGGCAGCCCGGCCCGGATGAACACTTCCTCGAACACCCGGGACTGCGCGTTGGTCCGGTAGAAGACGGCGACCTGGCCCGGCGTCGCCTCCCCCGCGTCCGTCAGCCGGTCCACCTCCTCGGCCACGAACGCCGCCTCGTCATGCTCGCTGTCCGCCACGTACCCGGTGATCGGCGGGCCGTTCCCCGCGTCGGTCCACAGCTTCTTGGGCTGGCGGCCCGCGTTGCGGGAGACGACGGCGTTGGCCGCGGCCAGGATGTTCTGGGTGGAGCGGTAGTTCTGCTCCAGCAGGATCACGGTCGCGCCCGGGAAGTCCCGCTCGAACTCCTCGATGTTGCGGATCGTGGCGCCGCGGAACGCGTAGATGGACTGGTCGGCGTCGCCGACCACGCACAGCTCGGCGGGCGGCAGCTGCTGGCCGTCCGTGCCCGGGATCGGCTCGCCGTGCCCGACCAGCTCCCGCACCAGGATGTACTGGGCGTGGTTGGTGTCCTGGTACTCGTCCACCAGCACGTGCCGGAACCGCTGCCGGTACGCCAGCGCCACGTCCGGGAACGCCTGCAGCAGGAACACCGTGTTCATGATCAGGTCGTCGAAGTCCATCGCCCCGGCGGCGACCAGGCGGCGCTGGTACTCGCCGTAGGCCTCGGCGAGCGCCTTGTCCCGGTAGCCCTCGGCGCGGGCGGCGAACGTCTCGTGGTCGATCAGCTCGTTCTTGAGGTTGGAGACCTGCGCGAGCATCCCCTTGGGCGGGTGGTGCTTGGTGTCCAGGTCCAGCTCCCGGCACACCATCGCCATCAGCCGCTGCGAGTCGGCCTGGTCGTAGATGGAGAACGAGGCCGGGTACCCGAACCGGGTCGCCTCGCGGCGCAGGATGCGCACGCACGCGGAGTGGAAGGTCATCACCCACATGGCCCGCGCCCGGGCACCGGTCAGCGACGCGGCCCGGGCCGCCATCTCCCCGGCCGCCTTGTTGGTGAACGTGATCGCCAGGATCTCCCACGGGCTGACCTCGCGCTCGGCGAGCAGGTAGGCGATCCGCCGGGTCAGCACCCGGGTCTTGCCCGACCCGGCCCCGGCCACGATCAGCAGCGGGCCGCCCGCGTGCTCCACGGCCGCCCGCTGCTGCGGGTTCAGGTCATCCAGAAGCGCATGCGTGGCGGTGGCGGTCACACGCCCAAGGGTAGGCGCTGGGCCCGACAGCCCGGGGGCAGCACGGCCGGACGGTTCAGGCTCCGGGCGGGCTGGGCGGCCCCTCCTCGGTCACCAGCGTCGGCGTGGCCCTGGTGAGCGTCTCCTTCCGGAAGAAGGACGGCGCGGCGAACCGCCAGACCAGGAAGAAGATCAGCCCGATCAGGGCGGCCCCGGCCGCGATCACGAACGCGCCGCCGATCTGCCAGTGGATGCCCGGGACCGTCCACATCGTGTAGTCGTTCTGGGTGGCCACGTCGTAGTCCAGCCACACGCTCCAGCCGCCCAGGAAGAACAGGATGAGCCCGCCGGCGACCGGCAGGATGCCCTGCATCCACAGGTTGCGCGCGCTGGTGGCGAGGTTGCGCCGGTAGTACCAGGCGCAGGTGAAGCCGGTGAGCCCGTAGTAGAAGGCGATGTACAGGCCGATCGCGATCACCGCGTCCCCGATCACCCCGAGCGGGTTGGTCGAGTAGTTGAAGATCACGTAGACAATGATCGAGACCGCCCCCATGATCAGCGTCGATACCGTGGGGGTGAGATACCGCGGGTGCATTTTCGCGAAGGCGGACGGCAACGCCCTGTACACGGCCATCGACAGCGTGGTCCGCGCGGTCGGCAGGATCGTCGTCTGGGTCGACGCGGCCGCCGAGGAGAGCACCATCAGCACCAGCAGGTGGTAGAAGAACGAGCCGAGAGCGGAGTGACCGAAGATCGCGGTGCCCTGCACCGAGAGCACGTCACCCGCGTTGTTCACGTTGCCCAGGCCATTGCCGGTGCTCCGGATCCCGGCGAAGGACTGCATGGAGAAGATCACCAGCGCGTAGGTGACCAGCAGGATGAGCGTGGACAGGATGGCGGCCCGCCCTGGCGTCCTGTGCTTGTCCCTGGTTTCCTCGTTGACCGCGACCGCGGTGTCCCAGCCCCAGTAGATGAAGACCATCAGGATGACGCCGCTCACGAAGGCGCTGAAGCTGGAGGTGCCGAACGGGTTGAGCCAGGACCAGCTGGGCGTCAGATGCCCGTGGCCGGCGGGACTGCTGATGACCTCGACCAGGGCCGTGATGGACAGCACCGCCAGCATCACCAGCTCGATGGCGAGCAGGACCATCTGGAAGCGGGCGGAGAGCTCGATCCCCCGGTAGCAGATGTAGGTCATCGCCACGATCCAGAGCACCCCGACCAGCAGCACCCAGCCGCTGGCCGGGTTGTGCCCGATGCCGTTGGCGTTGAACAGCAGGAACCCGTACTGCCCGGCGACCTGGGCCAGGCTGGCCATGACCAGAATGTCTGAGGCGATGATCGCCCACCCGCCGGCCCAGCCGGTCTTCGGGCCGAACGTGCGGGTGGCCCAGGTGAACGTGGTGCCGCAGTCAGGGTCGGCCTTGTTCAGCTCGCTGTAGCCGATGGACGTGAGCAGCATCGGCACGAAGGCGAGGATCGCGACGATCGGTGACTGCACGCCGACAGCCACCACGACAAACACCAGGGTCGCGGCGATGCTGTAGGCGGGGGCGACCGAGGCGGTCGCGATGATCGTGGTCGAGACCAGGCCCAGCGCACCCTGCTTGAGCCCCTTCTCGTGGGGCAGCTCGATGACCTGAGGGGCCGCGCCGCCGCCACTCGCCATGACTGTGCTCCCGCCCGTCGCCCGGGGAGGCCCGCGACCCCCCTGCCGGGATTCTCCCCCCGCGCCTCACGCAGGCAACCTCCCGGGCATGGCCGGAACCGCGTGCTAGTAACGGTTCCGATACCGAGTGCGTCCGGATACCACGATTTCAGTTGTCAATACGACAAATCATGACCGGACCAGTGGGATCAGCAGGCGCGATGGCTAGGATCGGCCTCATGCGGATCCTTGTGGTGGGCGCGGGCGGCGTGGGCACGGCCATTGCCCGCATCGCGGCCCGCCGGTCTTTCGCCGAGCTCGTCGTGGCCGACTACGACGAGGGGCGGGCGCAGCGCGCGGCCGGCGACCGGTTCACCGCGGTCCGGCTGGACGCCCGGGACGTCGAGGCGACGATCGCGCTGCTGGCGGCGCACCGGTGCGACGTGCTGCTCAACGCCACCGACCCGCGGTTCGTGATGCCGCTGTTCAGCGCGGCCCTGCGGGCGGGGGCGGGATACCTGGACATGGCCATGTCACTGTCCCGGCCGCACCCGGCCGAGCCGTACCGCAAGACCGGCGTCAAGCTGGGCGACGAGCAGTTCGAGCTGGCCGGCGAGTGGGAGAACCGCGGCAAGCTGGCGCTGGTGGGGATGGGCGTGGAGCCGGGCCTGTCGGACGTGTTCGCACGGTACGCCGCGGACGAGCTGTTCAGCACCATCACCGAGGTCGGGGTCCGCGACGGCGCGAACCTCGTGGTCGAGGGCTACGATTTCGCGCCCACGTTCTCGATCTGGACCACCATCGAGGAGTGCCTCAACCCGCCGGTCGTCTGGGAGAACGGCGACTGGCACACCACGCCGCCGTTCTCCGAGCCGGAGGTGTTCAGCTTCCCCGCCGGGATCGGCCCGGTCGAATGCGTGAACGTGGAGCACGAGGAGGTGCTCCTCATCCCCCGCTGGGTGGACGCGGGGCGGGTCACCTTCAAGTACGGCCTCGGCTCGGAGTTCATCGGGGTCCTGCAGACGCTGCACAAGCTCGGCCTGGACCGGACCGACCCGGTGCGGGCCGGCGGCGTCAGCGTGTCACCGCGGGACGTGGTGGCGGCCTGCCTGCCCGACCCGGCCACCCTGGGCGACCGGATGACGGGCGTGACCTGCGCCGGGACCTGGGTGACCGGGACCGGCGCCAGCGGTGGCCCGCGTGCGGTGTACCTGTACCACGCCGTGGACAATGCCTGGTCGATGGCTGAGTACGGATCACAGGCGGTGGTCTGGCAGACCGCCGTGAACCCGGTCGTGGCACTGGAGCTGATCGACTCCGGCGCCTGGGCCGGGGCGGGCGTGCTCGGGCCCGAGGCCCTGCCTGCCGGGCCGTTCCTCGATCTGCTCACCGACTACGGCTCACCGTGGGGCATCGAGGAACGGACCCCGGCGGGCCACTGAGACCCCTGCTTTTTTCCTGAACGGAGGCGTTGCGGTGCAGGAGTTGCGTAATTTCATCGGCGGCCGGTGGGTGGATGCCAAGGAAGGCGGCCGCGCGGATCTGCTAGACCCGGCTACGGGTGAGGTCTTCGCGACAGCCCCGGTGTCCGGTGGCGCGGACGTGGACGCGGCGTTCACGGCGGCGGCGGAGGCGGCCGAGGGGTGGCGGGACGCGACCCCCGCGGAGCGGAGCCTGGCGCTGCTGCGGATCGCGGATGCCCTGGAGGCCAGGGCGGATGAGTTCGTGGCCGCCGAGGCGCAGAACACCGGCAAGCCGCTCGCGCTGACCCGGTCCGAGGAAATCCCGCCGATGGTGGACCAGATCCGGTTCTTCGCCGGTGCGGCGCGGATGCTGGAGGGCCGCTCGGCCGGCGAGTACATGGCCGGGCACACGTCGATGATCCGCCGTGAGCCGGTCGGGGTGTGCGCGGCGGTCACGCCGTGGAACTACCCGATGATGATGGCGGTCTGGAAGTGGGCGCCGGCCATCGCCGCGGGCAACACCATGGTGCTCAAGCCGTCGGACACCACGCCGGTGACCACGCTGATGACCGCCGAGCTGCTGAGCGAGTTCCTGCCGCCGGGCGTGTTCAACGTGATCTGCGGGGACCGCGGCACCGGCCGGGCGCTGGTGTCCCACCCGGCCCCGCGGATGGTGTCGATCACCGGCAGCGTCCGCGCGGGCAAGGAGGTCGCGGCGGCCGCCGCCGACGACCTCAAGCGGGTGCACCTGGAGCTGGGCGGCAAGGCCCCGGTGATCGTGTTCGACGACGCCGACGTGGCCAAGACCGCCGAGGCGATCGCGGTCGCCGGGTACTTCAACGCCGGGCAGGACTGCACCGCCGCCACCCGGGTGCTGGCCGGCCCGCGGATCCACGCCGACCTGGCCGACGCCCTGGCCGAGCAGGCCCGCGGCCAGACCGTGGCCGGCCCGGACGTGCCCGAGGCCGACTTCGGGCCGCTGAACAACCCGGCGCAGCTGGAGCGGGTCAGCGGGTTCCTGACCCGGCTGCCGGACCACGCGCGGGTGCTGGCCGGCGGCTCCCGCAAGGGCGACCGGGGCTTCTTCTTCGAAGCCAGCGTGGTGGACGGCCTGCGCCAGGACGACGAGATCATCCAGAACGAGGTCTTCGGCCCGGTCATCACCGTCCAGCAGTTCACCGACGAGGACGAGGCGCTGCGCTGGGCCAACGGCACCCAGTACGGCCTGGCGTCCTCGGTGTGGACCTCCGACCACGGCCGCGCCATGCGGATGGCCCGGCGGCTGGACTTCGGCTGCGTGTGGATCAACACCCACATCCCGCTCGTCGCCGAGATGCCGCACGGCGGCTTCAAGCACTCCGGCTACGGCAAGGACCTGTCCATGTACGGGTTCGAGGACTACACCCGCGTCAAGCACGTCATGTCCGCCCTGGACTGAGCACGGGCTGACCCCCGGGGGGGCGGGGCGCCGTGCGGCGCCCCGCCCCACCGCTTTGCGGTCACCACATCCGTGAATCGGCTGCGGGCGGCGGGACGCAGACCCTGATGGCAGCCGGATGGACCTTGATCTTCATCTTCCGGACGGCCGGGCGGGCCCCGCCATCGAGCTCGCTGGGGAACGGGCGCTCGAACCGGAGCCGGAACCGCCTGCCCCGGACGACCTCGACGAACGGCGACTTCCCCGGGTTGCCCTGCGCGACCCGGGCCAGTGCCCGCGCCCACTGCGCCGCACTCCCGGCCGTGACCACGCCCAGTTCCAGCAGGCCGTCATCCGGCCGGGCCCCGGGGAAGGCCTCGATCCCGCCGATGATCCTGCCGACGTTCCCGGCGAGGACGCACGAGACGCGGCCTTTGAAAAAGCGCCTCCCGTCCACGTCGATGACCGCCTTCACCCGGGGTGCGCTGAGGTTCCTGGCCCCGCTGTAGAGATAGGCGCCGCGGCCGAGGCGGGCCTTCATCTTCCGGCCGGCCTGCTTGATCAGCCTGGCGTCGAAGCCCGCGCCGGCCATCACCGCGAAATGCTCACCGTTCACTGACCCGGTGTCCAGCAGGCGGCGTTCCCCGTACAGCCCGGCCAGCACTGCCCCGGTGAGGTCGGCGGGAATCTGCAGGCTGGCTGCCAGGAGGTTCGCCGTCCCGGCCGGCAGGATCGCCAGCACAGCCTGCCTCCCCGCCACCGCGTCGATGCACCGCTGGACCATCCCGTCGCCGCCCCACACAAAGATCACCTCGGCACCGCGGCTCAGGGCGCGGCGGGCGCAGGCGGGCGCCTGGCGGCTCTTTGCCACCTCGTACCAGAGCGGGTGGGGGACCCCTTCTGCCGCCAGCACGTTGCGGAGCTGGGGCAATCCGCCGCCAAAACTCTTCCTGGCGTGTGCCACCACCGCGATCGCCGGCCTGCTCATGGCTGAGGACGCCCCCCGTCTCCCGCTGCGGCCTGCCGGACGTGGCCGCCCAGCTTCGTCAGGGAATGTACGTAGTGCCCTGTATGCGAGGCATGAACCCCCGCAGGCTGGGCAGATCCGGTGGGCATGTCACAACGCGTCATCGAGCGCCCCCGCCGCAGCCTGGTGCCGCTGGCCACGGTCACCGCCGCGGCGCTGGTCTTTGCGGTCCTGCTGGTGGCGGTGCGGCTGCAGTGGCCACCGCTCGAGTCGGCTGACCACGGCGCGGCCGCCAGCATCAACCGCCTGATCGCAGGCGGCCATCTGCTGGTCGCGGTGGTCAGGGCGGTCACCATGCTGGGCAGCACCGCGGTGCTGTCGGGGGTGGTCGCGGCGGCCGCGATCGTGCTCGCGATCCGGCGGCGCTGGCGGCTGGCGGCCTACCTGCTCATCACCGGGGCCGGCGCGCTCGTCCTGGACCCGGTCCTCAAGTCGCTGGTCGGCCGGCTGCGCCCGGTGGTGGCGCACCCGATCGCGCACGGCACCGGCAACAGCTTCCCCAGCGGGCACTCGCTCGGCTCGATCATCTGCTACGGGGCGGTGCTGCTCGTCTTCGTGCCCGCCGCCCGCGGCCGGTGGCGCGCCGTTTTCATCGCCGTCGTCGCCGCGCTGGTGGCGCTGGTCGGGATCAGCAGGATCCTGCTCGGCGTGCACTACCTGTCCGACGTGGTGGGTGGCTGGGCGCTCGGGATCGGCTGGCTCGGCCTCACCGCGTTCGCCTTCGAGCTGAGCCGGCACGCGGCCGGCCGGCCGGTGACCGATCCGGTGACCGAAGGGCTGGAGCCGGAGGCCCGGCCGGACCTCAGGCCCGCCGAGCCGGAGCCGGCCGGGGGCCATCCCGCGGCCGGCCGCATCGCGGCCGGCCTCGTCATCGCCTGGGTGCTGATCCTCGGCCTGGTCACCGGCGCCGGCGAGCTGGTCACCAGGTACGGGAACGGCAACGTGCTGGGCGACCGGTCGATCCCGCACTGGCTCGCCGCGCACCGCACCCCGGGCTGGACCAGCTGGAGCCTGATCTTCACCACCGCCGGCGCGACCGTGACGATCCTCATCGGTTCCGTCGCCACCGGGGTGATCTTCCTCGCCGTCACCCGGCGCTGGCGGCCGGTCCTCTACATCGCCGTCCTGATGCTGGGCGAGCTGGCCGCGTTCCTCGCCGCCGCCGCCGTCGTCAGACGGCCCCGCCCGGACGTCACGCACCTCGACCAGCACCTGCCCACCTCGGCGTACCCGTCCGGGCACGAGGCCGCGGCCTGCTGCTTCTACCTCGCGGTGGCCATCCTGGTCATCGGCCACGCCCGGGGCTGGTGGCGGTGGCTCTTCCTCGTCCCGGCGATCGCCATGCCCATCCTGGTCGCGATCTCCCGTATGTACCGGGGCGAGCACCACCCGACCGACATCCTCGGCAGCCTGCTCTTCTCCGCGCTCTGGCTGACGGCGGCTTCCATGCTGATCAAGCCCAACGCCGGCGGCCCGGCCCGGGGCCGCCCGGCGATCCGCCGCCCGGCCCGCGCCGTCCCGGCCGCAAGCCGCTCATAGGATCGGGGGCATGCCTGACGATTCCGGGGTGCAGCGGGTGCTGGCCATCGTTGCCCATCCAGACGACGTGGACTTCAGCGCGGCCGCCACGATCGCGGGCTGGACCGACGCCGGGATCGAGGTCAGCTACTGCATCGTGACCGACGGCGACGCGGGAGGCTACGACGAGTCGGTCGGGCGCGAGGAGATGGCCCGGCTGCGCCGGGCCGAGCAGACCGAGGCCGCCAAGTGTGTCGGCGTCAGCGACCTGCGGTTCCTCGGGTACCCGGACGGGCAGCTGGAGCCCAGCCTGGCTCTGCGCAAGGACCTGTCCCGGGTGATCCGGCAGGTGCGCCCGGACCGGGTGCTGACCTCCAGCCCGGAACGCAACTACGCCCGGATCGGCGCCAGCCACCCTGACCACCGGGCCGTGGGGGCGGCCGCCCTGGATGCGGTGTACCCGGACGCGCGCAACCCGTTCGCGTTTCCCGACCTGCTCACCGGGGAAAGGCTGGAGCCCTGGAAGGTGCGGGAGGTCTGGCTGGCCGCCAGCCCCGCCGCCGGCCACTACGTGGACGTGACGGCCACCTTCCCCCGCAAGGTCGCCGCGCTGCGCGCGCACGAGAGCCAGACCAGCCACATGGCGGACCTGGAGGACTTCCTGCGCGGCTGGCTCAGCCGCGCGGCCGAGCGCGGCGGCCTGCCCGCCGGCAGCCTGGCCGAGGTGTTCCAGATCGTCGACACGGCCTGACCGCGCCCGCGGCTGCCGCGCCGCAGCGCCCGCCAGCTCGGTACGAGCTGTGATGAAATGTCCCGCTCCGTGCCGTCGGTCCACGTCAGGGAACCGGGCCGCTCACCCAGAACGGGTCTGGTGGGTCCGGCCCGGCCGTCCTAGGTTGGGCAACAGGCGCAATTGCCATCTGCGAGGAGGCCGCGCATGCCCAATATCACCGTCAACGTTGACGGGGTCACCTACACCGACGAAGTAGAACCCCGGCTGCTGCTGGTCCACTATCTGCGGGAGAAAGTGGGGAAGACCGGCACGCCGATCGGCTGTGACACGTCCAACTGCGGCGCATGCACAGTCCATATGAACGGGGTCTCGGTCAAGAGCTGCTCGGTCCTGGCGGTCCAGGCCGACGGCGCAGAGATCACCACCATTGAGGGCCTTGCCAACGGAGAGCTGCACCCGCTCCAGCGGGCCTTCCATGAGGAGCACGCGCTGCAGTGCGGCTACTGCACGCCCGGCATGATCATGGCCGCGGCGGACCTGCTGCGCGCCAACCCCCGGCCGACCGAGGGCGAGATCCGGGAAGGCCTGGAAGGCAACCTGTGCCGGTGCACCGGCTACGAGAACATCGTCCGCGCCGTCAAGCGCGCGTCCGAGGCGCCCGCCGCGGCAGCGGCAACGGAGGCAGGGGTGACGTCATGACCGCTGAGGCCGAGGCCCGGCAGGCCGAGCTCGGCAGGCCGCGGGCCCGCAAGGAGGACGCCCGGCTCATCACCGGGCAGACGAACTGGACCGACAACATCGTGCTCCCGGGCATGCTGCACATGGCGTTCGTGCGCTCCCCGTACGCGCACGCCCGGATCACCTCGGTGGACCTGTCCGGGGCGCGCAGCATGCCGGGCGTGATCGCGGCGTTCTCCGGGGCGGACTTCCCCGAGCAGGGCAGCCTGCCCTGCGCGTGGCCGGTCACCGAGGACATCGTGATCCCGCCGCACCCGCCGATGGCCACCGAGGAGGTCCGCTACGTCGGCGAGGCGGTCGCGGTCGTCATCGCCCGGGACCGCTACACCGCCGCGGACGCGCTGGCCGGCGTGACCGTCGAGTATGAGCCGCTGCCAGCGGTGCTGGACATGCGGACCGCCCTGCAGGAGAACTCCCCCAAGGTCCACCCGCAGGGCAACAAGAGCTACACCTGGACGTTCGCCAACGGCGACCTGGACGCGGCGTTCGCCGACGCGCCCGTGGTGATCGAGCGGACGTTCCGGCAGCAGCGGCTGATCCCGTCCGCGATGGAGCCGCGCGCGGTGGTCGCCAGCAGCGTCGCCGGCGAGGTCACCTTGTGGTCGGCCACCCAGATCCCGCACGTGCTGCGCTTCGCGCTGGCGGCCTTCTTCGGCATCCCCGAGCAGGACATCCGGGTGATCGCCCCGGACGTGGGCGGCGGCTTCGGGTCGAAGCTGCAGGTCACGGCGGAGGAAGTGATCGCGGTGCTGGTGTCCCGCAAGCTCGGCCGGCCGGTCAAGTGGACCGAGTCGCGCAGCGAGGGCAACCTGACCGTGCACCACGGTCGCGACCAGTGGCAGAAGCTGCGGATCGCCGCGGACCGCGACGGCCGCATCCGGGGCCTGGACGTGGACCTGCTCGCCAACATGGGCGCCTACCTCATGCTGGTCACCCCCGGCGTGCCGCTGCTGGGCGCGTTCATGTTCAACGCGATCTACAAGATGGATGCGTACAAGTTCAACTGCACCGGCGTGTTCACCACCACCATGCCCACCGACGCCTACCGCGGCGCGGGCCGGCCCGAGGCCACCTTCGGCATCGAGCGGATGATGGACGAACTGGCCGCCGAGCTCGGCATGGACCCGCTGGAAGTCCGGCGGCGCAACTGGATCGCCCACGAGGAGTTCCCGTTCACCACCATCGCCGGGCTGACCTACGACAGCGGCAACTACGAGGCCGCCACGGCCCGGGCGAAGGAGCTCTTCGGCTACGACGAGCTGCGGGCCGAGCAGCAGCGCCGGCGCGAGTCGGGCGACCCGGTCCAGCTCGGCATCGGCACCTCCACGTTCACGGAGATGTGCGGCCTGGCGCCGTCGCGGGTGCTCGGCTCGCTGGCCTACGGCGCCGGCGGCTGGGAGCACGCGTCGGTGCGGATGCTGCCGACCGGCAAGGTCGAGGTCGTCACCGGGTCCAGCGCGCACGGCCAGGGCCACGAGACGGCGTGGAGCCAGATCGTGGCCGACAAGCTGGGCGTGCCGTTCGAGGACATCCGGGTGCTGCACGGCGACACCCAGATCTCGCCGAAGGGCATGGACACCTACGGGTCCCGGTCGCTGACGGTCGGCGGCATCGCCCTCGACCTCGCCTGCGGCAAGGTCATCGGCAAGGCCAAGCGGATCGTCGCGCACATGCTGGAAGCCAGCGAGAACGACATCGAGTTCACCGCTGGCCGGCTGCACGTGCGCGGGGACCCGGAGAAGGGCCACAGCATCCAGGAGGTCGCGCTGGCCACGTTCGCCGCGCATGACCTGCCCGAGGGTGTGGAGCCGTCGCTGGACTCCGACGCCACGTTCGACCCGGAGAACTTCTCGTTCCCGCACGGCACGCACCTGTGCGCGACCGAGGTCGACACCGAGACCGGCATGGTGAAGATCCGCTCGTACGTGGCCGTGGACGACGTGGGCAAGGTCGTCAACCCGCTGATCGTCGAGGGCCAGGTGCACGGCGGCCTGGCGCAGGGCATCGCCCAGGCGCTGTTCGAGGAGGCCAGCTACGACGACGACGGCAACCTGCTGACCACCACCATGGCCGACTACCTGCTGCCGTCAGCGGCGGACCTGCCCTCGTTCACCACCGACCGGACCGAGACCCCGGCTACCACCAACCAGCTGGGCGTCAAGGGGGTCGGCGAGGCCGGCACCATCGCGTCCACCCCGGCCGTGGTCAACGCCATCATCGACGCGCTGCGCCCGCTGGGCGTCAAGGACGTCGAGATGGCGTGCACGCCGGAACGGGTCTGGCGGGCCATCCAGGAAGCACGTGCCAACGGAGGTGCGGCATGATCCCGTCGAAGTTCGAGTACACCCGGCCGTCCTCGCTGTCCGGCGCGGTCAGCGCGCTGGCCGGCGGGGGGGAGGACGCCAAGGTGATCGCGGGCGGGCAGAGCCTGATCCCGCTGCTGCGGCTGCGCCTCGCCTACCCTGAGGTGCTCGTCGACGTCGGCTCGCTGAGCGAGCTGCGGGGCGTCCGCGACGACGGCGACTCGCTCTGGATCGGCGCGCTCACCAGCCACGACGAGGTGGTGCGGGACCCGCTGATCCGCGAGCACTGCGGGCTGCTGGCCGAGGCGGCCGGCACGGTCGCCGACCCGGCGGTCCGGCACCGGGGCACCCTCGGCGGGTCGATCGCGCACGCCGACCCGGCCGGGGACCTGCCGGCGGTGGTGATGGCGCTGGACGGCGTCATGACCGCGACCGGGCCCGGCGGGGACCGGACGATCGGCGCTGGCGAGTTCTTCGTGGACTACCTGGAGACCGCGCTGGCCCCGGACGAGATCCTCACCGGGGTGCGGGTGCCCAAGCTCGGCCCCGGCTGGGGTTATCGTTACGAGAAATTCCACCGGACCGCCCAGGCGTGGGCGATCGTCGGGGTAGCCGCGCTCGCGCGGCGCTCGAACGGGCAGGTCGCGGAGGCCAGGATCGGCCTGACCAACATGGGCCGGGTTCCGGTCCGGGCCCACGCGGCCGAGGCCGCCGCTGCGGGCGCCGACGCGAGCCGCGACGCCCTTCGGTCGGCCGCCGCCCAGGCGGATGACGGCACACAGCCGCCGGCGGACCTGCACGGTGCTCCCGACTACCGGCGCCATCTGGCCCGGGTGCTCACCGCGCGGGCGCTGGCGGGAGCCGCGGGAGTCTGAGAGTCAATGGAACTGGAGCACTCGTTCACCATCCCGGTGCCGCCTGATCAGGCCTGGGAGACGCTGCTCGACGTCGAGCGGGTGGCGCCCTGCATGCCGGGCGCCACCGTCGACTCGGTGGCAGGCGATGAGATCGCCGGCCGGATCAAGGTCAAGGTCGGGCCGGTGACCCTCACCTACACCGGGAAGGCGCATTTTCGTGAACGGGATGCCAGCGCCCGCTCGGTCACCCTCGAAGCCTCGGGCCGCGAGACCCGGGGTGCTGGCACGGCGACCGCCACGGTGCGGTCGGTCCTGCAGGGCGAGGGTGACCAGACACAGGTCATCGTGCACACCAGCCTGGCGGTGACGGGCCGGCCGGCCCAGTTCGGCCGGGGCATGCTGACCGAGGTGGGCGGGCGGATCATCGACACGTTCGCCGCGAACCTGGCCGCCGAGCTGGCAGCGGGCCAGCCGGCCGGCCAGGCCGGGGCGAGCGCGGGCAACGGTGCCGGGCCGGGGGCGGCCGCTCCCGGCCCGGCGCTGGCCGCCGGAATCGGTGACCTCAAGCTCCCCGCCCGGGCCACCGCCAGCCTGCGCGCCGCGGGCCTGGACACCGTCGCCGACCTGGCGGCCCGCGACGACGCGGCCCTGCTCGCCCTGCCGGGCGTGGGCCCGCAGACCGTCGCCCAGATCCGCAGCAAGCTCGCGGACCTGGGGGTGACCGCCGGCGGCGCGCTGGCGGGCCCGGCTCCGGAGGCGAGCGACGCCGCCCTGGCCGCGGGGGCCGCGGGCGGCACCGCGGAAGGCGCACCGGTGCGGGCGGCCACCCCGGCACCGGTCCCCGCGCCGGGGACGGACGCGAACGGGGCGGCAGGCGGGCCTGGCCCGGCCGCGCCCGCGGCGCCAGCAGCCGCCGGGCAGGCAGCGCCCGCCGGGGAGGCGGCGCCGCGGCGGCTGCGGCCGCCGGATGAGGAAGCCATCGACCTGCTCAACGTGGCCGGGCTGCCGGTACTCAAGCGGATCCTGCCGGCCGCGGGCGGCTTCGTCGTGCTGCTGATCCTGGTGCTGGCGGGCCTGCGCCGCCGCCGCAGGCACCGCCGCTGAGCAGCCCTGGCCGCGGCTACGGCGTGGCGGAGCCCCCGCCGCTCCCGTGCCCGATGATGCCGAGGATGCTGCTCACCGCCGAGCCCACCGAGGAGATGTCCACGACCTGGCCCGCGGGCGGTGCGGTCACCCGGACCGGCACACCGAAATCGGAGTAGGTGACGGTCTCGGTCACGGAGAACCGGGACCCGCCCGCGGAGACCGGCTGGCCGGGCTTGACCGGCAGCCCGGCGAGCTTCACCTGGATGCGCCGGACCAGTCCTTTCCCGTCCACCCAGACGTCCGCCGGCACGGAGGCCGAGCCGAGCAGGGCGGCCAGGCCGCGCAGCCGCCCCGCCGCGGCGGGGCGCGCCCGGGAGATCGCCCTGGCGAGGTCCACGGTCAGGTGGTAATGCGTCGTGCGGACGCCCCCGATGGTGGCGGTGCCCAGGTTCTTCCTGCTGGTGGCCGCGCCGGAGATGAGGGACAGCAGGTCCGCGGGCGTGGCCTGCGGCCCCGGGAACATGAGCGGCAGCGTCCTGGTGGCGTTCGCGCCTTGCACCGGCGCCGAGAGCCACAGCTTGCCGCGGGTGTCCGGGATGCCGCCGGGCAGCTTCACGTACATGCGCGGCGCCACGAAGCGCTCTTCCAGCGCGAACCCGGCGCCGCCCAGCCGCAGCCAGCCGCGGGAGTGGGCGTAGTCGAATGCGCCGGCGCCGCTGAAGGTGACGGACATGCCGCCGGTGCCGGTGGTCACGGCCATGCTGACCCGCGACGACGTGGCGGCGGTGGCCGCCGCCGCGGCCGGGATGCCCGGGGGCGCGGCGTGCACCGACCCGCAGCCGGCCAGGGCCGCGGCCATCACCGCCGGGATGACCAGCGCTATCCGCTTCTGCATGGCCTTGCTCTTTCCCGCGGGGGTGAGGCCGATCATACGCCTGGCCGGGTGCGGGGCCGGTCCGGCGCGAGCGGCCCCGGGCCGCCCGGCCTAGGGTGGGGCGGGTGACGACTTTCGCGCTTGACCGGGCCGGTGCGGCCGAGCTGGACGCGGCGGACCCGCTGGCCGGGTTCCGGGACCGGTTCGCCCGCCCGGACCCGCCCGTGATCTACCTGGACGGCAACTCGCTAGGCATGCTGCCGCTGGCGACCGCCGAGCGCATCTCGCAGGTGGTGTCGGGCGAGTGGGCCAGCGGCCTGATCGGCTCCTGGGACCACTGGATCGGCCTGCCGCTGCGGGCCGGCGACCTGCTCGGGGAACACCTGCTGGGAGCCGCCCCGGGGCAGGTCGCGGTCAGCGACTCCACCACGGTGAACCTGTACAAGCTGGCCTCGGCCGCGCTGGCCGCCCGGCCCGGCCGCCGGGCGATCGTCACCGATGACGACAACTTCCCCACCGACCGGTACGTGCTGGCCGGGATCGCGGCCGCGCACGGCGCCGAGCTCCGCATGATCCACACCGACCTGGTCGCGGGCGTGACCACCGCGGCCGCGCGCGAGGCGGTCGACGACGCCACCGCGCTGGTCTGCCTGTCGCACGTGGCCTACCGCAGCGGAGCGCTGACGGACATGGCCGAGGTCACCGCGATCGCGCACGCCGCGGGCGCGCTGATCCTGTGGGACCTGTCCCACTCGGTCGGCTCGGTGCCGGTGGAGCTGGACGCCAGCGGCGCCGACCTGGCCGTCGGGTGCAGCTACAAGTACCTGAACGCGGGCCCCGGCTCGCCCGCGTTCCTGTACGTGCGGGCCGGCCTGCAGGACCGGCTGCGCCAGCCGGTGCAGGGCTGGTTCGGCCAGCGCGACCAGTTCGCCATGGGACCGGCTTACGACCCGGTGCCGGACCTGCGCCGGTTCCTGACCGGCACCCCGGACATCATCGGCACCGCCGCGGTCGAGGAAGGCGCCCGGCTGCTCGGCGAGGCGGGCATCGCCCGGCTGCGCGCCAAGGGCATGGCGCTGACCAGCTATCTGGTGGCGCTGGCGGACGAGCGGCTGACCCCGCTCGGCTTCACCCTCGCCACCCCCCGGGACCCCGAAGCCCGCGGCTCCCACGTCTGCCTGCACCACCCGGAGGCCGCCCGGATCTGCCGGGCGCTGGCCGCCGAAGGGGTGATCGGCGACTACCGCGAGCCCGGCCGGCTGCGGCTCGGCCCGGCTCCCATCACCACCAGCTTCACCGAGGTCTGGGACGCGGTGGACACCATCCAGCGGGTCACTGCCGGCCGCGCCTACGAGGCCTTCCCGCCGGCCGCCACCACCGCGACCTGAGCCGCCCTCAGCCCTGCAGCAGCCCGGCCACCAGCCGCGCGGGCACGATCTCCGCCGGGAACGGCCTAGACAGTCGGTTCATGGTCATTCCCACTCGATGGTGCCGGGGGGCTTGCTGGTGATGTCGAGGGCGACCCGGTTGACCTCGGGCACCTCGTTGGTGATCCGGGTGGAGATGGCGGCGAGCACCTCGTGCGGCAGCCGGGCCCAGTCGGCGGTCATGGCGTCCTCGCTGGTGACCGGGCGCAGCACGATGGGGTGGCCGTAGGTGCGGCCGTCGCCCTGCACGCCGACCGAGCGCACGCCGGCCAGCAGCACCACCGGGCACTGCCAGATGTCGCGGTCCAGCCCGGCCCGGGACAGTTCCTCGCGGGCGATGGCGTCGGCTTCCCGCAGCACCCGCAGCCGGTCGGCGGTCACCTCGCCGATGATCCGCACCCCCAGGCCGGGGCCGGGGAACGGCTGGCGCCAGACGATCTCCGGCGGCAGCCCGAGCTCCTCCCCGACCCGCCGCACCTCGTCCTTGAACAGTTCCCGCAGCGGCTCGATCAGCTCGAAGTCCAGGTCCTCGGGCAGCCCGCCGACGTTGTGGTGGGACTTGATGCTGGCCGCCCCGGTGCCGCCGCCGGATTCGACCACGTCCGGGTAGAGGGTGCCCTGGACCAGGAACCGCACCTCCTCGCCGTGCGCGCCTGCGGCGGCGGTGATCTCGCGCGCGGCGCGCTCGAAGGCGCGGATGAACTCCCGGCCGATGACCTTGCGCTTCTCCTCCGGCTCGGTCACGCCGGCCAGCGCGGTGAGGAACGTGCCGGACGCGTCCACCACATGCAGGTCCACCCCGGTGGCCGCGACGAAGTCCTTCTCCACCTGCTCGGCCTCGCCCTGGCGCAGCAGCCCGTGGTCCACGAACACGCAGGTCAGCTGGGCGCCGACGGCGCGCTGGACCAGCGCCGCCGCGACCGCCGAGTCCACCCCGCCGGACAGGCCGCAGATCACCCGGGCGCTGCCGGCCTGGGCGCGGATCCGGCTCACCTGCTCGTCGATGATGCTGCTCATGGTCCAGCCGGGCCGGCAGCCGGCCGCGTCGAGGAACCGCTGGATCACCTCGGTGCCGCGGTCGGTGTGCACCACCTCGGGGTGGAACTGGACGCCGTAGAGCCGCCGGGCCGGGTCCTCGATGGCGGCCACCGGGATGGCCGCTGTGCGGGCGGTGACCGTGAACCCGGGCGGTGCGGCGGTGCAGGTGTCCCCGTGCGACATCCAGGCCTGCAGCCGGGCGGGCAGCCCGGCCAGCAGGGTGCCGCCCGGGCCCGGCCCGCCGGTCACCAGGTCCACCGCGGTCGCCCCGTACTCGCCAGCGCCGGTGTGCGCGACCGTGCCGCCGAGGGCGGAGACCAGCAGCTGGAAGCCGTAGCAGATGCCCAGCACCGGCACCCCGGCCTCGAACAGGCCCGGCGGCGCGGGCGGGGCGCCCTCGGCGTACACCGAGGAGGGCCCGCCGGACAGGATGATCGCCTTGGGGTTGCGCGCGAGCATCTCGGCCGCGGGCATGGTGGACGGCACGATCTCGGAGTACACGTGGCACTCCCGGACCCGGCGCGCGATCAGCTGCGCGTACTGGGCGCCATAGTCCACGACGAGGACGGTGTCGACCTCACCACCAGCGTGCACGGCGCCGCCTTCCGCGGGGTGGCCGCGCCGCCGCCCCGGGCGGAGCGGCCGGCACGGCTCGGGCTGAGATCACCAGTTTAGGGCGTCCGCCCGCCCCGGCTGCCCAGGCAGCGGCGCCGCCCGCCCACGTCAGTGCTGGTCGCCGGGGCCCGGCCCGGGGAACTGGCCGTCGGGGCCGCTGCCGTCCCCCGGCCGGCCCGCGGCCGGCTGGCCCGCCGCGGACTGGCCGGCCGCGGACTGGCCCTGCCCGGACTGGCCCTGCCCGGACTGGCCCTGCCCGGACTGGCCGGCCGGAGCCTGGCCCGCTGGCCGCTGGGCGGCGTCGCCCGGCCCGGCCGCCTCGCCCGGGCCGGACACTGCGGGGCCCACCCGCACCCGGGCGATGCGCCGGCCGTCCAGCTCGGTCACGGCAAGCCTTCGGCCGCCCGCCTCGACCGCGTCGCCGATCGCGGGCAGCCGCCCGAGTCTGGCCAGCACGTAGCCGGCCACGGTCTCGTACGGCCCTTCCGGCAGCTGCAGCCCGGTCTGCTCGGCGAACTCGTCCAGGTTGAGCAGGCCGTCCACTTCCATGGCGCCGCCGTGCAGCTGCTTGGGGCCCTCCTCCACGTCGTACTCGTCCTGGATCTCCCCGATCAGCTCCTCGACCAGGTCTTCCAGCGTGACGATGCCGGCGGTGCCGCCGTACTCGTCCATCACGATGGCCAGATGGGAACGGTCCCGCCGCATCTCCGACAGCGCGGACAGCACGGTCTTGCTGATGGGCAGCAGCTTCACCGGCCGGCGCAGCTCGCCCACGGTGGTGGGCTGGCCCACCCGGTCGGGGTCGAGCAGGTCCCGGACGTGGATGAAGCCGGTCACGTTGTCGTAGGAGTCCTGGTACACCGGGAACCGGGAGTACGGGGCGGCGGCGGCGATGTGCGCCGCCTCGCGCAGCGGCATGGCGGCGTCCAGGAACTCGACCTCGGTGCGGGGCACCAGGACCTCCCGGATCTGCCGCTTGCCGGCGTCGAACACCTCGCCCACGATGTGCCGCTCGTCCGCGCTGAGCGCCTGGTGACCGGCGACCAGGTCGTGCAGCTCCTCCTCGGTCATCACCCCGCGGCTCATCCCCGGGTCCCCGCCGAGCAGCCGGACCACCAGGTTGGTGGACCGCGACAGCAGCCAGACCAGCGGGCGGGCCAGCACCGAGATCCGGTCCAGGGTGGGGGCGGCCAGCTGGGCGACCCGCTCGGGCCGCTGCAGCGCGAGCCGCTTCGGCGCCAGTTCCGCCAGCACCAGGGTGAAGAACGAGATGACCGCGGTGACGATGATCAGGGAGAGCGCCGAGGCCCAGCCCGGGCTGAGGCCCTGGCCCTGCAGGCCGTTGCGCAGGTCGCCCGCCAGCGTGGCTTCGGCGAAGGTGCCGGAGAACAGGGTGGCCGCGGTGACGCCGATCTGGACGGCGGACAGGAACCGGTTCGGATCCTGGGCGAGCTTGGCCGCCCGGCGGCCGCGTTTGCCCTTCTGCGACAGTCTCCTGATCTGGCCTTCGCGCAGGGAAACGAGGGCCATCTCCGCTCCGGCGAAGAAGCCGCCGACGAGCATGATGGCCAGCACAATGACGATGTCCCAGCCGACCTGGTTCACGTCTTGTTCCTGACCTCCGCGATCCGCCATCAGCGGGCAGCCCCGCCCACCCGCGCGCACCCTGGGTGCCGGGGCCGCGGTGTGCCCGCGATGAGTGCGCCCAGTCTAGGAGGTACGGCCCGGCCCCCGGGAAAGGCCGGGCGATAACGTATACATCCCGTGGGCACCGATCGGGTCTGGAAGACCAGCGGCAGGCTCGCCGACGGGCGCGAGATCATCTACTTCGACGAGTCACCTGACACCGGCCGGGCCGCTGTCCCCGACCGCCGGGACCTCCCCCCGCTCGACCCGGGCCCGTCGGTGCTGCGCTGGGACCCGCTGGCCGGGGAATGGGTCGTCATCGCCGCCCAGCGGCAGGACCGCACGTTCCTGCCGCCGGCCGAGCTGTGCCCGCTGTGCCCGTCCCGGGACGGCAGGCTGACCGAGATCCCGGCGCCGGACTACGACGTGGTGGTCTTCGAGAACCGCTTCCCGTCCCTGCGCGGCACGCCGGAGCCCGCCGTGCTGGCTGCCGCCGGCCTGGCCGGGCCGCCGGAGACCGGCGGGGTGGCGCAGCGGCCGGGGACCGGCCGCTGCGAGGTGGTGTGCTTCACCTCCGACCACAACTCCTCCTTCGGCAGGCTGACCCCGGGCCGGGTCCGGACCGTGCTGGAGGCGTGGGCGGACCGCAGCGCGGTGCTGGCCGCCACGCCCGGTATCGAGCAGGTCTACTGCTTCGAGAACCGGGGCGAGGAGATCGGCGTCACCCTGCATCACCCGCACGGCCAGATCTACGGCTTCCCGTTCGTGACCCCGCGCACGGCGCGGATGCTCAGCCAGGCAAAGGCGCACGCGGCCGCGGGCCGGGGCAACCTGTTCGACAGCCTGGTGGCCGGCGAGCTGGCCGCCGGCACCCGGCTGGTGACCAGGAACGAGCACTGGGCCGCGTTCGTGCCGGCCGCCTCCCGCTGGCCGTATGAGGTGCTGCTCTTCCCCACCCGGCGGGTGGCCACGCTGCCGGAGCTTGGCACCGCTGCCCGGGAGGCGTTCTGCGGGCTGTACCTCGACGTGCTCGCCCGGTTCGACGGGCTGTTCGGCGTCCCGATGCCGTACATCGCGGCCTGGCACCAGGCGCCGCAGGGCGACGAGTTCGCGGCCCGGGAGTTCGGCCTGCACCTGCAGGTGTTCTCGATTCGCCGGGCGCCGGGGAAACTCAAGTACCTCGCCGGGACAGAGTCCGGCATGGGAGTCTGGATCAGCGACGTCCTGCCGGAGGAGGCCGCGCAGCGGCTGCGGGGGGCACGGTGAAAAGGCCCCCGCGAGCCAAAGGGCCGCTCCGCCGTCTGGACTGACGAGCGAGGCGGCGAAGGAGCCGGAGCGAGGAGGGAAGACGGCGGGTCCCAGCGGCCCGGAGGCGAGGGGGGAAACAGAGTGCGGCTGCTGGTAACCGGGGGCGCCGGGTACATCGGGAGCGTGGTCGCGGACCTGCTGGCCGGCCAGGGACACGACGTGGTGGTGCTGGACGACCTGTCCACCGGGCACGCGGACGCCGTGCCGGACGGGGTCACCTTCGTCCAGGGGAGCATCCGCACCGGCGCGCAGGACATCCTCGCCAGCGGCGTCGATGCGGTGCTCCACTTCGCGGCGAAGTCGCTGGTCGGCGAGTCGGTGGCGGAGCCGGACCGGTACTGGCGGAACAACCTGGGCGGGTCGCTGGCGCTGCTGGAGGCCATGCGCGCGACCGGGACCAGGCGGATCGTGTTCTCCTCCACCGCCGCCGTCTACGGCGAGCCCGAGCAGGTCCCCATCCCCGAGGACGCGCCGCCGCGGCCGGGCAGCCCCTACGGCGCCACCAAGATCGCGGTCGACACGGCGCTGGCCGAGTTCGCCCGGCTGCACGGCACCGGCGGGGTGAGCCTGCGCTACTTCAACGTGGCGGGCGCCCACCGCGGCCAGGGCGGCCGCTGGTTCGGCGAGCGGCACCACCCGGAGACCCACCTCATCCCCAGCATCCTGGCCATCGCGGCCGGGGCGGCTGGGCCGGACGGGGCGGTGCGCATCTTCGGCAGCGACTACCCCACCCCCGACGGGACCTGCATCCGGGACTACATCCATGTGACCGACCTGGCCCGGGCGCACCTGCTGGCGCTGGCTGCCTGCACCCCCGGCGAGCACCGCGTCTACAACCTGGGCAGCGGCACCGGCTTTTCCAACCGTGAGGTGCTCGCGGTGTGCCGGGAGGTGACCGGGCACGAGCTGCCCGCCCGGATGCAGGGACGGCGGCCCGGCGACCCGGCCGTGCTGGTCGCCTCGTCGGACCGGATCCGCGCCGACCTCGGCTGGCAGCCCGCCCTCGGGCTCCGCGACATGGTCGCGGACGCGTGGGAGTTCACCCGGGAGCGGGTGCCGTGACGGATGCCGCCGGGGTCGCCGCCTGGTTCGCCGAGTGCTACGGCGCGCCCCCGGCGGGGGTCTGGTTCGCGCCCGGCCGGGCGAACCTGATCGGTGAGCACACCGACTACAACGACGGCTGGGTGCTGCCGTTCGCGCTGGACCGCGGGGTGCTGGTGGCCGCCGCCAGCCGGGATGACGGGCTGCTGGCGGCCCGCTCCCGGCAGGCGCCGGACGGGCCGCCGCCGGTGCCCGCGGCCGGGCTCGCTCCCGGGGCGGTCACCGGGTGGGCGGCCTACCCGGCCGGGGTGGCGTGGGCGCTGCGGCTGGCCGGGCAGCCGGCCGGCGCCGCCAGCCTGGCCGTCGACTCCGACCTGCCGCAGGGCGCGGGCCTGTCGTCTTCGGCCGCGCTGGAGTGCGCCACCGCGCTGGCGCTGACCGCGCTGGCCGGCACCGAACTGGCCCGGCCAAGGCTGGCGGCGCTGGCCCGCCGCGCCGAGAACGAGTTCGTGGGGGTCCCCAGCGGGATCATGGACCAGTCGGCGTCGCTGCTGTGCGAGGCCGGCCACGCGCTGCTGCTGGACTGCCGGACCGGCGGGACCAGCCTGGTGCCGTTCGAGCCGGCCGCGGCGGGCCTGCGGGTGCTGCTCATCGACACCCGGGCCCGGCACGAGCTGACCGGTGGTGAGTACGCCAGCAGGCGGGCCGAATGTGAGGCGGCGGCGCACGCGCTCGGGGTGGCGTCGCTGCGGGACGTGGCCGGCGCCGGCGCGCTCAGCGGAATCGCCGACCCGGTGCTGCGGCGCCGCGCCCGGCACGTGCTCACCGACAACGAGCGCGTGCACGAGGCCGTCGCACTGCTGCGGGCGGGTGGGGTCGGCGAGATCGGCCCGCTGCTCACCGCCTCGCACGCGTCACTGCGGGACGACTTCGAGGTCTCCTGGCCGGAGGCGGACGAGGCGGTCGCTGCTGCCGTGGCCGCGGGCGCGCTCGGCGCCCGGATGGTCGGCGGCGGGTTCGGCGGCTCGGTCATCGCGCTGGTGCCCGCAGACCTGGACCAAACCGTCCGGGCCGCGGTGCGGGCCGCGTTCAAGGCGCGCGGCTGGCCGGGACCTGGCTTCCTCGCCGCGGCCCCCTCCGCCAGCGCCCGCCGGCTGCGCTAGCCAGCTCGGCGCCCGCGCCGCGCTGTGCGCCCTGGCGGGCGCCGTCCTGCTCGCGTTGTAACCGGCCGACGGCCCGGCCAGCGCCGTCGCGGCGCAGGTATCCAGGGGCCCAGTACCGCAGACAGCATAGGGCGCTGCCACACCGTGGCAGCGCCCTATGCCCAGGCCGGGAGTCAGAGGCTGGCGACGTCCGCCTGCTTGGCGCGCACCGCCTCGGCGGCCTCGCGGAGCGAAGCCAGCTCGGGCTCGGTCAGGTCACGCTCGACCACCTGCCGCACGCCCTGGGCGCCGAGCTCCGCCTCGACCCCGAGGTAGACACCGGAGATCCCGTACTGCCCGTTCACCCAGGCGCACACCGGCATGACCGTGCCGCTGTCCTCGGCCACGGCCCTGGCCATCCGGGCCGCCGCCGCGGAGGGTGCGTAGTACGCCGACCCGGTCTTGAGCAGGGCGACGATCTCGCCGCCGCCGCCGCGGGTGCGCTCGACCAGGGCGTCGATCTCGTCCATCGCCAGCAGGTCGGCCAGGGGCCGGCCGTCCACGGTGCAGGCCGACGGCACCGGCACCATGGTGTCGCCGTGCGACCCGAGGGTCAGCGTGCGCACCGAGCCCACCGGCACGCCCAGCTTCTCGGCCACGAAGTAGCTGAACCGGGCGGTGTCGAGCATGCCCGCCTGGCCCAGCACCCGGTTCGGGGGAAACCCGGACACCTTGGCGGTGAGCGCGGTCATCTCATCCAGCGGGTTGGACACCACGATGATGACCGCGTCCGGCGCGTACTTGACCACGTTCTCGGTCACGCTGCGGACGATCTTGGCGTTGACCCCGATGAGGTCCATCCGGCTCATGCCGGGCTTGCGCGGCAGGCCCGCCGTGATGACGACGATCTGCGAGCCCGCGATCGCCTCATAGCCCTCGCCGGCCTGCCCGGTGGTCTGCCCGGTCACCTTGGTCTCGAAGCCCTCGATGGGGCGCGACTGGTTCATGTCCAGGGCCAGCCCCTCGGGCTTGCCCTCCACGATGTCAGTGAGCACGACCTCCTCGAAGATGTCGTACTCCGCGAGCCGCTGCGCGGTCGTCGAGCCGTAGAACCCGGCGCCGA
The DNA here is from genome assembly GCA_050257395.1 of Gemmatimonadota bacterium. Classification (GTDB taxonomy): domain Bacteria; phylum Actinomycetota; class Actinomycetes; order Streptosporangiales; family Streptosporangiaceae; genus JAIRTY01. Next base: position 12,624 of record JBLMWU010000221.1, on the reverse strand, counting down.
CGACGGTCACTTTCCCCTTGCGGGCCATGTCCCGTGATCCCTTTCGTGTGTGGAACGCCGAAAGCCCCGGGGCGCGTGCCCCGGGGCGCCCAGGCGTCAGGCCGCCATTGCCGCCCGGAGGTTGTCATCCAGCGCGGCCAGGAACTCCTCGGTGGTCAGCCACGGCGTGTCATGGCTAACCAGCAGCGCGAGGTCCTTGGTCATCTTGCCGCTCTCGACGGTCTCGATGCAGACCCGCTCCAGCGTCTCGGCGAACGCGGTCACCTCGGGGGTGCCGTCAAGCTTGCCGCGGTGGGCCAGGCCCCGGGTCCAGGCGAAGATCGACGCGATCGGGTTGGTCGAGGTGGGCTTGCCCTGCTGGTGCTGGCGGTAGTGCCGGGTGACGGTGCCGTGCGCGGCCTCGGCTTCGACGGTCTTGCCGTCCGGGGTCATCAGCACGCTGGTCATCAGCCCGAGCGAGCCGAAGCCCTGGGCCACGATGTCGGACTCCACGTCGCCGTCGTAGTTCTTGCACGCCCAGACCACGCCACCCTCGCCCTTGAGGACCTGGGCGACCATGTCGTCGATGAGCCGGTGCTCGTAGGTGATGCCGGCGGCCTCGAACTCGGCCTTGAACTCGGACTCGAAGATCTCCTCGAACAGGTCCTTGAAGCGCCCGTCGTAGGCCTTGAGGATCGTGTTCTTGGTGGAGAGGTACAGGGGAAGCCGCCGGTCCAGCGCATACCGCATGGTGGCCCGGGCGAAGTCACGGATCGAGTCGTCGAAGTTGTACATGCCCATCGCGATGCCGCCGCCGGCGAACGAGGCGACCTCGAGCTCGAAGCCCTGCGCCTGGCTGCCGTCCTCGGGAACGTAGGAGATCATCACCCGGCCCGGGCCGGGCACGACGAAGTCGGTGGCCCGGTACTGGTCGCCGTGCGCGTGCCGGCCGATGATGATCGGCTTGGTCCAGCCGGGCACGAACCGCGGCACGTTGGAGACCACGATCGGCTCACGGAAGACGACCCCGCCGAGGATGTTGCGGATGGTCCCGTTCGGCGAGCGCCACATCTTCTTGAGCCCGAACTCGGTGACCCGGGCCTCGTCAGGGGTGATGGTGGCGCACTTCACGCCGACGCCGTGCTCCTTGATGGCGTTCGCGGCCTCAATCGTCACCTGGTCGTCGGTGGCGTCCCGGTTGGTGACCGAGAGGTCGTAGTACCGGAGGTCGATGTCGAGATAGGGCAGGATCAGCTTCTCTTTAATGAACTGCCAGATAATGCGGGTCATCTCGTCGCCGTCAAGCTCGACGACGGGGTTGGCTACCTGGATCTTGGGCATGCCACAGGGTTCCCTTCGCTCACGCGTCCGCCGTCCTCTTGGGACGGCTTACAGCCCAGAACCGGCCCGGTGATTGGTCGGGCCAGCCCGGCGGGGCTCAGTCACGACGATGTCGGCAACACGAGACCGGCGGCCAGCAGGCCAGCGGCCAGGGCAACCAGCGTTACCACGTCTATGAAGCGCTTCCTGGAAGCGAGCAAGCCTGCCCACTCTTCCGGTAGCACCAGCCTGGCGAGGGCCGCGACGAAGAGCGCACCCGCTAGCACCACGGTACCCCCACGGACCCGCTGGGCGCTCTGCCAGGTCCACCACAAACCGGTCCCCATCACGGCCAGCACGGCCAGGTAGGGCAGGCTCGTCCACCACCCGCCGCGGCGCCGCCGCGGCGGCGGGGGCGGGACCGCGGCCCGCACCGGCATGGCGAGGGGATCCGGGTCCGGCGGCGCCAGCTCCCACGGCGGGTGCCCCGCTACCGGCTGCTCTGTCATGGTGGCCGCGGCTCCTGCGGCGTCGTTCACCGCGCCTCCAGCGGTGTCCAGGTGAGACCGCTCTCACCGATGTATTCACTGTCCGGCCGGATCAGCCGGTTGTCGGCATGCTGCTCGATGACGTGCGCCGTCCACCCGGCCATCCGGCTGACCGAGAACACCGGGGTGAACAGGTCCGTCGGGATGCCCAGGTAGTGGTAGACGGTGGCAGCGAAGAAATCAACGTTCGGGTACAGGCCTTTGTCGGCCAGCACGACCTCTTCCATCCGCCGCGACATCCGGTAGAAGGTGTCGTCGCCCGCGGCCGCGGCCAGTTCCCCCGACATCTCCCGCAGGTGGGTGGCGCGCGGGTCTTCCGTCTTGTAGACGCGGTGCCCGAAGCCCATGATCTTCTCACCGCGGCGGAGCCGCGCCGTGACGTCCGGTTCGACCGCGGCCACCGGGTCGCCGTCCGCGGCGTTCCTGATCGCGGTCAGGGTGCGCATCACCTGCTCGTTGGCGCCGCCGTGCAGCGGCCCCTTGAGGGTGCCGATGGCCGCCACCACCGCGGAGTGCATGTCCGACAGGGTGGCCGCGCAGACCCGGGCGGCGAACGTCGAGGCGTTCATGGTGTGGTCGGCGTGCAGCACCAGGCAGGTGTCGAAGATCTCCGCTTCCCGCTGGGCCGGCTCGGTGCCGCGCATCTGCAGCAGGAAGTTGGCTGCCAGGCCGAGTCCCGGGTCGGCGGGCCGGACCTCGCGGCCCTGGCGCGCCGCGTGGTAGGCGGCCACCAGCAGCGGCTGCTGGGCGGTCAGCCGGGCCGCCTTGCGCTGGTTGGCCTCGGGCGAGTTGGAGTCCTTGTCCGGGTCGTCCGCGCTGGCCAGCGAGACCAGGGTGCGGATCGCCTCCATCGGCTCCTGGCTGCCGGCCACCTCGGCCAGGGAGGCGGCGACCAGCTTGCCGAGCACCCGGCCCTGGCCGATCTCGGCCCGGTAGGCGCCGAGCTGGGCGCGGTTCGGGGCGGCGCCCCGCTGCAGCAGGTAGGCGATCTCCTCGAAAGTGGCCGCCCCGGCCAGCTGGTGGATGTCGTAGCCCCGGTAGAAGAGCAGGCCCGCCCGCCCATCGATGTCGCTGAGCGCGGTGGACGCGGCGACGATGTCCGCCAGTCCCTTGGACGGCTTGTCCGCCATTTTCGTGTTCCTCCCGGATGGCTCGCTCGGCAGTGTACTTCCGCCGCCCCCGGATCCACCGGGCCGGCCCGGCAGCGACCGGCCGGCTACTGAGCGTCCCGCTGACGCCCCGCTCTGGAACGAGGTTTCGCGATTGTGATTACGGCACCCTCCGAAAGGGGTAACTCTTCCGTAAGGCCGAAGTGACCCGTACGGCATGCAGGAGGACCCCCGTGGATGGCCCCTACATTCGCATCGAGGACAGCGGGGCAATGATTCCCCTGCGCGAGGACGTGACGACGGTCGGCCGCGGCCTGGCTGTCGACGTCCACCTGCCCGACCCGAGTGTGTCCCGGCTGCACGCGGAGATCATTCGCCGCGGGCCCTACGCCTACGTGACCGACTTGGGATTATCACGTAACGGGACCCGGGTGAACGGGCGGCTGGTCGCCCGCCGGGTGCTGGAGGACGGCGACGTGCTCAGTTTCGGCGCGGCGCGCTGCCGGGTGGGCGGGATCCCCCGCGAGGACTTCGCCGCAGAAGTCGAGCTGCGCCGCTCGGCCACCCCGGAGCTGACCCGCCGCGAGCTGGACGTGCTCACCTCGCTGTGCCAGCCGGCCCTGTCCGACGAGGCTTTCGTCGCGCCCGCCACCGCCCGCGAGATCGCCTCGGACCTGGTGGTGACGGAGGCCGCGGTCAAGCAGCACCTGCTGCGCCTCTACCAGAAGTTCCGGATTCCCGAAGGCCCGAACCGGCGGGTCCGGCTCGCGAACGAGGTGGTCGCGCTGGGCCTGGTCCGGCCGCTGCCGCCCGCTGGCCGGCCTGACTCGCCGCCGCCGCCCGCGCCGCGGGCGGCCCCGGCGCAGCCCGGCACGGCCGGGCCGGCCGGCCCGGCGGTGCCCGCGCCGCGCAGCCCGGGGCCGGGCCCCGGCCATCCCCGGGGACAGCGGCCCCCTGGCAGCATGGGGGCCCGGCGCGCGGAGAACCAGCGCGCCAGCTGACCCGGGGCGGGCAGCGGGGCAACCGGCCGGGTGCGCCCTGACCGCGGGCGGGCAGCGGGGCAGCCGCCCGGGTGCGCCCTGACCGCGGGGCGTGCACCTGCGGGGCAGCAGGCCGGGCGGCCTTACCGGCCGGGCGGCCGGGACAGCGGCAGCCGCCCGCCGGCCCGCAGCCCGGTCCCGGCCAGCGGCCCGCTGCCGCCCACCAGCATGTGACCGACGCGGGTGAAGCTCGGCGGCGGCTGCACCGGTGAGTAGAGGGGCGGGATCGACACCGCGGCGGTGGCCGCCCCGGCCGCCAGCGCCACCACCGCAATCAGCGCCGCGGCCTGCGCGATCCGGGTGCGGGTGACCCGGGCGTACAGGTGCCCGAGCTGGCTGCGGGGCCGCGCCGAGCCGGGGCCCAGGCCGTAGTAGGCCACCAGCGCCCCGGTTCCGTAGGCGATGGCGTGCGGCAGCCGGTCCACGTGTACGGCGATCATCGTGAGCCCGGCCGCCAGCGCCCCGGTGGCGATGGCGAACGGCGCCAGCATCAGCACCCCGAGCACCGACCGGACCAGGAACCACGGGAAGGACACCGCCGCCACCAGCGGATCGCTGGGCCGCGAGCCCCGGGTCGAGCGGCGCAGCGCGGCACCGCGGCGGGCCGTTTCGCCCGCCCGCAGCAGCACGATCGCGGCCAGCGCGGCCGCCGTCCCGGCCACCGGCAGCAGCACGCTGACGCAGGCGAGGATCACCATGGTGGCGACGGCGAGCAGCGCGTGGCCGCGCGGGGAGGCGGTCGTTCCCGGTGAGCCCGCGGCGAGGCGGCCCGCGGGCCCGGCCGCTGGCGCGCCCGCGGGCGGCTGGCCGCCGCCCGGGCCGGCCGCGCCCGGCTTGCGGTAGACGACCGGCGGCAGGACGTCGGCGAAGTCGGCGGCCACGATGGGGCGGGTGCCCGGCCCGTACCCAGCTGGCACAGCCGCGCCCGCGCCGGCCCCGAACCCCGGCGCGCCTGCCGCGGGCGCGGCTGCCCCGGGGACGGCGTAGCCGCCAGCGCCGTAGCCAGGGGCGCCGTAGCCGGGGGTGCCGTAGCCGGGGGTGCCGTAGCCGGGCGCACCGTGCCCGTTCACCCCGGCCTGTCCGGCGGCGAGCGCCTCGGCGGCCAGCCGGGCGGCGGCCGCGCCGCCGGCCACGGCACCGCCTGCCAGCCCGGCCCCGGCCACACCCGCTGGCCCGGCTCCCGCCAGGTCGGCTGGCCCGGCCCCGGCCAGGCCGGCACCGCCCGCCATCCCGGCCGCCGCTGCCCCGCCGGCAAAGGCGTCACCCGCCAGCGCACCCCCCGCGAGGGCGTCCCCGGCCAGCCCACCCCCAGCCAGCGCGTCTCCCGCCAGCGCGTCCCCGGCCAGCACGTCCCCGGCCAGCACGTCCCCGGCCAGCGCGTCCCCGGCCAGCGCGTCCCCGGCCAGCGCGTCCCCGGCCAGCGCCCCGGCCGCCAGCGGCCCCCCGGCCAGGCCGTCAGCCAGGCCGCCGGCCGCACCCGCAGCCGCCAGCGCGCCGGGCCCGCCTTCCGCCCGTGTCGGCTGGGCGCCCGCGAGCCGGTGCCCGGCCGGCGCGGGCCCGGGAACCAGGGAGACGGGGTCGAGCACCGCGGCGAGCGCGCTCAGCTGGATCGCCGCGGGCCGGTGCGCGGGGTCCCGGGCAAGGGCCGCCGCCAGCAGCGGCAGCAGCGGAGCCGGGGCGCCGTCCAGGTCGGGCTGCCCGTTCACGATCTTGTAGAAAATGGTTTCGTACGCACCGGTGCCGAACGGCGGCCGGCCGGTGGCCGCGAACGCGACGGTCGCGCCCCAGGCATGCACGTCGGACGCCTCGCTGCTGGCCTGGCCCTCGATGACCTCCGGGGACAGGTAGCCGGGCGTGCCCATGAACATGCCGGTCATGGTCAGCCGGGTCGCGTCGGGGCCCTGGGCGATGCCGAAGTCGATGACCACCGGGGCGCCGCCGAGCATCATGACGTTGCTGGGCTTGAGGTCGCGGTGGACCACGCCCGCGGCGTGCACGGCGGCCAGCGCGTCGGCGAGCCCGCGCGCCAGGCCCGCCAGGGCCGCGCCGCGCAGCGCGCCGTGGGCGGCGATCACCTGGTCGAGAGTGTGACCGTCCACGTACCGGGTGACGATGTAGGGCGTGTCAACCGCCAGGTCGGCGTCGATGACCTCGGCCACGAACGGGCTGCGCACCCGCTGCATCGTCTCGACCTCGCGGGCAAGCCGCCGCAGGGCGGTGGGTTCCGCGGCCACCCCCGGCCGCAGCACCTTCACGGCCACGGCGCGGTGCGCGGCGTCGGAGGCCAGGTAGACGACACCCATCCCGCCCTCGCCGATCCGCTCGAGCAGGCGGTAGGGCCCCAGCCTGTCCGGCATCTGGTCATCCGCACTCATCGCATCCCCCAGACTACGGAGTACCTCCACTCTGCTGTCGCTGACCTGCCGATATGCGCCCCCGCGCCGGTGTGGCCACCTGCCCGGCAGGTCCTGCCCGCGGCCGCCGCGTTACGTCCCCAGCACCAGTTTGCGCAGCGCCTGGGCGGCCTGGGCGTTCTGCTGCGCGTGCTGGACCAGCGCCCTGGCCAGCTCACCTGCCCACTCCTGGACGCCCACCGGCTGGCGGGACAGCACCACGCCGCGCACCTCCCGGCAGATCTCGGCGGACGGGCGGCCGCCGCGCACGCCGAGGGTCATCACCTGGTCCCCCAGCCGGACCGTGATCCTGGACACCTGGCCCGGCCGGCCCTGCATCCGGTCGGCCAGCGACCGGTCCCGGTCGATCTGCACGCAGTCCGGCGGCAGCGCGCCGCCGAGCGACTCGGTGAGCACCCGGGCGTAGACCGCCACGTCGGCGCTGTCCGCCCGGAGTGCTGCGGCGACCATGTCCAGGGACAGGTCGTCGCTGCCGGGGCTGGTCATGGCCGGGCCTGCCGGGCGCGCCGCCCGCGCGCTCCCGGCCCGCTGTCAATCACGCTCATCGGGTCCGCTGCTTCCTGTCGTGTGCACGGTGCGCCGCCCGCCGGATGGGCGCCCGCCCGGGCGGGTCAGCGCCCGGCGAATGTGGCCTTACCCGGACCATTGTCAATGAAGCTCCGCATTCCCGTCCGCTGGTCTTCGGTAGCGAACAGGCCGGCGAACTGCAGCCGCTCGATCTCCAGCCCGGTGTCCAGGTCGGTCTCCAGGCCGTCGTCGATGGCCTGCTTGGCGGCGCGCAGCGCCAGCGCGGGCCCGCCCACGTACCGCCCCACCAGGTCACGCGCGGCCTGGTAGACCTCGGCGTCTGGGACCACCCGGTCCACCAGGCCGATGGCCAGTGCCTCGGCCGCGGGCACGAAGCGCCCCGTGAAGACGATGTCCTTGGCGCGGGCCGGGCCCACCAGCCGCGGCAGCCGCTGGGTGCCGCCCGCCCCGGGGATCACCCCCAGCAGGATCTCCGGCTGGCCCAGCCTGGCGCCTTCCCCGGCGACCCGGAAGTCCGCGCACAGCGCCAGCTCCAGGCCGCCGCCGAGTGCGTACCCGGTGATCGCGGCGACCACCGGCTTGGGAATCCTGGCGACCGCGGTGAACGACGCCTGCAGCCGCCGGGAGTCGGCGGCCATGGCGGCGTACGTGGCTTCCGCCATCTCCTTGATGTCGGCGCCCGCCGCGAACACCTTCGCGCCGCCGTACAGGACCACGGCCGCCACCGCGGGGTCGGCGCTGACCTGGGCGGCCGCCGCCGCGATCTCCTCCTGGACCTGGCCGTTCAGCGCGTTCATGGGCGGCCGGTCGAGCCGGATGGTGGCGATCGACTGCTCGGTTTCCACGCGGACGAACTCGCCCATGCCTCACCTCTCCGTGCCGGGGGCCCCGATCCTACGCGAGCCCCCTTCCGTGCCCGGTGAGGCCGCCGCCCGCGCTGGGCGGCGCCCGGTCACCGGCCGGGCCGCCTGGCCTGCGGCCGGTGACCGGGCAGCACCGCGTGCCCGGACGGGCCGCTAGGAGTCCACGCCCCGCGGCACCGGCACCTGCTGGGTGCGGTCCAGGAAGGCCTGGATCTCCGACTCGCTGTAGCGGCGGTGCCCCCCCAGGGTCCGGATCGCGCTGAGCTTGCCCTGCTGTGCCCAGCGGGTGACTGTCTTCGGGTCTACCCGGAAGAGTGCGGCGACCTCCGCCGGCGTCAGCAGGCGGTTCTCAGGGCGGGTGTCTGACCTCATGGTGACGCTGTCCCTTCGCGTGACGTGAATGCTCGGCTACGGAAAGTGACATTGCCGGGCGCACGGTGGCGCCTCGTGATGATCACTGTCACGGCCCCCCAGGCCCTTCGCTGGATTCCCGTCCCGGGCATGGCGACGTTAAACGCCGCTGACCAGGACGTATCACGTGGACGTCACGCAAAGCAAGCCGCTTCACGTACGTTACGTAACCGTTACGTTGCTCTCCGTCGTCACACGTGGTGCTGCTGACGGCTTATGGGGCCGCTGGGGCGGCTCAGCGGAGATCGCCGTTGGTCATCCCGGCCGGTGCCTCAGGCAGCGTGACCAGGCCCATCTCGGCCGTGGAGGCGAGCAGCGGGTGGCGCGGGACCACCCGCACCGTGTAGCCGAACGGGCCCGGGCGGCCGAGCTCGGCGTGGCCCGCGTAGCGGGCGGTGCCGCCCTCGCCCGGCTGGGTGTCCAGCGCCAGCGGCCACGCCTGCGGCTCCACGATCTCGTCGTCGTCGTCCACCCGGCCGCACACCACCTCGACGGCCACGTCGTCCGGGGACAGCTCGCCGAGCGCCACCTGGGCGCGCACCGCCAGCGGGTGGCCCGGCCCCAGGATGCCGTCGTCCGCCTCGATGTGCTCGATCCGGATCCCGTGCCAGGCCAGCGCGACGCGCCGCTTCCAGGCCGCCAGCTCAGCGGCGGGCGAGCCGCCGCCGGGGTTGAGGGCGCCGGCGCCGGCCAGCCGCCGGGACGCCTGCGCAGCCGGGACGTACAACCTGGTCACGTAGTCGCGCACCATCCGGGACGCCTGCACCCGCGGGCCGAGCGCCCGGAACGTGTGCGACACCATCTCCAGCCAGCGCAGCGGCAGCTGCTGGCTGCGGGCCTCGTAGAACAGCGGGGTCACCGTCTGCTCGAGCAGGTCGTACAGGGCCGCGGACTCCAGCTCGTCCCGCCGCCCCGGGTCGGCCACCCCGTCCGCGGACGGGACCGCCCAGCCGTTCTCGCCGTCGTACCACTCGTCCCACCAGCCGTCCCTGATGGACAGGTTCAGGCCGCCGTTCAGCGCGGACTTCATGCCCGAGGTCCCGCAGGCCTCCAGCGGCCGCAGCGGGTTGTTCAGCCACACGTCGCAGCCCTGGGCCAGGGCCCGGCCCAGGGCCATGTCGTAGTCGGGCAGGAACACGATCCGGTGCCGCACCCGCGGGTCGTCGGCGAACCGGACCATTTGCTGGATCAGCCGCTTGCCCCCGTCGTCGGCCGGGTGGGCTTTGCCCGCGATCACCAGCTGCACCGGCCGTTCCGGGTGGGTCAGCAGCGCCGCCAGCCGCTCCGGGTCGTGCAGCATCAGCGTCAGCCGCTTGTAGGAGGGCACCCGGCGGGCGAACCCGATGGTCAGCACGTCAGCGTCCAGCGCGTCGGCGATCCAGGTCAGCTCGGCCTCGGACGAGCCGCGCTGCCGCCACGACGTGTGCAGCCGCCGCCGCGCCTCGGCCACCAGCCGGGCCCGCAGCAGCCGGCGGATCTCCCAGATCCGGCCCGGCTCGGCCGCCGCCACCCGGTCCCAGACCTGGCGGTCCTCGGGCAGCTCGGCGGACCCGGGCGTCTCGGCGCCCTCGGCCAGCCCCAGGATCTCCCCGGCCACCCAGGTGGCGGCGTGCACGCCATTGGTGATCGAGCCGATCGGCACCTCGCGGGTGTCGAACCCGGGCCACAGCCCGGCGAACATGCCCCGGGCCACCTCGCCGTGCAGCTCGCTGACCCCGTTCATCCGCTGGGCCAGCCGCATGCCCATGACGGCCATGTTGAACACCTCGGGGTCGCCGCCCGGGTAGGTCTCGGCGCCCAGCGCCAGCACCCGGTCGGTGGGCAGCGCCGGCTCCCACGGCTCCCCGGAGAACTGGCGCTCCACCATGCTGCGCGGGAACCGGTCGATGCCCGCGGGCACCGGGGTGTGGGTGGTGAACACCGTGCCCGCCCGGGTCAGCTCGAGCGCCTCGTCGAAGCCGATGCCCTGGGCCGCGTACTCACGGATGCGCTCCAGCCCGAGAAACCCCGCGTGGCCCTCGTTGGTGTGGAAGACCTCCGGCGGCTGGTGCCCGGTCAGGTCGCAGAACGCGCGCACCGCCCGCACCCCGCCGACGCCGAGCAGCAGCTCCTGCCGGAGCCGGTGGTCGGTGCCGCCGCCGTAGAGCCGGTCGGTCACCTCCCGCAGCGCCGGGTCGTTCTCCTCCACGTAGGAGTCCAGCAGCAGCAGCGGCACCCGGCCCACCTGGGCCAGCCAGATGTGCGCCGCCAGCACGGCGCCCTCGGCCAGGGTCACGGTGATCCGGACCGGCAGGCCGGCGGCGTCCCGCAGCAGGGTCAGCGGCAGGCCGTTCGGGTCGCCCGCGGGGTAGCGCTCGAGCTGCCAGCCCTCCGGCGACAGCGACTGGGTGAAGTACCCGTGCCGGTACAGCAGGCCCACGCCGATGAGCGGCACGCCCAGGTCGCTGGCGGCCTTGAGATGGTCGCCGGCCAGGATGCCCAGCCCGCCGGAGTACTGCGGCAGGGTGACGTCGATCCCGTACTCCGGCGAGAAGTAGGCGACCGCGGCCGGGGCGGCCTCCGCGATCTCCGCGTTCGTCTGGTACCAGCGCGACCCGGCCAGGTACTCGTGCAGGTCGTCGGTGGCGGCGCCGAGCCGCCGCAGGAACTCCGGGTCGGCGGCCAGCCTCGCCAGGTGCTCTGGCGGCACCTCGCCCAGCAGGGACGTGGGGTCACGGCCGAGCTCCTCGCGGCCCGCGGGGTCCATCGCGGCGAACAGCTCCCGCGTGGGCGCGTGCCATGACCAGCGGAGGTTCAGCATCAGCTCGCGCACGGGGGCAAGCGCCTCCGGCAGTGCGGCGCGGATGGTGAAGCGGCGGATGGCTCTCACGCAGAGCGACCCTAGCCTGACCACCGGCGTGCTGCGAATCCGCACCCGCCGCCTTGGCCTCGGTGTTACCTTGCGGCACCTCTTAATAAAGGACATGACTGAAAGGCACTATTTACATATCCGGAACGAAAATTCCGGGGGCCGGCCCGGCGGACCGGGCCGGGCGCCGCGGAAAAGCCGGGACAGGGCCGGCTCGGCGGGCATCATCCGGGCGGGGACGGGTAACGTTGGCGAGTGATCGGACGCATTCCCATCCTGGATGTCGAGCCCGTCCTGGAATGCGGGCGCCGCCCTGCCAAGGCCGTGGCCGGGGAGACCTTCGAGGTCAGTGCCACGGTGTTCCGCGAGGGCCACGAGATGCTCGGCGCGGCGGCGGTGCTGTTCGCGCCCGGCGGCGCGCGCCAGCCACCCGCCCGGATGACCGAGACGGTCCCCGGCACCGACCGGTACCGGGCCGAGCTGACCGCCGGCGGCGAGGGGCCCTGGCGGTTCCAGGTGGAGGCGTGGGGGGATCCGATCGCCCACTGGCAGCACGACGCGGGCATCAAGGTCCCGCGGGGCCAGGACGTCGAGCTGATGATGATCGAGGGCGCGCTGCTGTTCGAGCGGGCCGCCCGGGCGATCCGCCCGGCCTCCGCCGCCCAGGACCCGGCAGGCGGCCGGCCCGGGGCCCGCTGGGGCAGCGTCGCGCTGGCGGCCCGGGACGCCCGCGCGGCCCGGTCCCTGCTGGCAGCGGTGGCGGCCCGGCTGCGTGACCCGGGCATCCCGCCCTGGGACCGGCTGTCCGCGGCCGCGGACCCGGAGGTGGCCGCGGTGCTCGCGCAGTGGCCGCTGCGGGAGCTGGTGACCCGGTCCCGCCGGTACCCGCTGCGGGTGGACCGGCAGCGCGCCCTGTACGGCTCCTGGTACGAGTACTTCCCGCGCTCGGAGGGGGTCCGCGACGACCCGATGGGCCGCCGGGAGCCGGTGAGCGGGACGCTGCGGACCGCGGCCCGGCGGCTGGACGCGGTCGCGGCCATGGGCTTCGACGTCGTCTACCTGCCGCCGGTCCACCCGATCGGCACCACCGCCCGCAAGGGGCGCAACAACACGCTGGACGCCGGGCCGGGCGACCCGGGCTCGCCGTGGGCGATCGGCTCCCCGGACGGCGGCCACGACGCCATCCACCCGGACCTGGGCACGTTCGAGGACTTCGACGCGTTCGTGGCCCGCGCCCGCGGGCTGGGCCTGGAGGTCGCGATCGACCTGGCCCTGCAGGCCTCCCCGGACCACCCCTGGGTGAAAGAGCACCCGGAATGGTTCACCACCCGGGCGGACGGCCAGGTCGCCTACGCGGAGAACCCGCCCAAGAAGTACCAGGACATCTACCCGCTCAATTTCGACCACGATCCGGAGGGGCTCTACGCCGAGGTGCTGCGGATCGTGCGGCACTGGATGGACCACGGGATCAGGATCTTCCGGGTGGACAATCCCCACACCAAGCCACTGCCCTTCTGGGAACGCCTCCTGGCCGAGGTGGACCGCAGCGACCCAGACGTGATCT